>JBEKUS010000001.1:0-82652 GCA_049514795.1 Occallatibacter sp.
TTTTGGGGTCGAGGGCAAGCTTGCCCTCGACCCCAAGACAAAAACCAGAACTTTCCTGAGAAGGAAAAAGTGTCAGGGATGTGCCCGGTCTGAAATGTCAGCTATCTGCCCGGCCGTACACCCCCGGCGGACCGGCCGTCCGGAAGATGCTCAGCTACCTGCACATGGGCACGAAACCGGCGCCCGACCCGAGGACGTTTTATCTCGATCCGGGTCTCAGCGCGCTCTACCGGGACGAGAACGAGGCCTTGAACTGGGAGCGCATCCTGCGCTATCTCATCGGGGCGCGCTAGTTTATTGGGATCGTGAAGGCCATCGGGATCGGCTAACTGCTGAGTCTTCCGGCCAAGACGACGCGCCTTGCCAGGTCGCCAATGGCTCCCCCGCTTTCTGTACAATTTGTGAATCTGCCGCCTTGGAAAGTCAGGCCTTATGAACCGCATCGACCGCGCCGTTCCCGGAGACGCCTCCGTTCCCCCCACAATCGCCCGCATTCTTAACAAGTTCACGGTGCCGATGGCCGTGCTGATTCTGATTCTGGTGATGATCGGCGAGGTCGCGCTATCGACCCGGCAGGAGTCGCCCAGCTGGGATGAGGGCGACCATATTTACGCGGGGTACATGAACTGGAAGAACGGCGAATACGACCTGAATCCGGAACATCCGCCCCTCGTCAAGCTGGTTGCGACGCTGCCCCTGGTCCCGCTCGATCTGAAGACCGCGCCCCGCCATGGCACGTACTTCAAAGGCGAAGCCTATGGCGGCGGGCGAGAGCTGATCTTCCGCAACGATCCAAAGTACGGCGGGAAGTACAGCGCCGACGACCTGCTCTTCCGCGTACACATGGCGTCTTTGGTTTTCGGGCTGACATTGGCGGTTCTGTTGTTCGCTGCGGGCAAGGAGATGTTCGGCGTTACCGCCGGCCTGATCGGGATGGCGCTGTTTGTCTTCGACCCCTCTTTCGTGGCGCACGCGCCGTTCGTTGCGACGGACGTGGGCGCATCCTGCGGCTTTTTCGCCGCGATCTACACTTTCTATCGCTTCGCCAAATCCATGAGCTGGCAGAGGGCGGCGCTCTGTGGCCTGGTGACCGGGCTGGCGCTCACCACGAAGCATTCGACGCTGGCCCTGGCACCTCTGTTCCTGCTCCTTGCGCTGGCGGAACTGGGCCTCCGCTGGAGAACCGCGCGCAGGTTTCCCGGGAGCGATATGGCGCGGATGGCGCTAGGACTCTTGGTTATCGGCGCGGTGGCGTTGACGGCTTTATGGGGCGTGTACAGCTTCCGTTACACGATGCATGCAGAAGGGGTGTTTCTGCCGACGCTGGCGGACGCGACCCGATCGCTGCCCGCTCCGATGCGCGGCTTCATCCAGTTCTGTTGGCAATACCATCTCTTGCCGCAGAGCTACCTGTTCGGCCTGGCGGATGTGCAGGACGTAGGTGGCTACTGGCCGACGTTCATCTTCGGCAAGATCTACACCCATGGCCAGTGGTTCTACTTCCCTGCCCTTTTTTCGGCCAAATGGACGCTGGGCACGCTGGCGCTGCTGGCGCTGGCCATCGGCGTCTACGCAACAGGAAAGGTGCGCCACTGGCGGGAGTTGCTGTTCCTCGGAATCCCAGCGTTGTTCTACCTGGCGGTGTCGATGGCCTGCCCGCTGAATATTGGGATCCGCCACGTGTTGCCCATGGTTCCATTTGTATTCGCCCTGATTGCCGCGGCGGCGGCGTGGCTCGCGCAAAGGCGCAAAGCATGGGCGTGGGTTGTGGGAGCGCTCCTTGTGGCGCACGCTGCCGATTCGGTGCGGAGTTTTCCACACTACGTGCCTTATGCGAATGCGCTGTGGGGCGGGCCGGAGAACAGCCACCGGTACTTCTCCGACTCCGCCGCAGACTGGGCCGAGCAGTTGAAGTGGACCAAAGAATGGGTGGACCGCCATCAGGTGAAGGAGTGCGCATTCGCCTATTTTGCCGCGCCGGTGCTGATGCCAAGCGATTATGGGATTCCGTGCCAACTACTGCCGACCTTCGATACGCAGTGGGGGGGACAAATCGAGGTGGCGCCAGTAGTGCACGGGCCCATCCTGATCAGCGTGTCCGATCTGAGCGGATACGAATTCGGGACCTGGGTGCGAAATCCGTATCATCGGCTGTTTGTGCGCGAGCCGGACGAAGTGATTGCAGACAGCATCGCGGTCTACTACGGGGACCAGGCGCTGCCGGAGGCGGAGGCGCTGGCTCATATCGACCGGGCCTATGCGCAGTTGAGAACGAATCCCAAAGAGGCTCTGCGCGAGGCGAAGATCGCCACGGCGCTCGATCCGAACGGCTTCGACGCCAACCGCGCGCTGGGGAATGCGCTCGCAGCCACCGGAGACCTAGACGGGGCGCGCGCGGCGTTCACTGTCGCGCTGCGACGGACGACGGGGATGGAACCCGGCGCCGAGGCTCACTGGAAACCGATCGTCGAGCAGCGCCTGGCGAATCTGGCCCAGAGCCACTGAGCGGCGCGGTCTGTCTGGCGGTAAGGACGGGGCGCAGCAGTTTTCGCCACGGGCTTCGGGTTGGCTATGCGCCCGGGAGCATCCTGGACGGAAATCAAACTACAGATTATCTTTACCTTCATGCAAGCACTCCTCCTCGAGAGCTATCGGGAACTGAAACTCAGAGATGTTCCCGTCCCCGACATCGGGGCTGAGGATGTGCTGATCCGCGTGAAGGCGTGCGGCATCTGCGGCAGCGATGTGCACGGCTACGACGGCAGCACCGGACGCCGGATCCCGCCCATCATCATGGGGCACGAAGCCGCAGGCATCGTCGACCGCGTGGGGAGCGATGTGCGGAGGTTCAAGCCGGGCGACCGTGTGACTTTCGATTCGACCATCTCTTGCGGGGCGTGCCGGTTCTGCGAGGCCGGCGCGGTGAATCTGTGCGAGAAGCGGGAGGTGCTGGGGGTCTCCTGCGACGAATACCGGCGTCACGGGGCGTTTGCCGAGTATGTCTCTGTGCCTGCACGGATCGTCTATCCGCTGCCGGACGAGCTTTCGTTTGCCCATGCTGCCCTGATCGAAGCAATTTCGGTGGCGGTTCACGCGGCGAAGATCACGCCGATCCGGCCGGGCTCGACGGCGGTGGTGATTGGCGCCGGCATGATCGGCCTATTGGCCATTCAGGCATTTCGCCACTATGGATGCGGGCGTGTCTTCCCAGTGGACGTGGACGAGAACCGGTTGAAGATGGCGCGGGATCTGGGGGCGACGGACACCTTTCTTGGAACGGGGTCCGATGTGGTTTCGCAGGTTCTTGGCGTTACGGATGGCCGGGGGGCGGAACTGGTGGTCGATGCGGTCGGTACGCGGGAGTCTATCGCGACAGCGATCGAAAGCGTATGCTCCGGGGGAACAGTAACGCTGATTGGCAACTTCGCGCCCAAGGTGGAGATTCCGCTGCAGAGGGTGGTCAACCGCCAGCTCCGTCTGCTGGGTTCGTGTGCCTCAGCCGGGGAGTATCCGGAGTGTATCTCTCTCATGCAGAACGGAATTGTGCGGGTTGAGTCCTTGGTCTCCGCGGCGGCTCCTTTGAGCGATGGAATTCGGTGGTTCGAACGCCTCTATGCGCGCGAACCTGGGCTGATGAAGGTGGTTCTGGAACCCTGAGGAGTGCCGATGAGCGAGACTCTGTTCGATTTGACCGGCAAGACGGCCGTGGTGACAGGCGCCAGCAGGGGACTTGGTCAGTACCTGGGCCGGGCGCTCGCACGAGCCGGCGCCGATCTGGCGATCACCAGCCGACGCCTCAGCGACCTGAAGCCGTTTCAGGAGGAGATCGAGGCGATGGGCCGAAAGGCGCTCCCGCTGGAATTAGACGTGCGAGACGTCGATGGAATTGGAAAGGCGGCGGAAAGCGCGTGGAACTACTTCGGCAAGATCGACATTCTGGTGAACAACGCCGGCTGCAACGTGAGGAAGCCGGCACTGGAGATTACGCCTGAAGATTGGGATCTGGTGCTGGAGACGAATCTGAGGGGATCGTTCTTCGTGGCACAGGCGTTTGCGCGGCACATGGTGAAGCGCGGGTCCGGGCGAATCATCAACATCGGGTCGGTTACGAGCGTGTTTGGATATGCGGGGATCGCCCCATATTGCGCGAGCCGGGGAGGGATCAAACAACTGACCATGAGCCTGGCAGACGAGTGGGGACCGGCGGGGATCACCGTGAACTGCCTCGCGCCAGGATGGTTCCGCACGAAACAGAACGCAGCCCTGTATGAGAACGAGAAGTGGGTCGAGTACATCACTGACCGCATCCCGTTGAAACGTCCTGGCCAGCCAAACGATCTGGACGGCGCGGTGGTTTTCCTGGCGTCGGACGCAAGCGCATATATTACGGGCCAGACTCTTCTGGTGGATGGCGGCATATCGACGGGCGCGACCCGTGCGACGGCGTAAAGCGCGAGTTTTCGACCGGCCGACAGCCAACTGCCGGATGACATGCCGGGAATCGGCGTCAGGTCAGATCCGTTGGTTTCAAGCTGCTTCAAGGACTCGCCGTGAGGGAATCGTGACCGAGTTGCTGCAAAACCTTAAGGCCGAAGTCGTCCCGGATTCCGTTTCAACCTGAAGAGGTTCCCTTGGCCGAAGAAACAGCGCAGTTGCGACAACGGATTCCCATGTACCGCTGGCGGATCGCCTGGCTGCTGGGCATCGGGGTGCTTGTCAACTACTTCGATCGCATCAACCTCTCTGTCGCTCACGCTGCTCTGATCGTCTCCTTCGGCATCTCCAACATCACCTTCGGGTATCTTTCGAGCGCCTACAACATCACCTACGCCGCCCTCCAGTTGCCCATCGGCGTCATCCTCGACAAATTCGGCGTCAAACGAGTCGGCCGTGCCGGCACATTGCTGTGGAGCCTGGCGACATTCGGCGCAGCGGCCGCACCATCGCTCGGCAGTCTCTTCGCTGCCCGCTTCCTGCTCGGTGTAGGTGAAGCTCCGACGTTTCCGGCAAACGCCAAGGCCATCGGGTCCTGGTTCCCGCCGCAGGAGCGCAGCTTTGCGACCTCACTCTTCGATGCCGCGGGCAAATTTGCCTCCGTGGTTGGAATTCCCCTGATGGGCTTCGTGCTGGTCGAAGCCGGCTGGCGCTGGAGCTTTGCGCTCACCGGCTTCATGAGCGCGGTCTATTTTGTCTGTTTCTGGCGCATCTACCGCGACCCCGGCGACGAGCCTCGGCTGAGCGCAGTCGAACGCCGCTACATCGAGGAGGCAAACCGGGAATCTGAAAGCCGCGTCCGGGCCGAGGAACCCGCGTCATCGCTGCTGCATCTGCTTGCCGACCGCAAGGTGCTCGGACTCGCAATCGGTTTTGGCTCTTACAATTACGTTTTCTATCTACTGCTGACCTGGCTGCCCAGCTATCTCTCGTTCGACCTCCACATCGACCTTCTGCACTCGTTTGTCTACACCAGTGTTCCCTGGCTCTTCGCCACCTTCACCGATCTCGCCATCGGAGGCTGGCTGGTGGACCTGCTGTTGAAGCATGGCTGGAATGGGAGCGCAGTGCGGCGAACCGTTCTCATCGGCGGAACGGCGTTTGGCTTGGGCATTTTTGGCGCCGGCCACGCACACAACGCAACGCAGGCCCTCGTGTGGATCGGCGTCTCCATCGGCGGCCTGTCAGCAGCCGCTCCGGTCGGATGGTCATTGCCGTCTCTTATCGCCGCCAGAAACGACGTCGGCAAAGTGGGCGGGATCATCAACTTTAGCAACCAGATCTCGGGGATCGCCGCGCCGATCATCACCGGCTATCTCGTTGCCGTCACACACTCCTACGTATGGGTGTTCCGCGTCGCGGCAATTTACCTTGTCATCGGCATTGCCGCATATATTTTTCTGCTGGGGAAGGTCGAGCGGTCCGGCCATAGCGCTCTGCCGAGGGCAATGTAGCGTTCGTCGCGCTCCAATCTCGCAGCGCGCCGTCAGGGTGTCTCCCCCAATTCGGGCGCCCTGGAATCACCGCCTGCGACGATGGAGACGACTTGTTCCTCCCTGCCCTATCGGAGTTTGAGCGGGGCGACCGTTGTTCTCTTCCTCTTGAGAAACTCGGAAGTGGAAAAGAGCACCCAAATCATGCGTGCTGGAGCAGCGCGGCGGGCGCGGGCTCGAGCAGGCTGAGGTAGTAGTTCGCAGTGAGGGCGAGGACGCTGCTTTCCGAGTAATGGCCGACGACCCAGGAGCGGGCGGCGAGGCCCATGCGTTGGCGGCGCTCGGGATCGCGAAGCAGCTTGACGACGGCCTCGCTGATGGCCTCGGGGTGGCCGGGTGGGACGAGCAGACCGGTGACTTCGGGGACGACCGAGTCGCGGGCGCCGGTGCATTCGGTGGTGACGACGGGAATGCCGGTGGCGGAGGCCTCGAGGACGACGTTGGGGAACCCTTCGCGCCACGTGGGCAGGACCGCAACATCCATGGCGCGATAGTAGGGGGCGGTGTCGCCGACGAAGCCTGTGCAGTGAATGCGCCGATTATCGAGGATGCGGCGGCGATGCTCGGAATCGAGCGCGTCTTCGGCGTTGTCGAACCAGCCGACAAGCAGGAGGCGCGCGGATGGCTGCGCGACGAGAATCCGGTCGAAGGCGTCGATCAGCTCGGTCAGGCCTTTGTCGCGGGTGAAGCGGCCGACAAAGCCGATCAGCCGGGCATCGTCTGGAATGCGGAAGCGCTCGCGCACGTTGCTGGGCCCGGGCGAAAAGCGATCGATGTCGACGCCGATGCTGCTTCCCTGCCCCAACACGCGCAGCTTCGCGGCCGGGGCAAGGCGGAGCGCCAGCGCCTCGGCGCGAAGGCTCTCGCTGTTACAGAGGACTGCGTGAGCGCAGGCACAGGCCAGGCGCTCAGCGGCGAGGAGAACCCTGCGTTTGAATCCGTTGGAGCGCTCGAGCCTGAGGCCGCGCAGCATGTAGACGCGCCGGGGCACGGCGCGCAGTTTGGCGGCGAGCATCCCGAGCAACCCGGCTTTGGGCGTGCTGAACTCCACCAAATCGGGCCGGCGCCTGCCGATCAGCAGCCAGAGGCGAAGCAGAGACAGGCAGTCGGCAAAGGGCGCGATGGAGCGGTGCATGGGAACGACGATCCGCTTCACGCCGGCGAGCGAGGCGGCGCGGTCGGCGAAGCCGCCGGGACCGCAAACGAGAAGGACGTGAAAGCCGGCATGGCGCAGTATTCGCAGGCGCGCGGCCCAGGCGCGGCATGTCTCCTGGCTGGTGACGCCGACAAGAAGGACGGGCGGCTGGCTGGAATGCGGAGAGAACTGGAAGGAGAGAATCCCGGAATCTGCCATGGTGCGCTTCTCCTCTGGAGAGTTCCCCGATCGCCGGGGCAAGCGCGCAGATTCTGGGTGAATGGCAGATTCTGGGTGAAACCTGGATCAGTACATCGAAGCGAGACACAAGGATTAGCCGATTTCGAGACATCGTCTGTGATTGCGGACACACTTCCGCGGTCGAGAGTTGGGCCACAATTGTTCCCCTCGGAAAACCGATGGTGGAATGCAAGAGAGTTTTGCTTCTGATTCCGCACCTGGGCGGGGGCGGGGCGGAACACGTGATGACGCTGCTGGCGCGGGGCTTGTCGCAAGAGAAGTACGAGGTCCACCTGGGGCTTGTGCAGCAGGGCGAGGCGGACCGCAGCGAGGTGGCGCCGTGGGTCGCGCTCCATGCGCTGGGCGCGGGACGAGCGCGCGCGGGCGCGTTGCCGCTGCTCCGGCTGGTGTGGCGGTTGCGGCCCGATGTGATCGTATCGGGAGCCGTCGAGGTCAGCTTTCTGGCCTTGCTGCTGCGGCCGTTCTTCCCGCCGAGGACGTGCGTGCTGGTGCGGCAGAATGCGACGGTGTCCGCGACCCTGGCGTCGGGGCGTCTGCCGCGGTTGACGCGCGCGCTGTACCGAGTGCTGTTCCGGCGTTCGGACCGCGTGATCTGCCAGTCGGTGGCGATGGCGCAGGACCTGACGCGGGAGATCGGCATCGCCGAGGAACAGATCGCGGTTCTGCCCAATCCGGTGGACGTGGAGGCCATTCGCGCGACGCAGGGCGGGCCTTCGCAGTGGAGCGGCGCAGGGCCGCATCTGCTGGCGGTTGGAAGGCTCTCGCGAGAGAAGGGGTTCGATCTACTGCTTGAAGCGATGGTTGAAGTGCGGCGGAGGTTCCCGGACGCCGACGCGATCATCGTGGGCGCAGGGCGCGAGGAGGCGACGCTGAAGGCCCTTCGCCGATCGCTGGGATTGGAGAACGCAGTGCGCTTTGCGGGACGCGTCGACAATCCGTATGTGTTCTTTCCGGGAGCGACGCTGTTTGTGCTGCCGTCACGGCACGAGGGGATGCCGAACGCGCTGCTCGAAGCGGCCGCGGCGGGGCTGCCGCTGGCGGCGACGCCGGCGTCGGGCGGAGTAGTGGATCTGCTGCGCGGGCGGCGCGGCGCGTGGTTAGCGCCGGAGACTTCCGCCGAGGCGCTGGGCAAGACGGCGATCGCGGCGCTGGAAGCGATCGGGCCGGGCGAGCAGATTGCACAGGAGTTCTTTCCGCGGTCTGCACCAGAGGCGCCGTAGGCAAGCGAGGGAAACGAAAGTGTACCCGAAAGGCAGAGCAGTCCCCTGTCCAGGCGTAATTCCTCGGGTTCTCCTGATCGAGATTTCCTGCTTGACAATCTTCTCTGGCCGGATGTTTCCTTTGGGTGCAGTTCCTCATCAAGACTTCCCCCCTGCTCCACGGAGGACGCTGTCCGCCGGCTGTTCGAGCGTTGCGAAGGGAGGTTTGCCGAGGCGAAGAAGAAAAGGGGGCGTGCCCGGGCCAGCAGAATCCCATCCCACGGTTCCTTAGGGCGTCGTCCGATTCGCCAAGCAACCTTCCGAGTAAAGCAGTCACAGATCATCTTTCCCAAAACCTGCGCGCGATGTCGACGCACGTGTAGCGAGAGGAGGAATCTCTCTCGTCTCAAACAGGTGCGAGACATCGTCAATTCGCCGTGGTGCACTCCGGCGCCGGACTCGGCCCCGGACGGCGCGGCGTAGCGGCCGGAGGAACCCGTGTCTCGCACATGGTTCAGTCTCATTCTCACCGGAGTCCTATGTTTCTTTTCACTACCGATCTTCGCGACTTCCCTGCTGATTGCCGGAGTCGGCACCGCAACGGATTTCTTTGGCGAGCCCATTCGGAAGCGGAAACGAACTGTAAACCGTGAGATGCAGAGTCGCAACACAACAACAGAATTCGCGTTCGAGCGCGCGATAGAGGCGTACGAGGAACTGATCGACTCGTACGCGTGGCGGCGGAGATGAAACACGTTGCGATTGTCATTCCGGGCATCGACCGGATCGGCGGCGCGGAGCGCCAGGCGATGCTGCTGGCGGAAGGACTGCGCGACCGGGACTGGCGCGTGAGTGTTGTGGCGCTGAGCGGGACGGGCGGCTCGGCTGCCGCGGAGCTGCAGCGCAGCGGGGTGGGCTTTGTGAGCCTGGAGATGCGCAAGGGGCTCGCCGATCCGAGGGGATGGATCCGGTTCCATCGCTGGCTGAAGCGCGAGCGGCCCGACGTGGTGCACGCGCATCTGCCGCACGCCGCGTGGATGGCGCGGTGGTCGCGGCTGGCGGCGGATGTGCCGGTGGTCGTGGACACGCTGCACAGCTCGAGCATCGGCGGGCGGGGGCGGCGAATCGGCTACATGTGCAGCCGGCGGCTGACGGACCACGTGACGGCGGTGAGCCACGCGGCGATGGCGTCGCATCTGGCGGCGGGCATGGTCCGGGAGGAGAATCTGTCGGTGCTGGCCAACGGAATCGACGTCGATGCGTGGGAGCCGGATGCGCGGACACGGGCGGCGGTGCGGCGTGAGCTTGGAGTAACGGATGACTTCTTGTGGATCGCCGTGGGGCGGCTGGAGCAAGTGAAGGACTATCCCACGCTTCTGAGGGCATTCCGGTGGTCGCGGAGGAAAGCCCGGCTGGTGATTCTGGGGGCGGGCCCGATGAAAGCGGAGTTGACGCGGCTGGCCGGCGAGCTTGGGTTGGAACGGCGTACACGATTCCTGGGGTTCGAGCCGGATGTCCGGCGCCGGATGCAGGCCGCGGACGGAGTCGTGCTGGCGTCGCGGCACGAGGGACTGCCCATGGTGTTGCTGGAGGCGGGCGCGTGCGGTCTGCCCTCAGTGGCGACCGACGTTGCAGGAACGCAGGAGGTGATCGTTGACGGCGTGAATGGCTGGCTCGCGCGGGCGGGCGATGTGCGGAGCCTGGCGGCGGCAATGGAACGGCTGATGAACGCGCCCTTCGACAAGCGGCGCGAGATGAGCGAATGCGCGAAGAAGCTGGTGACAAGAAGATTCGGCATGGCGATGGTGCTTGACCGGTGGGAGGAGCTTTACGAGGAACTGCTCTGCCGCGAGAGCGACGCGTGGCGGAACCGGCGAAAGGCTGAGGAGAGTCTTCGCGACCGAGATGCCGCTTGAGCGAAGAGGGACTCGGCGGGGGTCAAGGCGGCGGGATGAGACAGGAAGAGGATCTTGTCGACGGAGGTGAACTGGCCGGCGTGGGTAATCAGGAATTGCCGCAGAGCGTCGATGTCGGCGTGGCGCGCGGTGTTTGAGTGGATGCAGATGGTCCACAGGCCACTTGGTTTGTCGACGGGACCCCAAAGCTGCTGCGGAATCCAGATGAGACCGCCGCGGAGGTGGGGACGGCGCGCGAAACCGTCGGAGACGAGGGGAATACCCGCAGCGCGAAGGGCGACGAGGGTGTGGGCGTCGAAGCCGTGACGCGGGGCGACCCAGATTCTGGGGTTGAGGCCGCGATCGCGGAGGATACGCAGGCCGTCAGCGATCCAGGCGCGTTGTGTTTGGGCTGGTACGCCGGCGAACTCCGATGAGCGGGCGAGAGCGAGCAGGCTACGGCCGTAGCTCGCGCAGAGATGGCGGTAGCCGTGGAGGCCGACGATGGCCCCAGCGGCTTCGAGGGCGCGCATTCGGGGCCAGAAGGCCGGGTCAGGTGGCGAGAGATCGAGCTCGGGGTCGCGGTTGTCGGGCACGACCGCGAGAATCGGCTGCAGGTGAAATTCCTCGATGAGGGACTGGAAGGGCGTCCAGCGATCGGCCGCCATGGCCGGGCAGAGATCGTCGAAGCGGAGCAGATACCTGGCGGGGCTGAGGATCATCGGGCCGCCTCCGCCACGAAGGCCCGCGCCAGCAGTCTGCGGCTCCAGTACCAGAGATAGACGAACGTGCTGACGGTCCAGAGCGAGGTGGCCAGCGCGATGCCGGCGACTCCGAACCAATGCATGAGGATGAGGTTGAGCACGACGTCGAGGGCGAGGTTAAGGACGCCGCAGTAAAGGATCAGGTCAGTGCGGTGCATGGCGACGATGAAGCGGTAGTAGACGCGGCTGGTGACGAAGAATGGGATCTGGATGGCGTACATGGCGAGGACCGAGGCGACCACGCCGGTGTCGCGCGGGCCGAACTGGCCGTGCTGGAGGGCGAGGCGAACGAGGGGGCGCGCGCCGGCGATAAGCAGGACTGCGATGGGCGCAGAGACGAGGGCGGTGAGGCGGACCCAGGTACGGAGGGTGTGGCGGCAGCCGGACCAATCGCGGGCGGCGATCATGCGCGAGAAGTAAGGGACGATGGCGGTGGAGAGCGCGCCAGCGAGCAGCGTGAGCACGACGCTGACGAAGCGATTGGCGTAGACCAGCGCAGAGACGCTGCCGGCGACTAGCATGGCGGCCATGGACTGATCGACGAGCAAGCCGCTGGAGGCGACGACGCAACTCAAGAGAACCGGGCCGTATTGGCCGGCCACCTCGCGTGCGGCTTCGTTCATGCCGTGCCAGCGCAGGTTGAACGAGTAGCCGCGAGACTCCATCATCCAGCCGACGATGACGGCGTGAAGCAAAGAGCCGGCCAGCGTGGACCAGACCATGGCCCAGATGCCGAAGCGGGCGCCGAAGACGAGAGCGCCGAAGAGGATGGCGACGGAGACGACTGTGGGTGCGAGCGCGGGGAACGCGAAGCGGTCGAGCGTGTTGAGGACGGCGGTGCAGTTGGTGGCGATGCCGGTGATGAGTACGACGGGCAAAAGCGCGTAGAAGAGGCGGATAGAGAGCGTTAGCTTGGCGGGAGCGAAGTGCGAGGCGATGAGCGGAAAGAAGGCGTGGGCCGTGACCGCCATGACGGCGCAGGCGGCGGCTAGGAGCACGCACATCGAAAGCATGGAACTGGAGAGAAGCTGCTGGGCGCGAGCGCGGCCCTCCTGTTCCCTCACCCGCACGAGTGTGGGCACGAGAGCCTGGTTCATGGACTCGGAGATGAGGTTCACGAGCAGATTGGGGATAAGGACGGCGGCAAGGAAGGCGTCCATGGCGTCGGAGCGGCCATAGACGGAGGCGACGGCGATCTCCTTGAAGGTGGCGACGAGCTTGACGATGACGCCGGCGGCGCCGACGGAGACGGCGGCGCGGAGGATGGCGCGGTTGACGCCGGCGGCTCCGATCGGCGCAAAAGTCCCTCGCCAAACTTGCGAAAGAGCTGACATAGAGCAACTCGAACGCCAGATCAGGGAGAGACTACAGACAACCCGCGTGTTAACTTACGACGACCGGGTCCGACACGACGGTTCCGCTCTCGTCTATGTCGACCCGGACGCCAATCAGTGCGGCGTCCGCACCGTGCAGGCCGCGCTTCATGCCGCGAGCCGCTTGATTTTGGGCCGCTTTCTCTGCAACTCGATCCAGAGATCGTATTGCAGTTGGGCTTTCGCAAAGAAATCGGGGGAAAGCCCCAGCGCCTGGCCGAGGCGGATACTGAGATCGACCGTGACCGCTGTGCGGCCGTTGAGGATGCGAGAAATGGTCGCGCGGGCCACGCCGATGCGGCGGGCGAGTTCTGTTGCCGTCGTTTTGCCGAGGAACTCCTTCAACAGCTCCCCTGGGCTTGCCGGGTTGTACATCGTCGCCAATCTCGAAGTCACTTTTGCAATGTAACATCAGATGTTACACCTCCGCAAGACCAAAGAGCCGCGCAAATCGTCTACGAGGTGCGCCGGCACTGGCTGAGAAACACGCTGCCAGTTCGTTCGGTTCCTCGACGGCGAGGCGGCCGGCGGCGGCGACGATGGCGAGCAGCAGCCAGGTGGTGCGGTTCTCCTCGACGGTGGCGGCCAAACAGGTGACGGCCCAGACGACGAGCGACGTGACGAGAGCGAGGCGCAGGGGGCCGCGAGTTTGAAACGCGTGAACCGCCGCAAGCGCCACAAGGAGCGTTGCCAGGAACAACGCACAGAGGCCGCCGCCGACGGCGATGGAGAGCGGGGTGTTATGCGCGGTATCGATGGGCGCGAGGCGCGCGGCGCTGACAAACGAGCCGGCGCCGGCGCCGATCCACGGCGAGTGCGTGAAGGCGCGCCAACCGGCCGACCAGATGTTGAGGCGCTGGTTCAGATCGCCGCTTTGCAGTTGCTCGGGAATGGTGGCGAGGCGGGCAAGGGTCTGGCTGGGAACGACGAACCAGAGGCCGGCGAGGATGAGAGGCAAAGTGAGGGCTCCGGCGACGGCGCGGAGCGCGCGGCCGCGGGTGAGGATGAGGAATGAGCCGGCCCACGCGATGAGGGCGGCGACGAAGCCTTCGCGCGAGGCGGTGAGCAGGACGGCGACGAGGGCGAGCGGGAAAAAGCCGAGGCCCAGGAGGCGCGCCGGCCAGCGGCGCTCGCAGTTGACGAGTAGCGCGGCGAGCGGGAAGCCGAGATCGAGAAAGCGTGCGACTTCGTTGGGGTCCTGGCCGTAGGCGGCGAAGCGGACCTGGCCTGCGGCAATGGCTTCGACGGAACGGAAGGCTGCGAGCGTGAGCAGCGCCAGCACCCACGAGCCGGCCACGGTGGCGCGCAGCAGGGCGCGCAGGTCCCGGGGTGTGTCGGCGAACTCCCAGACCAGCCAGACGATCATCATCTCCTGGAAGTAGCCCCGGATCTTCTCGATAGTGACAGCGGGATCGATGGACCACAAATAGGAGCAGCAGAACCAGAGGTAGAAAAGCAGCGTGACCCACCAGAACGCTCCCGGCACACGCATGCGCCGGGCCTGGAGCACGGCGGGAACGGCGGCGAGAAGTGCGAGAAGGCCGGCGATGCGGGCGGCATTGCCCAGCAGGCCTTCGAGATCGAGGGAGTACTCCCAGGGGATGGCGAAGGCGAAGACCAGGAGCAGGGACCAGGCGATGCGACGCATGGATCAATACCTCTGCGAATAGACCAGAGCGGAGTAGATCGTGACACCGATGGCGGATTGAATGGCGGACTCGAGGGTGCGGTTGATGAGGTTCTTGGCCACCGAATCGGGGACGTAGAGGATGTCGCGGTCCTCGACCGGCTGATCGGGGTCCTGACCGTGCAACATGCGCTTGAGGTTGAGGGAGATCATTGTTCGGCCTCCCCTTTGCTCGCGGATGAGGAGGGCTTTGGTCAAGGCGGCGTTCTGGGAGGGGCCCCAGGCCAGCGAGAGGGCCTGTACGACGGTGAGTCCCTGCGCGGGATCGACCGGGAAGCCGCCAGGGCGGATCACGTCGCCGACAACGTAGACGAGCCCGGCGCGGCTGACCTGCACAGTGTCGCCGGGGCTGAGCTCGGGATTGTGATCCGACGCGGTGTCGGTGGCGCCGGGATCGAGCACGACGGGATGGGGCGTTCTGGGATCGGCCTGATGGAAGATGTTGACGAGCCGACCTGCATTGGGCGAAAGGCCAGAGGCGGCGGAGATCAGATCGAGCAGGCGATGGTGGACGGTGTAGGGATAGACGCCGGGATGGGCGACCTCGCCGAGCACGCTCACGTCCTGGCCGGAGTAGGAGGTGACGAACACGGAGACCAGCGGGTGAAGCAACATGCCTTTGGCTACGAGCGCGGCCTCGATGGCGCGCGCGGCGGACTGCTCATCCATGCCGGCGAGCTCGATCTCGCCGATCAGGGGCAAGGTGACAGCACCCTCCGCAGGAACGCGCACGATGGTGTGGAATTCGGGCGTGTGGTACTCGCCGATGTCGAGCGAGTCGCCGGGGCCGATGGGGGCGGGCATGGGCGACGGAGATTGCGGTGCGGCGAGGGGTGGCGTCGCGGCCGTGCCCGGCACTCCAGCACCGTTCCAGATGGGCGGCGCCTCCCGCGGATTTGGCGTGCCGCGGGTCTCACGCGACTGCGGGAAATTGGCGACGCCGGCGGGAAGGCCGGACGTGCTCGGCGTGGGCGGCTGCGCGCGCAGGCACATGACTGCCGAAGCTAGCGCGAAAAGGAAGACAAGAGCGTGGGGCGCGGGCGGCCAGATCGACTCGCGCAGCAGCACCGCAGCGACCGCCAGCCAGAGTCCGACGAAGAAGGTAATGGCGAGATCGAGCGGCAGATTGGGCGACACCGGCTTGGCGGGCTCGCGGGCATCGTCGACGATGGAAATGTTCGATGGGTGCACGCCCGCGGCGAGGCCGGCCTCTTCGGCCTTTTCCTGCACGCGCAGGTAGAGGTCGTGGCTGGCATCGGCTTCCTGGCGCATGATGGCGTATTCGGTTGCGGCCTGGTTCAGCTTCATGCCCTCGCCGGTCACCTGGTCGAGGCTTTTGCGCACCAGCCGCTCGCGGTCGAGCGCGGTCCGCCAATTGCTGTGGAAGCGCCCGACGAGCCGCGCGTCCTCGGCCTGTTTCTGGCGGTCGAGGTCCTGTAACTGGCGGGCAATTTCGACGACGCGGGGGAAGCTGGGGCCATGCTCGGCGCTGAGCTGCGCCTGCTCCTGCTCGAGGTCGCTGCGGCGGGCGTGAATCTGCTGCAAGAGCGCGGTAGCGAAGTTGGCGGAGTCGGTCTGGAGGCGCGGATCGGAGGCGATGACCATCTCCGGATCGCCTTGGGAGGCGGCGCGGTACTCGGCCTCGGCGAGGATGCGGTCGGTGGTGGCGGCCACAAGCTGGCGGCTCAGCTCGTCGATCTCGAGGAGAGTAGAACTGTGCTCGGTTTCGCCCGGCTGGCCGTTGGCCAACACCTCGGGCGTGCTCACGATGCCGTGCTGGCTCTCGAACTCGGCGAGGCGCTGACGGTCGCGGTCGACCCGGGTCTTGAGGTCGGTGAGCTGGCTGCCCAGCCATCCCGAGGCCTGCGCAGTGGCCTGGATCTCGGATTCGCTCTGCTGATCCTGGTAGGCGCGAATGAGGGCGTTGACCACCGCGGCCGAAAGGGCGGCGTCGCGGGAACGGAAGCGAATCTCAACCAAGAGGGTACGGGCCATGGCCTGCACGCGCAGACGCTTCGAGAAGCGATCGAGCAGCCATGCCTGGGCATCGGGCGATGGCTTGCCGGGACTGAAGGCGGGAAAGCGGGAGGCGAAGCCATCGCTAAAGCCCGGCGCCTGGTAGAGCTTGAGGCCGGCAATTACGCGCCAGGCGATCCGATCGCTGCGCAGGACACCGGCCAGGGTCTCAAGAGCGATCGGCGTGGAGAGAATCGACGCGGAGACTTGCGGCTCGGCCCCATCGAGATTGAGCGAGGAGGCGGGCGTGGTGCGCAGCTCGATGCGCGCAGTGGCCTCGTACTGGTTGGGCGCGATGAACCAGTAGAGAAGGCACAACAGGAGCAGGCTGCCTTCGATGGCCGCGATGAAGCGCCGCCGCCGCCACAGGACATGCGCAAGGTCGCGCAGAGAAGTGGCGCCGGACCGGCCCCGCCCCGGAGTGATTTGCGGCTGCGGACCCGGGAGGAACGCTTCTCGAATCGTCAGGACTTGAGGCAACGGACGAGATCCTCGAACGCCGGGTCAACGCGATGAGTCGTGGATCTCTTTCCGTGCCAGCCGGATTTCCGCGAGAGAACCTGCAACTCAGCCGCGGCGAACCGCAGCGAAGAATCGCCATGAGCCTCTTCCTCGCCTGCGATGCGCAGGCATAAGCAGTGGCCCTGACGTTCAGGACGAAAGCCAAGCTGGGGAAACGAGGTTAGTTTCGTTGAACGGACATCGATCGTCAATCGATTCCGATGGAATCGCCAGCACTTGCGTCACCTGTAGGATGCACTGAAGGTCACTGGAGCGCGCAGCACACGAAGGGACATGAAGCGGAAGGGAGAAGCACGGGAAGGCCGCCGGAGCGGGGCCGGAACTGGTGCGGAACGATCGCTGTAAGTTATTTGTTATGAGGCTCTATACCACTCAACGGTCCTGCGGATCCCCTCGCGGAAATCGACCAGGGGGGTGAAGCCGAGCAGTTCGCGGGCCATGGATATATCGGCGAGCGAGTGCTTGATATCGCCGGAGCGCGGCTCGGCGTAGGCGGGCTTGCCGCGATAGCCGGTGAGGCCGGCGACGATCTCGAATGCCTGGTTGAGCGTGACGGCCGCCGAAGTGGCCAGGTTCATCGCCTTGCCGGAGACCTTCTCCGCGGGAGCGGCGGCGGCCAGCAGATTGGCCTCGACGACGTTCTGGATGAAAGTGAAGTCGCGGCTCTGCTCGCCGTCGCCGAAGATGGTGGGCTGCTCACCGACGAGCAGCTTGCGGCAGAAGACGGCCAGAACGCCGGAGTAGTGCGAGGTCGGGTCCTGGTAGGGGCCGAAGACGTTGAAGTAGCGCAGCGTGACGGTCTCAAGGCCGTAGACGCGCGTGAAAGCGCGCATGTAGTGCTCGCCGGCCAGCTTGGCCACGGCGTAGGGCGTGATGGGATTGGGCAACATGCCTTCGTGCTTGGGCAGGGTGGGCGTGTCGCCGTAGACCGACGAGGAGCCGGCGTACAGGACGCGGCGGACGCCGGCGGCGCGTGCGGCGATGAGCACGTTGAGCGTGGCGTCGACGCAGTTGCGGTTGGTGGCGGCGGGGTCGGCGACGGAGCGCGGGACCGAAGCCAGCGCCGCTTCGTGGAAGACGACTTCGACGCCGTCGCAGGCTTTGGCGCAGACGGCCGGATCGGTCAGGTCGCCTTCGAGGAACTCCATGGCTTCGATGCCGGCGAGGTTCGAGCGTTTGCCGGTGATGAAGTTGTCGACGCCGCGCACGGTCTCGCCGCGCTCGAGCAGAGCCGCGGCGATCGAGCGCCCGATGAATCCGGCAGCCCCGGTGACCAGATATTTGGGCAAAGTCGTACCTCGATCGATGAAGGTTTCGCGGGCCCTTACGGCCCGGCACCACCTAGCATACTAGCGCATGCGAGGTTACCCGATCGAGCATTGCAAACAACAACTGAGCCGGTTCTTCAAGTCGCTTGTCTTGGCCGCCAGCCGCGCCCATAATATCTTGAGGGGCAGAAGGTCTTGAGCGCAGCGGCAGATCAATCCGATTACCTGAGCCTTTACCGCCAGGCTTTTGCAGAGTATCGCGCCCACGCCTTGTGGCACATGCGCGCGTTTGACCGCCCGACTCCGGAAGACGCGCTGGTTGTTGCTCGCGCCCTCCGAACGGAGGGCGATCTTCGAGCTCGCCGCCTCGCAGAAGAAATCGAGCAGGCCTGTCATGCCGCTCACTAGCCTGCAAGTCGACATTCTCAGACTCCTTGCCTCCCGCCGCGACCCGAACAGCTTCGTTGGCGGCTCTACGCCTCTCAACAGGAGCACGCTTCGTTACTCCGGCGATATCGATGTCTTTCATGACCGCGAAAACCGAGTCGTAGAGGCCGCCCTTGGCGATGCCAAGGCGCTGGAAGATGCAGGTTATTCCGTGAAGTGGCTTCGCCAGCTTCCGTCGATTCATAGTGCGGAGATCGGCCGGGGAGATGAAGCGACGCGGCTGGAGTGGGTCGCAGACAGCGATTATCGATTCTTCCCGGCGGTCAGGGACGAACAATTCGGATACGTCTTGCATCCTGTCGATCTGGCCATCAATAAGGCCATGGCTGCGGCGGGCCGGCGCGAAGTGCGGGACATCGTCGACCTGGTAACGGTGCATGACGCCGTTCTTCCACTCGGAGCCCTTGTCTGGGCCGCGGTTGACAAGTCACCGGGGTTCACGCCGGAAGGATTGATTGCAGAAATCCGCCGCAACTCCCGATTTCCGGCTGCCGACTGGAAGGCGTTGGCGGCGGCAGAGCCAATCGATCCTGTGGATGTCCTTGCCCGCTTGCGAGCCGCGCTCGACGAAGCCGAAGCTTTCGTCGCCCGCATGCCTTCCGAGAAGGCGGGGCTGTTGTTTCTGCAAAACGGGCGCGCGGTGCAACCGGACCCGGATCGTCTGGACCAATACCAAACGCACGCCGGGCAGCGCCAGGGCCATTGGCCTGCCAGCACCGAGATCACTTCGGCGATAATGGAAAGTTACAACCGCGACCCTGGCAAATCGTAAATCTGCAGCACCTCGATCGTCGCTCAAGTCGCCCGCACGGTGTATCTTTGCTTAGTCCGCGAATGATTGCCTCTCTTCCAATTTTGGCCGAGCCCCAGTACTTTTCGATCTGGGAAAAGGCGCTGTTTGCGGCGCTGGCGGCGGCGTCGGTGTGGGGATTCTGGCGGCGTTTCGGAGTCGTCCTCGGCAAGATCCTGCAATCGAAAAAGGATGCGGATTTTCATCTGGCGCCCGTCGGCAGGCGGGTGCGGGACTTCGTCTGGGAGGTGGCGTGCCAGGGGAAGGTCATCCGCGAGCGGCCGGTGGTGGGAGCGGCGCACGCGGTGGTCTTCTGGGCGTTCTGCGCGTTTGCGCTGGTGACGCTGAACCACTGCGCGGCGGTGTTCGGATTGGGATTTCTCGATCCGGCGGGACGGGTGGGGCGGTTCTATTTCGATTTCGCGGCTGTGTTCGCGGCGGCTTGTTCGGCGGGGATTCTGGGGCTCTTCGTGCGGCGATTCCTGGTGCGGCCGAAGTGGCTGGGCGCAGAGCTTTCGTGGGGATCGGGGCTGGTCGCGCTGCTGATCTTCGTGCTAATGGTCACTTACCTGGCGGCGTTTTTCGTTCCCGAGACAGGAAGCGCGGTGCGGGCGCTGTGGTGGGCGCACATGCTCGCGCTGCTGGCGTTTCTGCCGATCATTCCGCATACCAAGCATCTGCACCTGGTGCTGAGCCCGTTCACGGTGTTCCTCAAGCGCGGAGGGTTTGCGCGGATTCCGCCGCTCGCGGGCGACGAAGACTTCGGGCTGGTCGCGGGCAAGGACCTAACGCGGATCGTGAGCCTGCAGGCGTATTCGTGCGTGGAGTGCGGGCGCTGCATGGAGCACTGCCCGGCGAACTCGACGGGCAAGCTGCTGAACCCGAAGGAGATTGTGCTCGGGCTGCGCGGATATCTGAACGAGTACGGGCCGACGTCGGAGGAGCCGCTACTGGGCAAGTACAACGCACAGGAGGCGGCGTTTGAGTGCACGACGTGCGGGGCGTGCGAGTTCCAATGCCCGGTGGGGATCGAGCATGTGCCGATTCTGGTGGGGCTGAGGCGCGGCGCGGTGAACACGGGCGCGTGGGAGGACGACTACGGGGCGAAGCTCTTCCTGGCGCTGGAACGCGGCAGCAACGCGTTGGGCATGACCGCTTCGGAGCGCGACAAATTCATCGCGAAGAATGGGCTGCCCTTCTTTGACGGGACACAAGAATACTGTTTATGGCTGGGCTGCATGGGCGCGTACGATCCGCAGGGGCGGGAGATCGTGCTGGCGCTCGTGCGGGTGATGCGATACCTGAGCGTGAGCTTCGGCGTGCTGCGCAAGGAGAAATGCACGGGCGATGCGGCGCGGCGGCTGGGGAACGACCTCGTGTTCCAGCAACTGGCGGAGGCGAATCTGGAGGCGCTGAAGCAGAGCAAGGTGAAGAAGATCTTGTCGATCTGCCCGCATTGCGTGCGGACGATTCAGGAGGACTGGAAGGAGTACGGCACGCCGCCGGAGGCGGAACATCACAGCGAGTTTCTGGCGCGGTATGCAGACGGGCTGCCGCGGACGCCGGGCACGGAGAAGATCGTGTTTCACGATCCGTGCTACCTGGGGCGGTATCGGGGCGTGTACGAGGAGCCGCGAAGGGTTGCGGCGCTGGCGGGAGAATTGGTGGAGGCGCCGCGCTCGCGGGAGCACAGCTTCTGCTGCGGGGCGGGCGGAGGGTTGTCATTCCTGGGCGAAGAGAAGGGCGAGCGCGTGAGCGAGGTGCGGGCGGCGGAGCTGGCGGCGACGGGAGCGGGGATTGTGAGCGCGGCCTGCCCGTTCTGCAATTCGATGTTCCGGGATGCGCTCACCCAGGTCTCAGAATCGAGACCTGGGGCACCCACGCCGGAGTTGGTGGATATTGCGCAGTTGGTGGCGCGGGGGCTGCCGGAGGCTTAAGACAGACTGAACCGCGTTCGATCAAAGTTGCGGTCTCCCACCCTTGCCGCGTAAAGAACCGCGGCAAGAATGGGGCAACGAGGGTTAGTGGAAGGAACAGATGAAGATTGTTGTGGCTATCAAGCAAGTGCCTGACCGCGATGCGCCGGTGCGCATTGCGGCTTCGGGCAAGTGGATTGACGAAACGGACGTGCAGTGGGCGATGAACGAGCCGGACGCCTACGCACTGGAAGAGGCACTGCAACTCAAAGAGAAGCACGGGGGCGAGGTGATCGTGCTGAGCGCGGGGCCGGAGCGCGTTGGCCAGACGATTCGCGAGGCCCTGGCGAAGGGCGCGGACCGGGCGATTCATGTCGTCTGCGGCGATTTGAACGCGCGCGATGCGCTGGGCGTCGCGCGGCTGCTGGCTGCTGCGATCAAGCCGGAGAATCCGGACCTTGTGCTCACCGGCTTGCAGTCGGAGGACCTGGGATCGGGGCAGACGGGCCCGATTGTGGCCGAGCTGCTCGGGCTGCCGCACGCGACGCTGATCCTGCACGTGGAGAAGACCGATGCGGGGATCACGGTGAAGCGAGAGCTTGAGGAGGGATGGTTCCAGACGATCGAGATGCCCCTGCCCGCCGTATTGACGATTCAGTCGGGCGGGAACAAGCTGCGCTATGCGACGCTGATGGGGATCAAGCGGGCGAAGACGAAGGAGCAGCGCCAGGTGAGCGCGGCGGAGCTGGGCGTGGATGCGGCGCCCGTGGTGGTGCTGGACGAGCTCGCGGCGCCGAAGAAGCAGAAATCGACGCAGATGCTGACGGGATCGGCAAAAGAGGCTGCGGCGGCGCTGGTGGAGAAGCTGAAGACGGAGGCGCGGGTGTTATGAGCGGAATTCTGGTAGTGCAGGAAGCGCGTAAGGACAGGTTTTTCCAGGAGACGCTTGCCGCCGGGAGGAAACTCGCCGGCCTGACCGGACTGCCGCTGGAAGCGGCGGCCGTTGGCGACCCGAACAAGGACGTGTTGCTTCAGGTCTCCGGGCCTCCGCCTGCCACGGGACATGCGATTCAGCATTCGCTGCTCCAAACCTACACGGCCGACGGGTACGTGCTTGCATTCGAACAACTGATCCGCAAGCTTCAGCCCGCTTATGTCGTCTTCCCGCACACGTATCAGGTGCGCGATTTCGTTCCGCGGCTGGCGGCGCGATTCGGACAGGCGCTAATCGGCGATGTGACGGCGATCGAGGAGGGGCCCGTGTTCGTCCGGCAGCTCTTCCAGGGAAAGGTGAACGCGACGATGCGTCCCGTGGGCAGCGGGCCATGCTTTGTCTCGATCCAGGCAGGGGCGTTTCGAGACGATTCACCGAGCGGCAGGGCGATGAACGTCAGCCAGTTCACGCCCGAGATTCCGGCCGAGGCGATTCGCACCAAGCCGGGCGAGCCGTTTCGCGACGCGGCGCAGACCGTGGACCTTGGCTCGGCGCAACGGATTGTGGGGGTGGGGCGCGGGATCAAGGAGGCCGAGAAGCTCAAGATTGTCGAGGAGCTGGCCGCGGCGCTGGGCGCGGAGATCGGCGCCTCGCGGCCCATCTGCGACAACGGATGGCTGCCCATGGAACGGCAGATCGGCAGCTCGGGGCAGACGGTGGCGCCGAAGCTTTACGTGGCCGTGGGAGTCTCCGGGGCCATCCAGCACCTGGTGGGGATGAAGGGCTCGCAGTGCATCGTGGCGATCAACAAGGACCCGGATGCGCCGATCTTCGAATCGGCGGATTACGGGATCGCGGGCGACTTGTTCGAGGTGGTTCCGGCGCTGACGGAGGCGGTGAAGGCGGCGCAGGGGTAATTCGCAACGCCGATTCTTGTAGTTTCCCATCCTAGCCGCAAGAACAAAGGCGCGGCGAGGGTGAGGCACCCCATTTCCGAGGGCTGAAGCATGAGCGATGCGCGCAAGCCGATCGTGATCGTCGGCAGCATCATGATGGATCTGGTGACGCGCGCGCCGAGGATTCCGGCCATCGGGCAGACGCTGATTGGCACAGGCTTTGGAACCACGCCGGGTGGAAAGGGCGGGAACCAAGCGGTTGCGGCGGCGCGGCTTGGCTATCCCGCAGCGATGGTAGGCAAGGTGGGCGACGATGTTTACGGGCCGGCGCTCATCGAGAACCTGAAGCAGGCGGGCGTGGAAACCGCTGGAATGGCGCAGACGAGAGGCTCCTCGGGACTGGCGCCGATGTTTGTCGCCGACGATGGGCTGAACGCGATCGTGGTTGTTCCGGGCGCGAACCACAAGATGGATCGCGCGGCGGTGGACGAACATGCCGAGCTGATTCGCTCGGCCGGTATGGTGCTTTGCCAGCTTGAGCTGCCGATGGACACGCTGAGCTACACGCTGGAATTCTGCGAGCAGGCGGGTGTGCCGGTAATGCTCGATCCGGCGCCGGCGGCGGATCTGCCCGAGGCGGTGTGGGGGAAGGTGGCGTGGTTCACGCCGAACGAGACAGAGGCGGCTCATTACGTAGGCGACGGGATCGACGCCGAGGCCACGGCAAGGCGTTTGCTGGACCAGGGGCTGCGCGGCGTCGCGCTCAAGCGCGGAGGCGACGGCGCGTATGTGGCCGTTGCGGGTGGAAGTGCCGAATGGGTGAAGCCTTTCGCGGTGCAAGCCATCGACACGGTGGCCGCGGGCGACTGCTTCAACGGAGCGTTTGCCGTGGCGCTGCTTGAGGGGAACGATCCGTGGGCGGCGGCGCGATTCGCCAATGCGGCAGCCGCGATCTGCGTAACACGCAAGGGCGCGGCGGCCTCGATGCCCAGTCGCGCCGAGGTGGATGCGTTTCTGGCAGAACACGCTTAATCTGTTGAGTCCGAGCGTCTCCGTTTCGCCTCAAATAGAGAAGAGCCCCGCGTTTGCGCCGTCGATCCCCGAGGAGTGAGATTGAGGATCTTCTCCACTTCCCTTCTTTTGCCTGCCGTGTTCTGCGCGATCGCGGCGCACGCGCAGGGCAACTACGAGATTCAGGTGTATGGATCGGACACGGTTGCGCCGCGGACGACAATGGTCGAGCTGCACTCGAACTTCACGGCCAAGGGGCACCCTGCGATGGATGGCGTGGCGGCGACGAATCACGCTGTGCACGAGACGGTGGAGATCACGCAGGGGATCAACAATTGGTCGGAGGTGGGATTCTACATCTTCACCAGCGAACAGAGCGGGCTGGGCGTGAATTGGGTCGGCAGCCACCTCAGGCCGCGGGTGCGGGCGCCGGAGCGCTGGCACTGGCCGTTGGGCGCGAGCCTGTCGATGGAGATCGGCTACCAGCGCGCGCTATTCTCGCCCGATACCTGGACGTGGGAGATCCGGCCGATCGTGGATAAGACGGCGGGGCGGTGGTACTTCGCTGTGAATCCGGCACTGGAGCGCACGTGGCACGGGCCTGACGTGAATCTCGGCGTGGATTTTTCGCCGGCGGCGAAGATCAGCTACGACTTCACGAAGGTGGTCACTGGCGGCGTGGAGTACTACGCCGATTACGGCAGCATCACGAAGATCGCCAGCCTGCACGACCAGCAGCAGCAGATCTTTTCGGCCATCGATCTGAACGTCTCGCCGAAGTGGGAGATCAACTTTGGCGTCGGCGTGGGACCAACGGCGGCGACGGATCACTGGATTGTGAAAGGGATCGTGGGGCGGCGGTTCGATTGGGGGCGGAGGAACTAGGTCTCTCACCGCACGTAGCAGTTCTTGTTCGGGGCTTGTCGATTCCCACCCTAGCCGCGAGAAACAAAGACGCGGCTAGGATGGGGCACCCTCTGCCGCGGCATCACCAGACGTGGCAGGCGTTGGCGGGCATCATGGGCTGGCCCGCTTTGCAGCCAAAAGCGGCGCCGAACTCAGGCATGTTCTGCACTACGCCGTTCACGCGGAACTCGCGCGGCGAATGCGGGTCGGTCTGGACCTGCAGCCTGAGGCGCTCCGGCCGCGTGGCGCCGCACCAATCCTGCCCGAAAGCAATGAAGAACTGCTGCACGGGCGTGTAGCCGTCCTGCTTGGCGTTCAGGTCGATTCCCTTCCGTTTCGCGTCCGCGAGAAACGCGACGTAGGCGAGGCGGAGGCCGCCGTTATCGGCCGTGTTCTCACCCAGCGTGAGCTTTCCGTTCACCTTCACGTCATCCACGGCCGTGAAGTTGTTGTATTCGCTCACTTCGCAATCGGTCATGGCTTCGAAGTTCTTCTTGTCTTCCGCGGTCCACCAGTTGGATAGGTTCCCGTTGCCGTCGAACTGGCTTCCCTCGTCGTCGAAGCCGTGGGTCAGCTCGTGGCCCACGATGGCGCCGACGTGTCCGTAGTTCGCCGCGTCGGGCGCCTTCGGATCGTAGAACGGAGCCTGCAGGATTCCGGCAGGAAAGTTGATGTCGTTCATTGAAGGGTTGTAGTAGGCGTCGACCGTCGACGGACTCATGAACCACTCGCCGCGGTCGAGGGGTTTGCCGATCTTGGCCAATTCGCGCTTGTTCTCAAAGTCCGCTGCACGCAATGCGTTGCCGAGGGCATCGCCGCGCACGACTTTGAGAGTCGAGTAATCGCGCCAGCGATCGGGGTAGGCGATCTTGTCGGCGATCATGTGCAGCTTGGCTCTCGCCTTCTCTCTGGTTTCCGGGCTCATCCAGGTCAGCGTGCCGATCTCGCTGTCCATCGCGCCCTCGATGTCGTGGACCATCTGGAGCGTGAAGGCTTTGCTCGATGGCGGGAACTGCGAGGCGACGTAGACCTGGCCGACCGCCTCGCCGAGCGCGCCATCGGTGGCCGACGCGCAGCGCTTCCAGCGGGCTTCCTGCTCAGGCTGGCCGCGGAGCTTGTGGCCGTAGAAATCGAAGTTCTCGGCGTCCAGCTTCCTCGGCAGCACAATGTTGGGAACGGAGTTGATCAGTTGCCAGCGCAGATAGGTCTTGATGGTGTCGAGATCGGTGGTTTCGAGGACGGCCTCGAGGCCTTTGAAGAAATCGGGATTGGCGACGCTCAGCTCGGCGAGGCCCGGCTCGCCGGTGGCGGCAAAGAGCTCTGGCCAGTCGATCTCCGGCGTCAGCTCGGCCAGCTTCGCGACGGTCATGAAGTGATACACGTTGTTCGGATCGCGCCGCGCCGTGATGTCCATCGAGACCTTGGCGAGAGCGGTTTCGAGCGCCATGATCTTCTCGGCATCGGCGGCGGCCTTGCCGGCCGGCTCGCCCATCAACTGGAGCATGTTGGCGATGTGGGCCACATAGTCCTTGCGGGTCTTCTCCGCGGCGTCGCCGGTGCGGAAGTAGTAGTCGCGCTCGGGGAGCCCGAGGCCGGCCTGGTCGACCACGGCAATCTGCTTGCGGGCGTCCTTGAAGTCCTGCTGCTCGCTGTAAGCGAAGAAGGCCCCCACGTTGATCATCTGGTAGTGCGCGAGCAGATCGGTGAGTTGCTTCTTGTCGCCGATTGCGGCGATGCGATCGAGTTCCGGCTGCAGCGGCTTGAGGCCGGCGGCGTCGACCGCCGCCTCGTCCATGCAGGTTGCGTAGTAGTCGCCGATCTTCTGCTCGTCCGATGTGTGTTGCCCGCTCTTGACGGCCACTTTTTCGAGCAGATCCTGCAGCACGTCCTGGGTGTGGTCGTAGACGATGGCGCCGGTTCCGTAGCCGGCCTTATCGGGAGGGATGGGATAGTGCTTGTTGAAATTGCCGCACGCGTACTGAACGAAACTCACACAGGGGTCGGCGGTGGTGTCAATCAGTTCCCTGTCCAGACCCGGCAGGAGCTGGACCCTCTTCTCCGGTGTGTTGGGGGCCGCGCTTGCGGCCTGCGCATGAATCTGCGGCGCCTGCACCGCAGCCACAATTCCACCCTGCAGCAGGATTGCTGCGGTCCGACAAAGTGCATTCATTCGGTTCGCCTCCAAAAGAGCTTCTGAAATTGTAGTCCCGGCAGGCCAGGCTCCCCGGAGGGGATCCTTGAAATGTGACGAAAGAGCGTATTCCCGGGACAGAACGCCTCAGAGGCGCCCAAATGGACTGTACGCGGCATGCCCCAACCATGTTCCGCGCGCGAGAGAATTCCGTTGACCGACCGAGCCGTGCCCCATATACTCATCGCACGTACTCGCCGCTCCAGGCATCTTTCTAAGTTCTTCTTCCCCCAGGGTCCCCACCGGCTGTCTTGCGTATTGAATCCGATTGCGAGCCCCCTTGCTCGCGGAGGTTGAGTCATGAAAACTGATGGTGCATCGTGTTGCCTTCTGCCGTTCGCCAGGATCGCAGCGGCAACGTGTTTCTCTTTCGCCCTGATCGCCGGAGCTCAGATACCCGCTACGAAAGCAAAGGGGTACTGGCAGCCACTGAAGAATCAACCGCCGATCACCGATATCCTGTTCAACTACCAAGGCTATCCGTACGATTCTCCCCCCGGCGCGGCAGTGCCGCTGCTCATGACAGATGGCAGCGTGATGATCCAGAACAACGGCTATTTCGCTATCGATGGCCGCGTTTTCAAGCTCACACCCGACATCAACGGCAGCTATGTGAACGGCACGTGGAGCGAATTGGCGACCAAGCCCTACGCTAACGCCGGCGCTTCACAGGCGGTTCTGGCTGATGGCCGGGTCCTGATCGAGGGCGGCGAGTACTCTGGAAAGGCGACAGGAGATTTCTATTGGTTTCTGTTGACCGATCAGGGGGCGATCTACGATCCGGTGGCCGACAAATGGACCTCGGTAAGCCCGCCCAGCTTCTTCGTCGACCTGTACCCGCCGCGCGCCACATTCGCGCCAAACCCCATCGGCGACGCCCCGAATGTCGTCCTGGATGACGGCACGTTCATGCTGGAGGACAAGATGAGCCGCCAGGCAGCGCTGCTCGATTTGAAAACCATGACCTGGACTGAAGCCGGGACGAGCACCAAGTCCGACATGAACGATGAGGAAGGTTTGACGCTGCTTCCCAACGGCGAAGTACTCACGGTGGACTGCTATACGGACTATGCCTTTCTGCTGCCGGGCTATCCGTCAAACCCGACCCACTCGGAGATCTACGACCCCAGGGACCGGGGGTGGTCGAGTGCGGGAAGCACAATCCACACCTTGACCGACCCCGTGCTGTTTGAGACCGGGCCAGCCATCCTTCGGCCGGACGGGACGGTATTTGCGGTGGGCAGCTCAGGGGATTCGTCGATCTACGACACCAGGACACGCCAATGGTCCCTCGGACCCACGCTGCCCATCAGCCCGGAGGGCTACCAATACACTGTCCAGGACGGTCCGGCTGTGTTGTTGCCCAACGGGCACGTGTTTTTCGCCGCATCGGGCGGGCAGGCGACGGCTGCCAACAGCTACTATTCAAATCCCCCGGTTGCGTTTTTCGAGTTCGATGGCAAGAACCTGATCCCGGAGCCGACGATTCCGAATGCCGCGAACGATCTGTCGGGCAGCATCAACCTGCTTCCCCTTCCGAACGGCCAGGTTCTGTCGGTGGACAGCACTCTCGACGTCGAGATCTACACGCCTGCGGACACGTCCCACAATCCGCTCTGGCAGCCAATCGTCGCCTCGGTTCCCTTTCTGCTGAAACCCGGCGGATCGTACAAGCTCGACGGATTCCTATTGAACGGGATGTCGCAGGCCTGCGCATTTGGAGACGAGGAACAATGCGCGACGAACTATCCGCTGGTTCGGATCACGGACGTGGCGACCGGCCACGTTTTCTACTCACGCACGCACGACCATAGCAGCATGGCCGTGGCAGACTACCATCTCAGCTCCACGCACTTTGACGTGCCCGGCGGCCAGGAACGTGGGCTGAGCAGACTCGAGGTGGTTGCGAACGGCATCGCATCATTCCCGGTCCTAGTGTGGGTGCAGTAGGCGACAAAAGACTCCGGGTCTCTGCCGAGGAGCCCTGAGGAGGGTTGCGAAGGGCTGTCTTCCCAGCGGAAGACAGCCCTTGCGGATCGAGGTTCGGCCGGATGCCGGCGCGATCGTCTTACGCCACGAGCGCCATCTCGCGGATGGTCTCTTTGCGCACCGTGAGCTTGTCGACGAGATTGGTGCGGACCTCGTAGCCGCGGCCGGGCGTGTCGGGAATGGCGATTTCGCCATCCGGGGAGACGGCGATCTCGGGCTCGACGATGTCGTCGGCGAAGTAGCGCTTCGAGGCGGAGACATCACCGGGCAGGGTGAAGCCTTCAAGGGACGAGAGGGCGATGTTGTGCGAGCGGCCGACGCCGGACTCCAACATGCCGCCGCACCAGACGGGGATGCCTCGCTCCAGCGCGGCATTGTGCACGGCGATGGCTTCGGAGAAGCCGCCGACGCGTCCCAGCTTGATGTTGATGATCCTGCAGGACTCCATCTCGATGGCGGCGAGGGCGTCGCGGCGGTTGCGGATGGATTCGTCGAGGCAGATGGGCGTGTTGAGGCGCTTCTGGAGCACGGAGTGGAAGTAGAAATCGTCGTGCCAGAGCGGCTGCTCGATCATGAGCAGGTCGTAGCCGTCGAACGACAGCAGATGTTCCTCGTCGTGGAGACGATAGGCGGAGTTGGCGTCGCAACTGAGCAGGATGCCGGGCCAGCGGTGACGGACGCGCTCGAAGACCTCGACGTCCCATCCCGGCTTGCACTTGAGCTTGATCCGCTGATAGCCGGCGGCCAGTTCGGTTTCGATGATGGAGAGTAATTCGGGAATCGAGGACTGGATACCGATGGAGACGCCGCAAGCGATGGTCTCGCGGACGCCGCCGAGCAACTCGGAAAGCGAGATGCCTTCGCGCTGAGCCTCGAGATCCCAGATGGCGTTCTCGAGCGCGGCCTTGGCCATGGGGTTGCCGCGCACGGAGCGGAAGATGCGCGGGCAGTCGCCGCCGTGCTCGGGCGGCTCGGCGGCCAGCAGGGGCGCGAGCTCGTTGATGAGCACTTGCCAAGCCGTATCGGTCGATTCGCCGGAGAAGTACGGGCGCTCGCCGGCCGTGCATTCACCCCATCCGGTCAGGCCTTCGGACTGAACCTCGGCGAGCACGATTCGCCGATTGCGGGTGACGCCAAAGCTGGTCTCAAACGGACGCACCAGCGGCATGTGCAGCTCACGCAGAACGATGGCATCGATTCTCATCGTGTTTCTTCCTTCGCAAAACCTGAACCAGGGCTCACTTGCATCGAAGAGAGGGGACCCAACTCGAAGGCTCCGTTTCCTTCCGCATCGCGAGAGAAGCCAACCACCGCCAACCCTCGCGAAAACGCCTCTTGAAACTTCCGCCGATTCTCCAACTGGACAGCGACAGCTTTAGCGCGGGACTCTTCGCTGCCCTTCCACTGGTCGATGGGGGATGGGACCAGTATGCGTTCGCCAATTCTGTGTGCTGCTGCCGGGCGTCGAGCGATGACTGCTTCCACTCGTGGGGAATCCAACTCCCACTCGGCCAGGAGACGGTCCGTTGGGAGCCCACCCTGCAGTCGAGAAGAGGATACACCATAGAAATCCACAAGGTACGTGCGCGAGATGGCGCCCAGCTTGTGGATATTGAGGAAAGCGTTCGGGATTGCTAGCGGATCGAAGGTCCACTCGATGTGGCGGATGCCGCGCGAGAGCGCGTCACGGCGTTGTTCCCATTTGAGTTGCGAGCCGATGCCGCGGCTGCGGTGGGAGGGGCGCACGGCCAGCATGTGCGAGTGGAGGTAGGGTTGAGGGCCGTTTGGAGTTTGTTTGATCGCCGGCAAAGACATGGCGAAGCCCACGAGCGTTTTGGGACGTGCGCCTGCCGCGCCGGCGGTGAGATCGCTATCGAAGGCCCCGATCACCTGACCGCCGACCTTCTGCGCAAGCACGAATGTTTTGCGCGGAATGACGTCGTTCTCGTCGTAGCCCCAAGTCTCGATCTGGAGCTGGACGCATTCGGCCATCTCGTCGAATCCCGAGCAGGAGCGAATCTCGATCATGGCCGGGCCTGCGCTGCGGTTTGAGGCGTTGACTCCGGGGCCGATGGCTTTTCCTCCGCGAGTTTCTTTTTCGCTTGCGCCCAAAGCGATTCGAGTTCGTCGGGCGGAAGTTCCTCGAGCGGGCGCCGCGAGATGCGCTCCATCTCAAGGAAGCGCCGGCGAAAGCGCAAATTGCATTTGCGCAGGGCCATTTCGGCATCGACGCCGAGATGGCGACCGAGATTGACTACGGTGAAAAGCAAGTCGCCGAGCTCGGCTTCGATGGCCGGATGGCGGGCCGGATCGCCCGAAGCCGCCTCGGCTTAAAGCTCCGCCGTTTCCTCGGCAACCTTGGGCATCAACTCGCGCCAAGTGGGCCAATCGAAGCCCGATTTCCGCGCTTTGGCGCCGAGCTTGGCGGCCTCAGCCAGCGCGGGCAATGCGCGGAGAACGCCGTCGAGCCGGGAGGGCGGGCCGCCTTCCGCGGCTGCAGCCGAAGGTTGGGCGACCGCGGCGGCCGCCTTCTCCGCCGACTTGATCTCCTCCCAATTGCGCAGAACGGCCGCCGAGTCCTCGACCGAAGCATCGACATCGGCGCGGTTGCCTGCGGCACGCGAAGCCTCTTCGCCAAAGACGTGGGGGTGGCGGCGGATGAGCTTGCGATTCAGATGTTGGAGCACATCCGCAATAGTGAAATGGCCCTCGTTTGCGGCCATTTCGGCATAGAAGAGGACCTGGAGGAGCAGGTCGCCGAGTTCTTCCGCCAGGTGGGCGAAGTCTCGGCGCTCGATGGCGTCGAAGACCTCGTAGGCCTCTTCGAGGGTGTACTTGCGGATGGAATCGAAGGATTGCTCGCGGTCCCAGGGGCAACCGCCGGGCGCACGGAGCCGCGCCATGATGGTGACCGACTGCTCAAACAACGCCGCCGCCCGCGCCGGATCGGTAGCGGGGCCCGAGGGGCGCCCCGGCGCGGGATCTTTCGCACTGGAGCTCTCTGGCGGCAGATCCATGCACTTCCAGTCTACCCCTAACGGAACGCACTTCCCGTAATCGCCGTCCCACGATGGGCTGTGCAAGGCTCACATGATGAGATTTCATCGCCGGGGGTTATACTCTCTCTGCAATGATCCGCATTCTTGGCACGCTCTTCGCAGGACTGGCCGGTCTGGCTCTGGGGAGTTTTCTAAATGTCTGCGCGACGCGCTGGCCCGAAGACGAGAAGATCACAAAGCCGCGGTCGCACTGCCGCAGTTGCGGGCGGACGCTGTCGTGGTGGGAGAACGTGCCGCTGGTCAGTTGGATGGCGCTGCGCGGCCGCTGCCGCACCTGCCACGAATGGATTGGCTGGCGATATCCGATCGCGGAGTTGTCCGTGGGTGTCCTTTGGGCTTACTCCGCGTGGATGATCTTCAGCGCCGCCCCCGGACTGGATGCCGGGGTCTTCTCGGCGGATGCGGCACTGCCCCTGGTCGACGGGATTGCCCGGATGATCTTCCTGTGGCTGCTGGTCGCCCTGGCCGTCCTGGATTCCGAGAATCTCTGGTTGCCGGACCGGTTGACCCTGCCCGGGATCGGACTGGGGCTCCTGCTGGCCATTGCGCGCGGAACCATCACGGCGGAGACGAGTCTGGGCGGCGGATTCTCGACGTGGGTGCATACCGTGCCGGGCGTCGTCGTCCTTTTCTGGTTCATGGGCGCTGTGATTGGCGGCGGGATGCTGCTGATCATCCGCTGGATCTACGAGATGGTTCGCGGCATGGAAGGCATTGGGCTGGGCGATGTGAAGCTGATGGCGATGTTGGGAGGGTGGGTCGGCATAAAGGGCGCTCTGCTTTCCTTCGCCGTCGCGCTTCTGGCCGGGCTGGTGCTGGCGCTGGCCTGGCGCGGCAGACCGCCGAAGGGAGACAAAGCGGGGCCGTGGCAACTGCAGAAGCTACCGTTCGGGACGTTTCTCTGCCTGGGCGGGATCATCGCCGGTCTGTGGGGCGAGGCGATCATCAGAGCCTATATGCGGCTGTCCGGCCTTTAGTCCGTACAGCTCTAATATGTTTATTATTCAATAATGTAGCGGATTGATCTGAAGTATCAAACAGGTCGCTCCGGATGGCGCGGGCTGCCAGCCGTCTCGGATTGTCATCGGGGGCAGTCCGTCTATTGCGGCGCTGGCGCAGGGGGCGCTGCCGGCTTGGCATTCGCAATCTCGGGGTCTTTGAGGGCCTTGCGCGCTTCCTTGCCGTGGCGGCTGTCGGGGTCGTATTCGGTCACCTTCAAGTAGTTGTCGCGGGCAGCGGCAAAGTCGCCCAGGTGCCGCTCGCTCTCGGCGAGACCCCAATACACATCGGGATTGGCCGGATCGAGGACCAGCGCGGACTGGAAGCGGGAAAGAGCCGCTTTCCAGTTCTTCTCGTCGAGATAGTAGTTGCCGACGCTCTCGTCTTCAGCGGCAGTCTCCCGGTGCTCGGGAACAACCTGTTGGCCGTTTCGGTTGTGCCGCCCGGGGGCCGGGATATCGTCGGGCGGCGGCAGCAGGTTGCCCAACCCGGCCAGGCTTGAGCTCGAAGTGGTCTCACCGGCCTGCTCGGCTGCCGCCGCATCTTCCGGGCTACGCACCGGGTCTAAGTCCCAGGCAGGCATGGAGATGCGGCCGCTAGCGCCCTCGTCGGCGACTCCCGGCGGCAGCGCGGGCGAGTTCGCATTCGGCATTACGGGAATCGAACTGGTGTCGTCGGGGAAGGGATTCTGGTCGCTCTGCGTCTTGACTCGTGGGGGGCTCTCGCCGGCTGGCGGGTTCTGCTGGCTGGCGGCCGGTTGGCTCTGGCCGGCGCCCGGGGCAGCGCCGCTGTTCGGGGCCTGCGCCGCGATGCGCGGCGCCGCCGCCAGAAAGCTGGCTATTACGAGCGCAAACGCAAACGGCGGTTTCATTGCTGATTCCTTGTTTCTTAGACGCGATTCGAGGTGCTGCGGGGTGCGGGCCGTTGGCGGAACGAAGAATCCGCGTCCAGGAAAAGGATCGCACATCCGCGGGAAGAGCTTCATTCCGCTGGCGTCGCGGCGCCCTGCATTACAGCGGCGGAAGATGACGGCGAACCTCCATGCTGTCATGCAGCACCCGAATGACCTCAAGTTCCCGACGCGAGGTAACGCGGTAGACAATAAGGTGTCTCGGCCGATGAACGATTCCCTCCGGCCTCCACGCTTCGTCGCGACTAAATCGAAGGTGGTAGGTTCTCACTCCCTCGCCAAATTCCGGCCGCGCGTTGCTGCCGCGGCGTTCGGGATCGGCGCAAAGGGCACTCAGGGCAACGGTCAATAGCGACTCATAGCGCCTCTGTGCAGCAGCGCCGAACCTTTGGAGGCTCCAAGAGAGAATCGAAACGATGTCCTCCTCCGCGTGGCGTGAAAGATGCAGGCCAGTCACAAATCCACTTTCTTTCTAGCTGGATTGCCTGGCAGCTCGTTCCCCGAGTGCTCGAATGTGGCTGGCGATTTCGTCGGGATCGTTTAGCGCAACGGAACGGCCCTGGGACAGATCGTCCAGCCCGGACCGAATCGCATTCCGCATTCCTTCTTCCCTAGAGGAATCCGGCTTCCGGTCCGCTTCGAGCAGCCGCAATCCTTCCAACACCACCTCACCTGCGCTGTGAAACTGACCTGACTCGATGAGATTGGCAATCAAGGCTTGGTCGTCGTCGTTGAGCTCGATGTTCAGGGTGGGCATCCCGATTTCCTCCCTGGTGCGGATCGCTCGCAGCTTCTTGAGGAGAGCATACCAGCAGTGCGATAGAAACCACCAACGGCGGCTTGATCCGCGCCCGTTAGCAGTCGTGGTTTTCCACCCCGCGGTTCCCCGCCCCGGAACGATAGAATCACTCCAGGCTTTCCGCCGCCGGGCGGAGGTCGAGGAGCGTCGATCGCATGGGTTACCAGGTTCTGGCCAGAAAATACCGTCCGCAGCGGTTTGCCGACGTGGCCGGCCAGGACCATGTGACGCGCACGCTCATGAACGCGCTCACGCAGAACCGGGTCGCGCACGGGTACATCTTCTCGGGGCATCGCGGGATCGGGAAAACGACCATCGCGCGCATCCTGGCCATGGCGCTGAATTGCCGGACTGCTGTGGGATCGAGCGAGCGGCCGACGCCGGAGCCGTGCGGGGCGTGCGACGCCTGCACGGAGATCCGCCAGGGCAACGCGGTGGACGTGATCGAGATCGACGCGGCCACCAACCGCGGCATCGACGAGATCCGCGAGCTGCGCGACGCGGCGCGCTACTCGCCCGCCCGCGACCGCTACAAGATCTACATCCTCGACGAGGCGCACCAGATCACCGAGGCGGCGTTCAACGCGCTGCTCAAGACGCTGGAGGAGCCGCCGGCGCACGTCATCTTCATGATGGCGACGACGGAGCCCGAGAACATTCCCCAGACCATCCGCTCGCGGTGCCAGCACTTCAGCTTTCACGCGGTCAAGTTCGACGACATTCTGGCGCAGCTAAAGATGATCGCGGGCGAGGAGAAGGTTGCGGCCGAGGACGAGGCGCTGGCTCTGCTGGCCGAGGCCGGGGACGGGTCGATGCGCGACGCGCTTTCGATCATGGACCAGGCGATTGCTTCGGCGCCGGTGGAGGAAGGCCGGCCCGTGCTCTCCACCGAGCAGATTCGCGAGCTGATGGGGGCGGTGCCGAACACGGTCTTCGAGCGGCTGATGGAAGCCGTGGCCGCGGGGCAAAGCGCCGAGTTGATGGAGCAGGCGAACGGGCTGGTGAACGCCGGTCACAACCCGCTCTCGCTGGCGCGGCAGATGGTTCGCTACCTGAGAAACGCCCTGATGGCCAAGCTCGGTGGCGAGAAGACCGAACTGCTGCAGATTTCGGCCGACGAACGCGCCCGCGCAGCGCGGACGGCGATGCTGTTCACCGAAGAGGAGCTGACGCGTAACCTGCAGATCGTGCTGCGGACCTTCGACGATCTGAACTACCGGCAGGAGCAGCGGTTCCACCTGGAGCTGGGGCTGTTGAAGCTGATTCACGCGCAGCGGCTGCTGCCGATCGAGGAACTGCTGAGCGGCGTGGCGAGCGGGATGGTTGCGCGGGCTGGGGCGCCGAGCAACTCGCCTCGTGCAGGCGGAGCGGCATCGCGGCCGGCGGGCGCGAGCGCTTCGGCTGTGGGCAGCGCGCCGAGGGAGACGGGCGGCTGGAGCCGGGGGACCGGAGGGCCGATCCCGGCGCCGACGATGCAAGCACGAGTTGAGGAAACTGCCATAACCGGCTCATTTACCAGGACAACGGAGTCCGCAAGGCGTGAACCGGGGCCCTTCCCTGCCACGGCGGCTCAGGGACCTGCTTACGGGTCAGCAGAGACGCTGACCGAGGGCTCGCTGGCCAAGGCGCCCGAGGCGGAGAGGGCGCCCGCGGAAGACCTGACAGCCGAACATCTGCGCGAGGCGATCGTGGCTGCGCTGGCTACGGCTGGACACAGCTCGGCGGCGCAACTGCTTGGTTCGGGCTCATGGACGATCGAACGCGGCAGTCTGCATATCGCCGTGCCGACCATGGGCAAGAAGATGCTGAGCCTGACGGTGAACGCCGCTGCCGAGAAGATTATCCGGCACGAGCTGCAACGTTTAGGCGCGGCGCCCCGGTTCACGGTAACGGCCGGAGCGGGCGTTGGCGGGGCCTTCACCTCGCCGCCCGTCGTGCCGGCCGGAAGCGTGCAGGAGGAGGCGCTCGGGCATCCAATCGTCAAACGGGCGCAGGAGATCTTCCAGGCCGAGGTTCGCAGCGTTGTCGATCTGCGCCAGAAGTGATTCGCAAAGAGGAGAATCGTGCATGATCAATCCGCTCAAAATCTCGGAGATGCTTTCTCAAGCCAACCAGATGCAGGAGGAGATGCAGCGCAAGCTGGCCGAGATCGTGGTGGAAGCGTCGAGCGGAGGCGGGGCGGTAACGGCGACCATGAACGGGAAGAAAGAACTGCTCAAAATCCGGATCGATCCGTCGGCGGTGACGAGCCTGACCGGCGGCCAGGCCGATGTGGAGATGCTCGAGGACCTGATCGTTGCGGCGGTGAACGAAGCGGGCCGAAAGGCGGACGAGGCGATGAAGACCAGCGTGCAAGGAATGCTGGGCGGGCTGAAACTGCCGGGCTTAGGCTGACGGAAAGGCGAGACCTATGAAGAACGAGATGAATCGCAGGAAGTTCCTGGAGTGGGGAGCGGCGGCTGGAGTTGCGGTCGTCGCCGGACAAAGGATGATGGGACAAGCTGCACCCGCGCCGGCGCAGGCTGCGGCGCAGCAGAACGACCCGGCAAACGTCCCGATCCGCACCACGCAGCTTTACGACAACGTCTATCTGCTGCAAGGCGCGGGCGGCAACATGGTGCTTGAGACCGGCGCGGACGGCTGCCTGTTGATCGACGCGAGCTTCGCGCCGGCCGTTCCACGGATTCGCGCGGCGATTGCCGCCGTGGCGCCGGCGGCCGCGGGCGGTCTGCTCATCAATACACATTGGCACGGCGATCACACCGGCGGCAACGAGGGGATGCACGAGGCCGGATTCACGATCGTCGCCCATCGCAACACCCGCGAGCGGCTTTCGACGGAGCAGGCGATGCGGCTCTTTCATCGCACCGTTCCGCCCTCTCCCCCGGGGGCGCTGCCGACGATCTGCATGGATCAGTCGCTCGCAATCTGGCGCAATGGCGACTCGATCGAGTTGGCCCACTTCGAACCGGCGCACACCGACACCGACATCTCAATCCGTTTTCAGAAGGCCGATGTGCTGCACGTGGGCGATGTCTGGTTTAACGGAGGCTACCCGTTCATCGATGAAGGAACGGGAGGAACGATCGGCGGCATGATTCGCGCCAGCGACAAGGCGCTGGCCACGGCGTCCGCATCGACGAAGATCGTTCCCGGCCACGGACCGCTGGGCAACAAGGCCGATCTCGAGAAGTACCGCGACATGCTCGCCGCCATTCGCGACAAGGTGGCCGCACTGAAGGCCGCAGGATCGAGCGAGGAGGAGGCGATCGCCAAGAAGCCCACGGCGGCGTTCGACGACGCTGTCGGCAAGGGCTTCATGAGCGCGGACATGTTTGCCGGGATCGTCTACCGGACAATCTAGGAGGCGCGGCGGTGGCACGATATGCCGAGCCGATGGCCCGGCTCATTGAAGAGTTGAAGAAGCTGCCCGGCGTGGGCGCCAAGAGCGCGCAACGGTACGCGTTTCATATTCTTCGCTCGAGCGACGAGGACGCCGCCGCCCTTGCCGATGCGGTGCGCGGGCTGAAGGACAGCCTGCGCCTGTGCTCCGTCTGCAACAACGTGACCGACATCGATCCCTGCGCCTACTGCGCGAGTCCGACGAGGAACCAGCGCGTGGTTTGCGTGGTGGAGGAGGCGACGAACATCGACGTTGTGGAGCGGTCGCAGATGTATCAGGGCGCGTACCACGTGCTGCACGGCACGCTCTCGCCGCTGCACGGCGTGGGGCCGGACCAGTTGCGCGCGAACACGCTGATCGGGCGCGTGGAGCGGGGCGAAGTGGACGAGGTGATCCTGGCGACGAGCCCCACGCTCGAAGGCGAGGCGACGGCGGACTGGCTGGCGACGGCCTTGCGCGGATTCGCGGTGAAGATCACGCGCATAGCGACGGGCGTTCCCGCAGGAAGCGACATCGAATACGCCGACGAGGTGACGATGGCGCGGGCGATTGAGGGGCGCAGGGAACTTCGATAGAGGCGATGGGCTTCCGCCGCCTAGAAGCGAGTCGGCGAGTCAGCAAGTCAGCGATCCGGTGCGGACGCGGCATGCCGAGCCTTCCGCTCATTCCCGGGCGAGGGCGCCCGCAGCTCCACGGAAAGAAAAAAGCGGGATCGGCTGGTTAGCCTGTCCCGCCAAGTTTTGGCTTAGGGAGCCGCTGCCAAAAACCTATTTCTTGATCTGATCGAGCGCGAGGTTCAGCTCCAGAACGTTCACGTGGGGCTCGCCCAAAAAGCCGATCTGGCGACCGGCAGTGTGCTCGGCGACGAGCGCGCGCACCGCATCCTCGGTCAGGCCGCGGGCTTTCGCCACTCGGGGCGCCTGGAAATATGCGTTGTCGGGCGTGATGTCGGGGTCGAGGCCCGAACCCGAATAGGTCACCATGTCGATGGGCACCGGCTTGCCGCCGTTGTCGGCGGAGAGCTTGTCGATATCGGCCTGCATGCGCTGGGCGAGCTTGGCGTTGGACTGCGCCAGGTTCGTGCCGCCCGACGAGGTCGCGTCGTAGCCGTTGCCCGCGGCCGAGGGGCGTGGATGGAAATACTTGTCGGAAGTGAAGCTCTGCGCGATGAGATCGGAGCCGATGACCTGACCATTCTGGAGGATCAGGCTGCCTTCCGCCTGGCGCGGGAATAGGATGTGCGCCAACCCGGTCAGCAGAAGCGGATAGCCCAGACCGAACAGCACCGCGGTGACCAGTGTGAAGAGAACTGACGTTCTCCAGATCGAATGCCTCACCGGCGCTTCCTGCACATGAACCCCATGCAGCCCGCCGTGGATTCCCGTGTCGTCGTGAATTGTCGAAACCGAATGCACTGTCGAACTCCTAAAAACAGCTTCCAGCTTCTAGCTCTTAGCTTCCGGTTCCGATTCCTTGGTCATCAACTTCGCCGATTGCCGAGTCTTCGTTGCTAGAAGCCAGTTCTGGCCCAGTTCATGAAAAAAACAAGAATGCTCTGCTGCGCCTTAGGAAGCCAGGTGCAGCGCCACCAGGCACAGGTCGATGGCCTTGATGCCGATAAACGGAATGATGATGCCGCCGACGCCGTAGATGAGCAGGTTGTTGCGCAGCAGCACGTCGGCCGCCTTGGGTTGGTATTTGACGCCTTTCAGCGCCAGAGGAATCAGCGCCACGATAATCACCGCGTTGAAGATGACCGCGGAGAGAATCGCTGACTGCGGCGAATGCAGGTACATGATGTTGAGCGCGTTCAGAACCGGGAACACGCCGGCGAACATGGCGGGGATGATGGCGAAGTACTTGGCCACGTCGTTGGCGATGGAGAATGTGGTGAGCGCGCCGCGGGTCATGAGGAGTTGCTTGCCGATCTCGACGATCTCGATCAGCTTGGTGGGGTTGGAGTCCAGGTCGACCATGTTGCCGGCTTCCTTGGCGGCCTGGGTGCCGGAGTTCATGGCCACGCCGACATCGGCCTGAGCCAGCGCGGGCGCGTCGTTGGTGCCGTCGCCGGTCATGGCAACGAGCTTACCCTGGCCCTGCTCGCGCCTGATCAGATCCATTTTGTCTTTGGGCTTGGCCTCGGCGAGGAAGTCGTCGACGCCGGCCTCGCGAGCAATCACCGCGGCCGTCAGCGGATTGTCGCCGGTGATCATGATGGTGCGAATGCCCATGGCGCGCAGGCGGGCGAGCCGGTCCTTGAGCCCGCCCTTCACGATGTCCTTGAGATGAATGACGCCCAGCGCGGAGGCGTTCTCGGCGACGACCAGAGGCGTGCCGCCGGCGCGCGCGATGGACTCGACGTTGTCGCGGACCCTCTGCGGCAGCATGGCGCCCTGCTCTTCGAGGAATCGCGCGATGGCGTCGACCGAGCCTTTGCGGATGCGCGTGCCGGGCAGGTTCACGCCGCTCATGCGCGTCTGCGCGGTGAAGGGAACGAACTCGGCGTGAATGCCGGCGAGGTCGCGGCCGCGCAGACCATACTTCTCTTTGGCCAGCACCACGATCGAGCGGCCCTCGGGGGTTTCGTCGGAGAGCGACGCCAGTTGCGCGGCGTTGGCAAGGCGTTCGTGGCTCACGTCCGGCGCGGGCAGGAATTCAGTCGCCTGGCGATTGCCGAGAGTGATGGTGCCGGTTTTGTCGAGTAGGAGCGTGTTTACGTCGCCTGCCGCTTCGACGGCGCGCCCGCTCATGGCCAGGACGTTGTACTGCACCAGGCGGTCCATGCCGGCGATGCCGATCGCCGAGAGCAGGCCGCCAATCGTTGTCGGAATCAGGCAGACGAGCAGAGAAACGAGCACGAAGACCGTCTGCGGCGCGCTGGAGTAGATGGCGAAGGGCTGCAGCGTGACGACCGCCAGCAGAAAGATGATGGTGAGGCCCGAAAGCAGGATGCTAAGCGCGATCTCGTTCGGCGTTTTCTGGCGCTCGGCGCCTTCGACGAGCGCGATCATGCGGTCGAGGAAGGTCTCTCCGGGGTTGGACGTGATCTTGACCTTGATCCAATCGGAAAGCACTTTCGTGCCGCCAGTGACGGCTGAGCGGTCGCCGCCGGCCTCGCGAATCACAGGCGCGGACTCGCCGGTGATGGCCGATTCGTCGACGGATGCGACCCCCTCGATGACTTCGCCGTCGCCGGCGATGTAATGGTTGGCCTCGACGTAGATGATGTCTCCGGCGCGGAGCAGCCCGCTGACGACTTCCTCAAAGCTGCCGTCGTTCTTGTAGCGTTTGGCGATGGTCTCGCCCTTGGCCTTGCGCAGCGTGTCGGCCTGCGCTTTCCCGCGGCCTTCGGCCATTGCCTCGGCGAAGTTGGCGAACAGCACAGTGAACCACAGCCATAAGGTGATCTGCAGGTTGAAGAAGAACGTGCCGGGGTGATGGCGGTAGTTTTCGAAGAGCAGGATGGACGTGAGGACGCTGCCCACCTCCACCACGAACATCACCGGGTTCTTCGCCATCCAGCGCGGATCGAGCTTGCGAAAGCTGTCCAGAGCCGCCTGGACCATGATCTGCGGATTCCAAATGCTTATCTTCTCAGCCATAACCGTCCGTTTTGTAAGTCAGCCACCAGCTCCCAGCCTCTAACCTTTCTGCTCCGGCGCCAGCGGGTTTTGGATTCCTCATCAGAAACGAACCAGCGAACAAGAGCTAGAACAATTTCCCCGTTTGCAGCAGCAGGTGTTCCAGAATCGGCCCCAGGCTCAACGCCGGGAAGAAGGTGAGCGCGCCGACGATCAAGACCACGCCGATCAGGAGCACGGCGAACAGGGGCGTGTTCACCGGGAAGGTGCCGGGCGACGGTGGAACGCTCTTCTTCTGGGCAAGGTTCCCGGCCAACGCGATCACAGGAATCATCATCAGCAGGCGCCCAACCAGCATGTCCCAGCCGAGCATCACGTTGTACCACCAAGTATTGGCGTTCAAACCGGCAAAAGCCGAACCGTTGTTTCCGGCGCCCGAAGTGAACGCGTACAGGATCTCGGTCAGCCCGTGCGGGCCGGAGTTGTTCAGACTGGAGAGCCCGATGTTGGGCGCGAGCAAAAATGCGGCCGTGAGACTGAGGATGATAAGCGGGAAGATGAGCGAATAGAGCATGGCCATCTTCACGTCGTAGGCTTCGATCTTCTTGCCCAGGTATTCCGGCGTGCGGCCTACCATGAGCCCGGCGATGAAGACCGAAATCACGACGAAGATCAACATGCCGTAGAGGCCGGAGCCCACGCCGCCGAAGACCACCTCGCCGAGCATGATGTTGGCCAGGGGAACCATGCCGCCGAGCGGCGTGAAGCTGTCGTGCATGCCGTTCACTGCGCCGCAACTGGCGTCGGTGGTGACGGTGGCGAAGAGAGCGGAATCGGCGATGCCGAAGCGCACTTCCTTGCCCTCCATGTTGCCGCCGGGGGACCCGGCAGTGCGGGCTTGCGCTGCGCCGTGAACCGCATTGTAGGGATGCGCCTCCGCCCAGTAGCACACGACGAACCCGGCCGAGAAAAGCACATACATCGCTGCCAGGACAGCCCAACCGTGGCCCGGCGAACCGGTCATGCGGCCCAGCGTGTAGGTGAGGCCCGCGGGGATGATGAAGATCGACAACATCTGCAGAAAATTCGAGAACGGGGTCGGATTCTCGAAGGGGTGGCTGCTGTTGGCGTTGAAGAAGCCGCCGCCGTTGGTGCCCAGCATCTTGATGGCTTCCTGGGAAGCCACGGGGCCTTGGCCGATGGTTTGCGTTTGGGAGGGCTGCTCAAGAGGATCCGCGACGCTGTATGCGCTGAGATTCTGCGGTACACCCTGCCAGACCAGGAGCAGAGCGTAGACGATGCAGGCTGGCCCTAGGACATAGAGCAACGTCCGCGTCATGTCGACCCAGAAGTTGCCGATGGCGCCCGAGGAGGTGCGCTTGATGCCGCGGATGAGCGCCACGGCTACGACGATGCCCACCGCGGCCGACCAGAAGTTGTGCGTCGCCAGCCCGGCCATCTGGGTGAGATAGCTCATGGTGCTTTCGGGCGTGTACGACTGCCAGTTGGTGTTGGTGGTGAAGCTGGCAGCCGTGTTCCATGCCAGATCGGGTCCAACCGCGGCCAAACGCTGTGGGTTCCAGGGGAGGTAAGCCTGCAAGCGTTCGAGAGCGTAGGTCAGCAGCAGGGTTGCCGCGGAGAATCCGAGTGTCGCGAAGGCGTACTCGCGCCAGTTCATCTCCTTGTCGGCCTTGATGGCGCATAGCTTGTAGATGAGCCGCTCGACCGGGCGAAACACCGGCGTGAGCCAGGTGCGCTCGCCCTCCAACACGCGCGCGAGATAGATGCCGACCGGACGGACCGTGGCGAGCAGGATCAACGAGTAGATGGCGAATTGCAGCCAGCCGTTTGCGGACATGTCAGAATTTCTCCGGGAACAGCAATGCGGTGACGAGGTACACGAGCAAGAGGATGGAGAGGACGAGGCCGGTTGCCGAAATCCAATCGCTGTGCATGGGCTACCTCAACTTCTGGCACGCCTTGACGTATAGAAACGCCACGGCGAAGAAAGCCACGGTGAACAAAAGCATCACTGCATCTTGCATTCAAGATCTCCCGTCGCGCGCGGACGATCCGGCGCTTCCCCGGGACGGAACCAACCGGCCCGACTGAGGGTGATTTTCGGTTTTGAGGGATTTGAGATTCGAAAAGAATTCCTAAAGAAACCGTAAAGACGCGCCCATTGTGCGACCTAAGTCATTTATTATCAGTTAATCGATTTTCGATCGATTTATGCGGCGAACGCGATCGAGGGTTACTCTTTGTTCTCGGTCCAGCCCTCGGGAATGAACCGGTAGCCGACCCAAGGCTCGGTCTGGATGTACTGGCGGCCGGTTTCGCCTTCGAGCTTCTTGCGCAACTGGCCCACGAACACGCGCAGGTACTCCGGCTGGTGCGCCGACTGCGAGCCCCACACGGCCGTCAACAGGGCGCGGTGGGTCATGACCTTACCGGCGTTACGGGCAAGGTGGAATAGCAGCTCGAATTCCTTGGGAGTGAGATGGACCAGCTTGCCCTGGACGGAGATGGAGTGGGCCCGCAGATCGATGACGAAATCGCCGGCCTCGAGCGCGGTCACTGTGCGTTCCGGCGCCCTGCGAAGATGCGCCCGAACCCGCGCCAGCAGTTCCTGAATGCTGAAGGGCTTGGTGACGTAGTCGTCCGCGCCGGCGTCGAGCGCCTCGATCTTCGAGCGCTCGTGTTCCTGAACCGAGAGCACGAGCACCGGCGTGGCGCCCCGCGAGCGAACGGTGCGGCAGATCTCGACGCCGCTCAGGACGGGCATCATCAGGTCGGTGATCACCAGGTCCGGAGGCCAGTCGCGGAGGAGCCTCAGCCCTTCCTCGGGATCGTTGGCCGTTCTTACGTCGTATCCCTGCGCGGAGAGCGCCGCACGCAGCACCCGCGTGATCTGCGGTTCGTCGTCGATGACCAGTATTCTTCCCGGCATGGCGATGTTCTATCTACGGAAGCTTACACCACTGGGCGGCGGCATTTCAGAAAACCCGGCGGGCGACTATGATTCCGGTGGGGAGTCCGATGGGCATTCCAGTGAAAGCACGGCAGTCTGTTCTCTGGGTCGCCGCCACGGCCGCGGCGGCTCTGACGACGCTGGTGCTGGTCTGGCTGGGCGCGAACGTGACTGTGGCAGGCATGGTGTTTCTGGTGCTGGTAGTCTGGTGGGCCACGCAGTCCGGGATCGTGCTGTCGATCTATATCGCGGTTCTCTGCGCCCTCTTCTTCGACTATTTCTTTCTTCCGCCGGTGCGCACGCTGTGGCTTGAGGGCGCGCAGGCATGGGTGGCGATGGTGTCGTTCGCCGTCAGTTGCGTTGTGGTGAGCCGGTTGTCGGAACATGCGCGGCATCAAACCCAGCGGGCGGAACAGCGGCAAGCCGACGTGGAACGGCTCTACGCCCTGAGTCAGGAGATGATGCTTTTTGAGGACGCCGACCGGCTGCTCCGCGACTTGCCGGGCGCAATGAACCGCATTTTCGCGTTGGAGAGCGTGATCTTGTACGTCTCCGACCAGGACCGCTTCTACGCATCGGGCGGCGAAGCTCCCGCCAGCGTAAAGGCGCATATGCAGGCGGTGACACAGGGGCTGAGTCCCACGGCGACGTCGTTCGCCGGCTACCAGGCGACGGCGCTCGCGCTGGGCTTGCGGACGGTGGGCGCTTTGGCGTGGCGGCCGGACGCGCTCTCCCTCGAAGTGGCTACCGCGGTGAGCGCGCAGGTCTCGATCGCGGTGGCACGGTCCATGGCGATCGCAGCCTCGACGCGCATCGAGGCCGCCCGCGAAGCCGACCGGCTGCGCACGGCGCTCACCGATTCCCTTACCCACGAGCTACGCACTCCGCTGACCTCAATCCGCGCCGCGGCCACAACCCTGCTGCAGGGAGAGGGACTGGACGAAGCGGGGCGCGACGATATGGTCCGGATCATCGACGAAGAGGCATCGCGCCTCGATCAACTGATCGGCGAGGCGGTCGAGATGGCCGAGATCGACGCCAACGTCGTCCAGGTCAAGATGTCGCCGCAGAGTCCCCACGACCTGCTCGAACTGGCCGTCGAGAAATCGCGCACGACTTTGGCCGCGCATAAAGTGACGATTCTCGACGACGCGCCGAACGAGTCCGCTGAAAGCGAGGAACTGGTCTGGTTCGATTCCCATCTGCTCGGCAGGGTCCTGCGCCATTTGCTCGAGAACGCGGCCAGCCACACGCCGCCGGGCACGCGCGTGAGGCTGAGCAGCACGCGCCGCGACAAGCGGCTGGAGTTCTGCGTCGAAGACAACGGCCCCGGCATCGATGCCCATGATCTGCCGCTGATCTTCGAGAAGTTTTACCGGGGCAAGCGCGGAGCGAACCGGCACAAGGGATCGGGCATGGGCCTCGCCATCACGCGGGCCATTCTGAAGGCGCACGGCGGCGGGATCGAGGGAACGAGCACGCCCGGCAGCGGCGCGAAGTTCCGGTTCTGGGTGCCGCTGATCGACCGCGAGCCGAGCAGCAAACGATAGTGCACCATCGGCTTGTCGACGACGACGTTTTTGCCCGCGCCCAGGATCTCCTTGGCGAGGGCGTAGTGAGTGCCGTTCGGCGTGGCCACCACGAAGAGACCGTGCGAGGTATCGGCAAGCATCGCTTCGAGCGAGCGGCAGACGGTGATGCCGGGATAGCGCTCCGCAGCATTGTTTGAGGTGCGCTCCAGAACCGATGCCAGCTCCAGACCCTCGACCGACGAGAGCACCGGGGCATGGAAGACACGCCCCGCAAGGCCGAAACCGATCAGACCGACTCGAATCATGTTGCCTCTTTGAACCGAATCCTAGATTGCGTCTGCCGGAACGGGATGGGATTGCTCGAACCTGATCCTGCGGGAAAGCGTCTTGCTGACGGGACAAGCGGATGCGGCTGCGAGTAATCGGCTCTTCTGCTCCGCCGTCAGATCGCCGGTGACCTCGATTTCGTATCGAAAGACAGCCTCGCCGGGATCGGTTCTGTCGAGGCTCACCTTCGTCGTAACGGTCTGCAAAGGGATGTCGTGACGATCGGCGTACATGCGCACCGTCATGCTCACGCAGGTGGCCAAAGCGGCTTCGAGCAGGTCGTGCGGACGGAAGCCCGAATGGGCGCCACCTTTGTCCGCAGTCGTGTCGGCGGCGCTCTCATGTTTGCCGTCAGAGAAATGGGTTTGGTATCGAGTTGGCTGGCTCGTGGCGCAAATCATCCTTCGAGTTTAAACCGCGTCTCGGCCAGCCGGTACAGCCTGCGCCAAACGAGCCGGTTCATTGTGACCACCATGACGGAGATGAAGATGGTGGCCAGCAGGAGCATGGCGAATCGTCCACTGTCCGTGGCGGCGTCGATCTGTGCGCCCAGGCCGATGGTCTGGAGGGTGCGGTCCTGCACGCGCGAGTACTCGGCCATCACCGAGGCGTTCCAGGCGCCGCCCGAGGCCGTGACCATTCCGGTGATGAGGAATGGGAAGATGCCGGGCAGGATGAGCTTCGTCCACCGCTGCCAACGCGTGAAGCGGTAGAGCGAGGCGACTTCCCGCAGGTCAGAGGGAATGGACATTGCGCCGGCAATCACATTGAAGAGGATGTACCACTGCGTGCCGAGCAGCATGAGGGCGACCGACCCGACGCCCAGCCCACCGCCGATGCGAACGAGTCCCATGAGCAGGATGGGGAAGAAGGCAGTGGCCGGCACCGAGGCCATGATCTGCGCGATCGGCTGCACGATACGCGCCAGCTTCGGGTTCAGGCCGATCGTCACGCCGACGGGTATGGTCCACGCGGCGGAGATCACGAGCGACGCGTTCACGCGCAGAAATGTGGCCGCAGCGCCTTCGAGCAGGAGGCGCAGATCGGGCCAGGTGATCGTTCTAAGCAGGAACATGGCCTGGATGGCCGCCCAAAGCACCCCAAACGTTGCGGCTGCGCCCAGAGCCCACAGCGCCGGTGACGCCTTGCGCGATTGGGTCTCGTCCAGCGGCCGCACCACGCGGCATTCTCTGGTGTGCGCCATGTGGCGGTAGACGGGCTCCGCGACGCGATCCCAGACGCGCCCCGGGAGCGTTTGAACGATCCCCGACCGGCGAAGCAGCTCGAGGATTGGCGAGGTGACCTGCTCGGCGGACTCCACCTGCTCGAACTTGAACTTGTCGCTCCAGGCGATCAGCGGCCGCCAGACAAGCTGGTCGGTGGCCACCACGATAAGGATCACGGTAGCGATGCCGGCGAGCAGCGCATGGACATTGCCCGCGTAGGTTGCCGCCTGAATGTAGCTGCCGAGGCCGGGGAGCTGAAAGTTGCGCTCGCCCATGGTGAACGTCTCGCAAAAGATGAGGGCGAACCAGCCGCCGGCCACCGAGACGATCGAGTTCCAAACCAGGCCGATGGCCGAGAACGGCAACTCGAGTTGCCAAAAGCGCTGCCAGCCGGAGTAGCGGTAGATGCGCGAGGCCTCGATCATGTCCCTGGGGATGGTTTTCAGCGATGAGTAGAAGCTGAAGGCGAGGTTCCACACCTGGCCGGTAAAGATGAGCAGAATGACGCTCATTTCGATGCCGAGTTGATGGCCGGGAATGAGCGAGACCATGGCCAGAACGACCGGCGGCAGAAAGCTCAACACGGGAATGGATTGCAGGATGTCGAGCACGCCGACCATCCACGGCTCGATGCGCGGGTTGTACGCGGCGACATAACCGTAGGCGATGGCAAAGGCAAGACTGAGCCCATAGGCGATCGTCATGCGCACGACGGAATAGAAGGCGTAAAGCGGCAGAGCGCCGATGGAGCTCGAAATGGGAACGACCGAAACCGGCTTCTGCAGCCAATACTCCCCTGTGCTGACTACGGCGAAGAAAAGCGCCAGGGCACACGCCGCCACCGCCAAGTCGACGACGAACGGCCGGGTGCGTACGGTGACCAGCGACCGCGCGAGTGTGGGTTGAGTTTTCACTTCTCTTCCTCGGCGGCAACGTTCTCTTCGAGCGCATCGGGCAGGACAAAGCGGCGGCGCGCGGCGTCGAAGTCGAACAGCTCGGCGTAGCGGCCCCAGGTGATGGCGGTCTCCATCTGGCGCTGGCACTCCTCCTCGCTGAATTGCTCGTCGAGCATGTCGAGGAAGAACTCGTCGGGCACGGTGTGGTCGCTCTTGGCGTCGACGGCGCGGCGAATCTGGCGCAACAGGAGAACGTTGTCGACGGCGGCGTTGCGGAACAGCTCCTTCTGGCGCAGGATCTCGGAGTTGGCAAACTCCTCGCCACCCGGAGTGATGACGACGTCGCCCTCCTCGACGGCGAGAAAACCGAGCAACTGCGCGGCGTCGACGATGGGCAGCAGGTCATCGATTTCGAAGGCCAGGTCGTCGGCGAGGCGATAGATATCGTCGCGTCCGCCCTTGTCGAGCAGCAGTTCCAGCAGACCGGCGATGCCGCCGGGGCGTGCGTGCGGCAGCATCTGGTAGCGCATCTGCCGCTGGTCGCGGGCGCGCGGCTCGGCCGCCTGGCCCGGCGCTTCGGCTGGCGCGGTGTCGGGCCGGGTGAGGACTTTATAGATGTAGTCGACCAACTGCGTGAACGATTCGGATTTGCGGTCGCGCGGCTGGGCCAATTGCACCTTGAAATCGGTGCGGATGTGGCCGGGGTTGCGGCCGAGCACGACGATGCGATCGGCCAGCAGCACGGCTTCCTCGATGTTGTGGGTAACCAGGAAGATCGCCTTCGTGGGCATGGTCTTCTTGGCCCACAGTTCGAGCAGCTCACTGCGCAGGTTTTCGGCTGTCAGCACGTCGAGCGCGGAAAACGGCTCGTCCATGAAGAGCACTTCCGGCTCGACGACCAGCGCGCGCGCAAAGCCAACGCGCTGCTTCATGCCGCCGGAGAGCTCCTTGGGATAGGCGGCTTCGAATCCGTCGAGGCCCACCAAGTCGACCATCTTCAGGCTGCGCTCGCGGCGCTCGGCCGGGTCGACGCCGCGCGCCTGCAGCGGCGCCTCGACGTTCTCGAGAACGGTGAGCCAGGGGAAGAGCGCGAAGCTCTGGAAGACGATCGAGACATTGATTTCCGCATCGGCGATCGGCTTGCCATGCCAGTAAACCTGGCCCGCCGTGGGCGTAGAGAGGCCGGTCAACATGCGCAGCATGGTGGATTTGCCCGAGCCCGAGGGGCCCAGCAGCGCGAGAATCTCGCCCGGGACGATGCTCAGATCGGTCGCCGAGATCACCTGGATTCGGTTCTGACTGGGCTGCGCGTAGTATTTCTCGATCTTCTCGGCGCGAATGATCGCGTCGCTTGCCGGGGTCGAATCGAGGACCGGGTTGGCGGTCGGGGTGGGCGGGGCCATTTCCTGCATCTCCGGTTCTCCGGTGGGGAATTCGAGCAGACCTCCAGCTCGTTGCTGTCAGTATAAGTTCGCGGATTTGATGGAAGATGAACCGGGGGCCAAATTCGCATCCTGACCGGCGGGCTCAATCGCCTCTGCAAGACGATCGGCCTTTCCGGGAACGCCGTGCAGTACACTGAGAAAGCGCACGATCCGGTTGTGCGCAGGCTTTGCGTGGAGCCGGCTTCAAAGAGCGGTTGGTTTCCGAGCCGGCCCGAAAGTTCAATTGTGAGTTCCCTTCCCTGAGCGCGGAAGACGATGGCAGACAAGGCAAAACCGAAGGTTCTGGTGGCGGACGACGAGAAGGTCATCGCCGACACGCTGGCCATGATTCTGAACCAGAGCGGCTTTGAGGCTCGTGCGGTGTATTCGGGCGAAAAGGCGCTTGAGCTGGCCGAAACCTACCGGCCCGACATGCTGATCTCCGACGTGATCATGGCCGACCTGAACGGGATAGACGCCGCCATTCGCATGCGCGCCCTGTTGCCCGGAATCAAGGTCCTGCTCTTTTCCGGCCAAGCCGCGACGGCCGATCTGCTGGAGAAGGCGCGCGCCGAGGGGCACGAGTTCGACATTCTCGCCAAGCCCGTGCATCCGCAGGATCTGCTGGCCAAGCTGCGCGGGTAGGGCGGCACGGAAGCGGCCGCGAATCGATTACAGCCTCCGCGCTTCCAGGGAATCGGCGCGCCGTTGTATGCTATCCGTCAATCTGATCGGCGATGGCGGCCTCAGTCCCCATGAACGCGCCCGCGACAACTCGCATCGTTGGAACCCCCGTCCCCCGCAAGGAAGGCATGGACAAACTGCTGGGCCGTGCGTGCTACGTCGACGATATAACGCGCGAGGGCATGTGGCACGGGGCCACGGTGCGCAGCTCGATTCCCCGCGGGTTGATTCGTTCCGTCGCCTTCGATCGCAACATCGACTGGAGCGAGTTCGCCGTCGTTACCGCCGCCGACATTCCTGGCGAGAACTGCATTCAACTGATCATCGACGATCAACCCTGCCTCGCCGACGGGAAGGTGAATCACTGCGAGGAACCGATCCTGCTTCTCGCGCATCCCGACCGGCACAAGTTGCGCGAGGCTCTGGCCGCCGTGCACATCGAGTACGATCCCCTGCCTCCGGTCTTCACGATTGAAGAGAGCGAGCGGCAGGATGCGATCGTGTGGGGCGCCGACAACCTGCTCAAGAGCTTCCTCCTCGAAAAGGGTGACGTGGATTCAGCGTGGGCCCGCGCCGCGCACATCGTTGAAGGCGAGTACCGCACCGGCGCGCAGGAGCATCTTTACATCGAGAACCAGGGCGTCATCGCCGAGTACAGCGCGGCGAGCGGCGTCACCGTGTGGGGCTCGCTGCAGTGCCCTTATTACGTCTTCAAGTCGCTGCGCGCGGTGTTCGATCTGCCCGAGGATAAGGTGCGCGTTATCCAGACGGAGACCGGCGGAGCCTTCGGCGGCAAGGAGGATTATCCTTCCACGCTCGCCTGTCACGCAGCGCTGCTGGCGATGAAGAGCGGGCACGCGGTGAAGATGGTTTACGACCGCATGGAGGATCTAGCGGCAACGACCAAGCGGCATCCCTCGCGAGTGCGGCACCGCACCGCGCTTGACCGCGATGGCAAGCTGCTGGCGATGGAGATTCAGCTCGACCTCGATGGCGGCGCCTACGCCACGCTCTCGTCGACTGTGCTCTCGCGCGCCACGCTGCATTCGACCGGGCCGTATCTTTGCCCCAATATCCGCGTGCGTTCGCGCGCCTGGGCGACGAACCATGTTCCGTACGGCGCCTTTCGCGGGTTCGGCGCGCCCCAGGCCGTCTTCGCCATGGAGCGGCACATGGACGAGATCGCCGCGGCGCTGGCAATCGATCCCGCGGAATTGCGGCGCAAGAATTTCCTGCACGACGGCGACGCCAATGCAACCGAACAGTTGATGCGCGAGCCGCTGATTCTGGATCGACTGCTGGATCGCGCGCTCAGGGAGAGTGAATATCACGCCCGGCGCGCGCGATTCGCCGAGGAGAATCCCGGCGGCAGTGTAAAGCGCGGCATGGGCATTGCGGCTTTCTATCACGGCTCGGGCTTCACGGGCTCCGGCGAGGTCTTTCTGAACTCGCTCGCCGGCATCGACGTTACGCCTGAGGGCAAAGTGCGCGTGCTGGTGTCGAACACCGAGTTCGGCCAGGGCACGAACACGGTTCTCACGCAGATTGCAGCCGAGGCGCTCGGCCTCGACTACAGCGACGTGACGATGGCGCCGCCCGACACCGGCGTGGTGCCCAACAGCGGGCCGACGGTGGCTTCGCGCACCTCGATGGTCGTCGGCCGCATCATCGAGCGCGCCTGCGCGCAACTGCTCGAGCTTCTTCGCGACTTCGCCGGTCTGCCGGAGAGCTACACGCGCGATGAGTTCTTCGCCGCCTGCGAGCGCCACCGCGCTGCGCATGGTGAGGTTGTTTCGCTATGCCGCTACGAGGCGCCGCCGGACATCTACTGGGACGATCAGCGCTATCACGGCGAGGCGTACGGCGCGTATGCCTGGGCGATCTACGTTGCGCAAGTTGCCGTCGACACCGTCACGTACTCCGCCGAGGTGGAGAATTTCTGGGCCGTGCAGGAAGTGGGCCGCGTGCTGCATCCCGTGCTTGCAGCAGGACAGATCGAAGGCGGAATCGCGCAGGGCATCGGCTATGCGCTCTACGAGAAGGTTGTCCTGCAGGATGGCCGGATGGCCAACAACCAGATGACCAACTACATCATGCCGACCGCGGAAGACGTGCCGCCGATCCATGTCTGTTTCGAGGAGTTTCCCTTCCGCTACGGCGGTTTCGGGGCCAAGGGCCTCGGCGAGCTGCCGCACGACGGGCCCGCGCCCGCGATTCTGAACGCGATCCGCGATGCGACGGGCGTCGCCTTCAACGCCGTTCCACTGCTGCCCGAGGATCTCTACGCTGGATTCGCGGCGGCTCAGCCGGTTGAGGAGCCGGCTACGCGATGAGCCCCGCGCGAAAGAGCAAGTCGAGGACGGCGCCGCGTACTCCCTGGCCGACGATCCGCTTCACGGTGAACGGAGAAAGCCGCGCGGTGAACGTGCCGCCCATAAAGCGCCTGCTCGACGTGCTGCGCGAGGATCTTCATCTGACTGGAACCAAGGAAGGTTGCGGCGAAGGCGAGTGCGGCTCGTGTTCGGTGCGCATGAACGGCGAACTCGTGAACAGTTGCCTGGTGCCGGTACTGCAGGCCGAAGGCGCGGAGATTCAAACGGTCGAAGGGATGGCGCTGGGCGAACAACTGCATCCATTGCAGGAGGCGTTTCTCCAGCATGGCGGCGCGCAATGCGGCATCTGCACGCCGGGAATGCTGATGGCCGCTGCGCAGCTACTCGAGAACCGTCCGCATCCGAGCACCGCGGAGATTCGCGAAGCGCTGGCCGGAAATCTCTGCCGCTGCACGGGATTCATGCGGATCTTCGAGTCGGTGGCTGCCGCGGCGGGCGCGCGGAGCGGCGAGGCGGCGAAAGAACCGGAACTGGAGCAGACGCACCATGCGCGGTAATGCGGCAGCACACGATCTAGTCGCGCCCGGCAGCTTGGACGCGGTGCTGGCGCTGCTTGCCGCGGAACCCGGCGCGTGGACGCCGATCGCGGGCGGCACCGAGTTGATGGTGGCCTTCTCGGCCGGGCGGCTGAATGTGCACAAGCTCGTGAGTCTCTGGGGCATTCCGGATCTGCGTGCGATTGATGTTACCGCCGAGCGCGTCGTCATCGGCGCGGCGGCAACGTTTCTCGATCTGCGGCGTAATGCCGTTATTGCCGCGGAACTGCCGCTACTCGCAGGAGCTGCAAGCTGGATCGGCTCGATTGCCAACCAGGGCCGCGCGACGATCGGCGGCAACCTCGTGAACGGATCGCCTGCCGCCGACTCTTCGCCTGCGCTGCTGGTTTACGACGCGGTGATCGAAGCGATCTCGCTCCGCGGCCGCCGCCGAGTTCCCTACTCCGAATTCCACACCGGCTACAAGCGCAACGTTCTGGCCGCCGATGAGCTGCTGTACGCGGTTCATGTGCCGCGGCGATTCGCGCGCCACAAGCAGTACCTGCGCAAGGTGGGCACGCGGCGCGCCATGGCGATTTCGAAGGTCGCGCTGGGCGCCACTGCCCTGGTGGAGATCGGAACGATTCGGGAGATCCGGCTAGGAGCCGCGAGCCTTGCGCCGTATCCCGCGCGCCTGCCCGAAACCGAGGCCGCCCTGCTCGGCCGGCCGGTCACGCGCGAAACGGTCCAGGCCGCGCGCCGCGCATTGCTGGGGGAAGCGAAGCCGATCGACGACATCCGCTCCACGGCCGACTACCGCCGCCGCGTGGCCGCGAATCTGCTCGACGAGTTCCTGCTCGAACTGCGCCGGGAGGGATCGCGCCCATGAACTCCGCGCTTGCAGCCTGGAACGCGGCGAGCGAGGCCTCGGAATCACAAAGCACACGATCGGCAGCCCGCGCCCGATTATCTCGTGAGAGTGGACGATCGCGTCTAAACGGACTTGTCCGTCAGGAACGGCTCCACTTTGGTCGACCCGTCGCGCTGCTTCACCAGCATCTGCACTTTGCCCTCGGCGGCGTCCAGCTCCTGCTTGCAGGCAGCCGACAGTCCCACGCCCTCTTCGAAGAGCTTCAACGAGTCTTCAAGCGACCGGTCGCCTTTCTCTAACTGCTCGACGATCGATTCCAGCTTCTTGAGCGATTCCTCAAACGACGGCATCGTGTTTACCTCTTCGCGCGATTCCCTTGCGGCAGCGCGCCGGCGAGAACCTCGGCCGCGGCCTCGTAGTCCCCAAACGGCGCGCTCACCTGCACGCCCTGGACCAGCGGCCGCACCGCCTCCAGCATCTCCTCCGCGATCCGGATTCCCTCGGCCCGCGCGGCTTCCGGCGTTTCGGCCTGCGCCATGCGCAGCATGGTCTCTTCGGGCATGGCGATGCGGAGATCGTTCTTCATATACTCCGCGTTGCGCAGGCTCGTCAGCGGCCAGATGCCCGCGATCACCGGAATGCGGTGGTCCTTGCTCCGCTCCAGGAACTCTTCCAGCAGGCGCAGGTCGAAGACCGCCTGGGTGATGGCGTACTCGGCGCCGGCCTCGACCTTGTAGGCAAAGCGGCGCAGCTCGTTCTCGATGTCCGGCGCGCCCGGGTTGGCCGCCACGCCGATGGTGAAGTTGGTGCTCGCGCCGATGGAGTTCGAGCCGATGTCGAGCCCATGATTCAGCCGCCGCGCGATGTTCACCAAACCGATCGAATCCACGTCAAACACTTGCGACGCGTCGGCATATCCGCCCTGCTTGGGCGGGTCGCCGGTGATGCAGAGGATGTTGTGCAGGCCGATCGACGCGGCGCCCAGCAGATCCGATTGAATCGAGTACAGCTTCCGGTCGCGGCAGGTGTAATGCAGGATCGTCTCCATCCCCGTGTGCTGCTGAATCTGGACGCAAAGACTCTGCCCGCTCATCCGGGCCGAGGCCTGGGCCGCATCGTAGACGTCGATGGCGTGCACGCCGAGCCGCGCCATCAGCGCCGCGCCCTCGATCTCCCGCGAGCAATCGATGCCTTTGGGCGGAATGACTTCCACCATGGTGATGAACTTGGGCTCCGCGATCAACGCGCCAAGCCGGGAGCGCTGAGCCAGCGGCGCCGGAGGCGTCTCTCTGCTCGTTGCCGGCGCTGCGCCTTTCCCTTCCACATGCGCCTGCTCGTCCATGGCGCGGATGGCCTGCCGCATCGCCCGGATGTGATTCGGCGTGGTGCCGCAGCAGCCGCCGACGAACTGCGCGCCCGCGGCGATCGCCTTGCGCGCAAAGCTGGCCATGTATTCCGGCGAGCAGAGGTAGATGTTCCGGCCCTCCACGGACCGCGGCAGTCCGGCATTGGGCATGGCCGCCAGCGGCAGCGTGGTCGCGGCGCGCATCTGCTCGATGGCCGTCAGCACCGTTGCCGGGCCCGTCGAGCAATTCACGCCAATCGCATCGGCGCCCCACTCAGTGAGCAACGCCGCGGCCTGCGCCGGCGACGACCCGTCCAGGCACTCGCTCTCGTCGTCCACCGTCACCATCACCAGCACGGGCAGATCCGGCGCAACGGCCTTTGCCGCTTCCAGCGCCTCGTCGGCCTCGTTCAGCGCGGGCATGGTTTCGACGATCAGCAGGTCGACGCCGCTCCTGGCCAGCACGGTGATCTGCTCGGCAAAGGCGGCGCGCGCTTCCTCCAGGCCGGTTTTGCCCAGCGGCTCCAGCCGCACTCCCAGCGGGCCCACCGACCCGGCCACCCACGCCCCGCCGGCCTGCTTCTCCTTCAGGCGATCCACAGCCTGGCGCGCCAGACGCACCCCGGCCGCGTTGATCTCTTCCACCTTTCCGGCCAGCCCGTGCCGGGCCAGGCGAAAGCGGTTGGCGCCGAAGGTGTTGGTTTCCAGAATTTCCGCGCCAGCCTGCAGGTACTCCTCGTGCACCGAGAGAATCAGATTCGGGTCCGACAGGTTCAGCTCGTCGTAGCAGCGGTCGATGAAGACGCCGCGCGCATAGAGCACCGTGCCCATGGCGCCATCGGCGAGTACGGGGCGGTCGGAGAAGATCTCGGCAAGTCGGCTCATCTTGTTGTCATGCTACCGCATCGTCGGCGCGAATGGTTCCACCGCGGGTACTTTCCCGGCGTCGACCGCACCGGCTGGCCGGATCGAGGTCCCGGGGACGGTTCACGGGCTTCCGGCAACGCTCCGAATCCGCCCTTTTCTGCGATTCCGCGCGCCGGCCCGGCCCGACGGGAGGACGGGGCGCTTTGTTATACTTCTACCGTCATAGCCTGTGTGGAAACCGGTTCGGGCCTGCGCTTTCGCGGGTCATTCCCTGTGTCCACATCGCTCTTGAGTTGTCGCGTCCGCGGAGTACTCCGCTCCATCAAACGAGGGTTGGAAATTTGAAGAAGAGAAGCCTTTTCCTGAGCGCCGGCGCAGCCCTGGCGGCAGCCGCTGTGCTGGCCGGCTGTGGCAAAACATCGTACATTGCCGGCCGCCACCTGCCGCCCAGTTCATTGCCCTACCGCGTAATGATCGCCGTTCAGAACCCCGCCGTCCTGGCCAGGGGCGAGCTCGTTATCGTCGACGCTTACTACGACTCGCGCAGCGGGTACACGGGTACACCGGCCAGCTTCTCGATTTCCGGTTTTGGCGGCGCGTTGCCCATCACCATCCAGAGCATGCCCGAGGAGCAATTCGCCGCCGTCTACTCGTCCGGTGACAATGCCCTTGCAATGGTCAACTACGCCAAGGAGGCTACCGACAGCAACGTCAACAACCTCAACGGCGAGTCGTCCAGCATCCTCATGACCCGCGACAAAAGCCTGGTCTTCGCGGCCAGCCAATCCAGTCACATGCTCACGATCACCAACCCGACCTCGAATGGCGCGTTGGGTCTCAGCCTTCCCGGCGTATACCGCGTCAGTGTGAATCGGGGAGGGTCCGCCGCCCTGGTCTTCGTCCAGAACTCCAACTACGCCTATTACGTGCGCGGACTTACGACGGCCCAAACAGCCACCTACGCCGGCGGGCCCGCCAACTGGCCTAAAGCCGCCGTCGACTGCGAACCCCAGAATGCGCCCACGTGGTGCCTGTTGCAGATGCAGAGCCCCGACCAGGTCGACTCCACGGGCAACTATTACGGAACACCGCTCACCTTTGACCACCCCGTCAAGGCCGTTTTTTCGGCCGACGGCAGCAAGGCCTACATCCTGAGTTGCGGACCGGAGTGCGGCGGCTCCAAGGCGTCCGTCTCCGTGGCGCCTGTGGCGCCTCTCATCTTTCTCCCCGGCCAGCAGTCCGGCTTGCTCCCATGCAATCTCTCGTCCGTTGCATCCTGCCCCAACTCCAACTCTGCGCCCATGGTGAATATCGCAATTCCGGGCGGAGCCAGCAACGCCCTGATCGACTCCTCCACGATGTATGTCGTCGGGCAGGAGGCGGAGACCGTCAGCGGACAGACGTTCTTTGGCGGCAATCTGACTCTCGTCAATTTGACCAGCAACACGGCCGGCGCTCCAGTGGCCATCAGCGACGGACGCCCGGGCGCCACCAGCCGCATGATCCAGGCCGATGACAACACTCTGTGGATCGCCATGACCGGCTGCACCACCGGCGTCCGCTACGCCGCCAACCCGGCGGGCGGCTACGGTTGCCTGACCATGTACAACACCTCCACGAACAAGGTCGTCCTGCTGGAGCCATATATCGGCGACGCCACCGGCATCGCCGCCGTCACCGGCCTGCACAAGCTCTACGCCGCGGAGGGAGGACAAGTCTACATCTACTCCACCAAGGACGGAGCGTCGATCGACAACCAGTACGTAACCGTCACCGGCACGGCCTACGACGTGGCCTACATGGACGCCATCACCGACGGCGACAACACCGTCTATTGATTCCGATGCCCGACGCGGCATTCGACTTTCAAGCCGACATCCTCGCCATCGCCGCTCACCGCGACGACGTGGAGCAGACCTGCGGAGGGACGCTGCTGCGCATGGCCGCGCGCGGCCTTCGCACCGCCATCCTCGACCTGACGCAGGGCGAAGCCGGAACCCGCGGCAGCGCAGAGGAGCGCGCCCGCGAGGCCGAGGAGGCCGCGCACATCCTGGGCGCCGGCTGGCGCCGGGCGCTCGACCTGCCCGACGGCGCGATCGCCAACACGCTCGAGAATCGCATCGCTATCGCGCGCGTCGTTCGGCAGCTTCGTCCCCGGGTCGTCATCCAACCCTATTGGCAGGCCCGCCACCCCGACCACGCCATCGCCGCGACCCTCGGCTACGAGGCCTGCTTTCTCTCCGGGTTGAAGAAGATTGAAACCGGCAGCGAGCCGCACCGGCCATTCAAGATCGTCTACGCCAGCCTTTACGCCGACGTGCGCCCCAGCTTCGTCGTCGACATCACGCCCTTCATCGAGCAGCGCCACCAGGCCCTCATGGCTTACCGCTCGCAGTACGCCAACCAATCGGCTGGCGCCGGCCTCTTCGTCCCCGAAGAAGAGATTCGCGAGCGCACCTTCGCCGAAGCCCGCCACTACGGGCTGCTCGCCGGCGTCCGCTACGGCGAGCCCTTTGTGCAAAAGGAGGTCGGCCTCGTCGACGACCTCACGCTCGTGCCCATCCAGTCCATCTAGAATGGATGGCTGGATTGTTTAAGGATGGTTCCGGAGTAAATCTCATGACATCGATCAGCCGCCGCAGCTTTCTGGCCACCAGTGCATTCTCCATCGCCGCGTCCCGCCTTCGCTCCCAGAACCCGGCGGAGACTGCCGTCACGCTCTCGGTTCCACAGGAGGCCAACGGCCCCCGCATCCCGGCCAACTTCACCGGTCTCTCCTACGAGGTGAGGCAGTTCGCCGCATCGGACTTCTTTTCGGCCAAGAATGCCGGACTGATTCGCGCATTCAAGACGATTGCTCCCGGCGGAGTGCTGCGCATCGGCGGCAACACCGGCGAGTTCGCGTGGTGGAAAGCAAGACCCGATTCTCCCGAGCCGGTGCACCCGCGCACACGGGAAGTCGAAGGCGAGCCGAAAGCCAACTTCTATCCCGTGACTCCGGAGGCGGTGCGCAATCTGGCGGCCTTCCTCGATGCGACCGGCTGGACCTGCATCTACGGCATCAACATGGGAACGAACACGCCCGAACTCGCCGCCGAGGAAGCCGAGTTCGCCGCCAAAATGCTCGGGCCGCGCCTCGAATACTTCCAGATCGGCAACGAAGCCGACTTGTTCGACCGCCACTTGCGCGATCCGCAGACATGGTCGGCCAAAACGTATTTGGACGAATGGCTCGCACTTGCCCGCGCGATTGCAGCGCGTGCTCCGGGGGCCCGGTTCGGAATGCCCGACATCGCCTCCGAGATGAGGTGGTTGACTCAGATTGCCGATCTGTGGAGCGCGATCGAAAATCCGCCGCATGTTGTGACCCTTACGCATCACTACTACTTCGGCGGCCCGGCCACGAATCCCGACGTCAACATCCCGAACCTGTTGAAGCCCGCGACCATGGCCAAGGTCCAGCGGATGGCAGACACCGCGGCCGCCGCCGCGGCGAAGATGGGAACCCGCGTCCGCATGACCGAGGGCAACACCTGCTATCGCGGCGGCAAGCCCGGGGTCTCCGATGTGTTCGCCGCGGCGCTCTGGTCGGCCGATTACTCGCTCCTGCTCGCCAGCAACAGCTACACCGGCATCAACCTGCACGGCGGCACCGGGCTGACCATCGCCAGCGGGCTGGGCGGGTTCCTGCCCGGCGACGATCTTCTCAAGTCCCAGAACGTCACGCCGGAGGAGATTGCCGCTCACCCGCACCCGTTCTACACTCCCATTGCATCGTTCGGCCCGGAATCCGCTCTCGAGCCCGTTGCCTACGGCCTCATGTTCGCCGGCTCCCTGAACGGAGGAACGTTGATCCATGCCGATTTCACGTCGCAGCTCCAGGCGGCGGGCATCAACGCGACCGCGTACGCGGCAAAGCTTGCGCATGGAGAAACCTCGTTCATCGTCCTGAACAAGGATGCGGAACGCGATCTTGTGCTGCGGCTCGATTTCGGCGCCGGTAAGTCGGGAGAGGCGGCGATCGAAACGCTGTATGCTCGGTCTCTTGAGAGCCGCGAGGCGCACATCACGCGCTCGGCCAAACCCGAGCGCGTGAGAAACGGGAGGGTTACTATTCAGGTTCCCCGAGTATCCGGCCTGCGACTCACCTTCGCCTAAAGCGCGAGAAAGAGAGTAGCCTGCGCAGCAGGGTTGTAAGCTTGCATTTTTTGGCGGCTAACTCCGCCGCCTTTCTCCCAGTCGAACGTTGTTTCCCCTGATCGCTCAGCCTTCTCCGGAGGAGTGTTTCTTGAGCGACTCCAATTCTGGGAGATCTCTATGGAGCAAACCTGGAATCCCGAGACCTACAGCCGTGACGGCGCGTTTGTCCACGAACTCGCCAGCGGCGTGCTCGAGTGGCTCGCACCGCAATCCGGCGAGCGTATCCTCGATCTCGGCTGCGGTGATGGCCAACTGACCGAGCGCATCTCCGCCGGGGGCGCGATCGTCACCGGGATCGACTCATCGTCTAAGATGGTGGCAGCCGCGCGCGCGCGCGGGATAACCGCCGATCTCGGCGCCGCCGAGTCGCTCCCCTACCCCAGCCGTCTCTTCGATGCGGTGTTCTCCAACGCTGTGCTGCACTGGGTACGGGGCCAGGACGAGATGATGGCCCAGGTGCATCGCGTGCTTCGTCCCGGCGGACGCTTCGTGGCCGAGATGGGCGGTCACGGCAACATTGCCGCCATCCGCGTCGCCTTCGCCGCCGTGCTCGCACGCCACGGATTCGAATCCCTAGCCAACCGCAGCACCTACAACCCCGCGCCGGACGAATACGTTCACCGCCTCGAGCAGCACGGCTTCACCGTGAGGCGCATCCTGTTCTTCCCCCGCCCCACGACACTTCCCGAAAGCGGCATGACCGGCTGGCTGAACATATTCTGCCGTGGCGCGCTCGATGCTCTCCCCGAGCATCTGCGCTCAACGGTCGTCGAGGATACCGTGGCGCTTCTCCGTCCCGTTCTGTGCGACCACGAAGGCCGCTGGACCGCGGATTACGTGCGCCTGCGCTTCGAAGCGACAACCTGACATTCTTCTCCGGTCGCTCTTTCCTGGCCGCGCTCGCTGCCTTGAAGACGGACCGGGTTCTTCTCTTCCGCTTTTTGGTTGCCGCGCGCTTGACTACGGCCCGTGGACGCACATCAACGGCTGGAACAAGCCGGTGACCGACTACATCGCTGAGATGGAAGCCGCGGGGAACACACCTCGCGCCTGATCGGCCCGCGCCCGGCAGCCCAACCAACAAAGCGGGGAGCGGGTTCTTGAGCCTACTCCCCGTCGCTCTTGCACCTTGCCCTCTATTCGGCTTCCAGCAGCTTGGTCCGGAACAGAAGCCCCGCGACGAGCCCGCCCAGGCTTGGGAACACCAGGAACAGCCATACCTGCGACAAAGCCGTGCCACCCACCAGGAGCGCCGGTCCCAGGCTCCGCGCCGGATTCACGCTCACGCCCGTGATGTGAATTCCGAAGATGTGAATCACCACCAGCGTGATGCCGATGGCGAGGCCGGCAAACCCGGCTGGCGCGCTCTTCTGCGTCGATCCTAGAATCACGATCACAAAGATCAGCGTGGCCACGAACTCAAACACCATGGCCGACACCATGTCGTAGCCGCCCCGGTATCCCGGCCCCCAGCCGTCCTGGCCAAGCCCATTGGCAGCGATGCTGTAACCCGCCGCGCCGCGCGCTATGACCGAAAGCACCCACGCAGCCAGGATCGCGCCCGCAAACTGCCCGACCCAATAGCCGATCATCTCGAGCGCCTTCATGCGTCCCGAAATCCACACGCCCAGGCTGACTGCAGGGTTGATGTGGCAGCCAGAGATCGGGCCGATCCCATACGCGGCGCCGATGAGCGCCAGTCCGAAGGCGAACGCAATGCCCAGAATGCCCACCTTGTCGCCCGCAACCACCGCCGTTCCGCAGCCAAACAGCACCAGAATGAAGGTGCCCACAAGTTCCGCCAGATACTTCTTCACAATTCCTCCTTGGTGAAGCAGAAAAGATCCGGCGCCGGCAGCCGCCGCGCGCCGCGCATCGGATTCCACACGATCCAGGCGTCCGTTCAGAGGAGGAAACCATGGGGCCCCGGAGGAGAATCGGACAATCGCATCGGTGAAATGCGCCAACGCAGTTTTCCAGAAGCGCTGCCGCGCAGTCAAGGAAAATTCGGACCAATCCGGCCGCTTCCCCGTCACCTTTCACTCGTCGCGAGTTCTCTGTCCGGCCCGCTCCTTCCCGCGTGCGCACGTCCTTCATCGCCGTCACAGCCTTCCGCTGTGCTAAGTTTCAAGCGTGAGTATCGACAGGCCAGCGAAATCAGAAACAGCAAAGGGAAAGCCGCGCCGGTTGCCCGGCCTGGCGGAGAAAGATGGCCTGATCCGCCACCCGTTTGACCTGGAATTTGGCGTTCGCACCAGCGGTTTGGTTGCCGGGCGGCACCTCGGCTCAGGCCATCGCCACGATCGCCACATCACGGCTTACTTCGCCGTCGCGCCCTCGGTCTTTCACGGCATCCTGGTGCGCTGGCGGCGCTGCCGCCCGCAAGCTCCCGTTGACGCCTACACGTTCGTCGATCTCGGCGCCGGCATGGGCCGCGCCCTGCTGCTGGCCGCAGGTTGTCCTTTTCGCGCCCTGGCGGGCGTCGAGCTGCATCCCACGCTCGCCCGCATCGCCCGCGGGAACCTGGCGCGGTGGCGCGCGGCCGGACGGACCCGAATGCCCGCGCACATCTATTGCCGCGACGCAGCCGAGTTTCCCCTGCCGGAAGGGCCTTGCGTTGTGTTTCTCTTCAATCCATTTGGCGCGCCGGTTCTCCGCCGCGTGCTTCGCGCCTGGAGCCGCACGCTGGCGGGCCGCGCGCAACCGCTGGACATCCTGTACGTCAACGACGAGCAGGAAGCCGTGCTGGCGCGGACGCCGGGCTTCGAGCGGCTTTTCCACGGCCCCATCCGCCGTTCGCACGCCGACTCCGTCGCCGACCTCACAATCCTCAAGCGCCAGCCCGGCGCCGAATATGCTGCGACAGGCTGGGAAGACTGCTCCATCTATCGTTGGGCGGGGAGAGCCGGAATCCGGGAGTAGCGCCCCGAAGAGGGATTCAGTAAGCGTTTTCCAGATTGCCGTAGCCTGAGCCCGGGGAGTACCATGACGGCGTTATGAACAACACCTCCGGATTCCTCACTCTCACCGCTGCCTTCGTCCTTGCCATCACCCTCCCCGCCCAGACGCCCTCGTTCACCATCCAGGTGGACCACCCCACCGCCAAGGTCGGCCCCATGTTCTACGGCCTGATGACCGAGGAGATCAACTACTCCTACGAGGGCGGCCTCTACCCGGAGTTGGTGCGTGACCGCACACCCGGCAGCCCGCGGGGACCGCTCAGCAACTGGCCCATCGTGGCGCGCGGCGACTCCGTCGTGAATCTGTCGGTGGATGCCGCCACGGGCCCCAGCGCCGCTGTCTCGCGCAGCTTCAAGGTCGCGGTCACCAAGGCCAGCGACGCCTCGCCCGCCGGAATCGAGAACGCCGGGTTCTGGGGCATCCCCGTACGCCCGCACACCGTCTACACCGGGTCGTTCTACGCCAAGACCGACAGTCCCGGGACTCCGGTCACAGTTGCGCTCCAGAACGACCAGACCGGAGTGGTCGCCGCTTCGGCCACGGTCACCGGGCTCACCGGCGATTGGAAGCAATTCACCTACACGCTCAAGACCAGTGACGCGCCTGTCTCGTCGAACAACCACCTGATCCTCACGATTGCCAAGCCCGCCACGATCTGGCTCGACGTGATCTCCCTTTTCCCGCCCACGTATCACGGCCGCCCCGGCGGCAGCCGCGTTGACATCATGGAGAAGCTGGCCGCAATGCAGCCCAAGTTCCTGCGCTTCCCCGGCGGCAACTACCTTGAGGGCGAACACGTGGCCGACCGCTTCGACTGGAAGAAGACCATCGGCCCCTTGACCGACCGGCCCGGGCACATGAGCCCCTGGCGCTATCGCTCATCCGACGGCATGGGCCTGCTCGAGTTCCTCGAATGGTGCGAAGACCTCAAGATGCAGCCGTTGCTCGCCGTCTACGCGGGCTACTCGCTGGCGCAGGATCACGTTGAGCCCGGCGCGGCGCTCGAACCCTACGTTCAGGACGCCCTGGACGAGATCGAATACGTGACCGGCGGCGCCGACACCAAGTGGGGCGCCGAGCGCATCAAGGACGGCCATCCCGCGCCGTTCCCGCTGCACTATGTCGAAGTGGGCAACGAGGACTGGTTCGACCGTTCCGGCTCCTACGACGGCCGATTCACGCAGTTCTTCAAGGCCATCAAGCAGCACTACCCCGGTCTTGAGGTCATCGCCACCGCGCCCGTGAAGAGCATCGTCCCCGACGTGCTCGACGAGCATTTCTATATGTCGGCCCAGCAAGCGTTCTCTGACACGCATCACTACGACGGCTATGACCGCAAGGGGCCGAAGATCTTCGTCGGCGAGTGGGCGACGCGCGAGGGCGACCCCACTCCGAACCTCCAGGCCGCCCTGGCCGATGCGGCCTGGCTCACCGGCCTGGAGCGCAACGCCGATCTGATCATCATGAGCTGCTACGCTCCGATCTTCGTCCGCGTCGATCCCGGCGCCATGCAGTGGCCCACCGACCTGATCGGCTACGACGCGCTCACGAGCTACGGCTCGACCAGCTACTGGGCGCAGGTCCTGTTCTCGACTCATCTGGGAACAGAGGTCGTCGCCAGCACGTTCGACAGCGCTCCGGCGCGCGTGTTCGCTTCAGTCACCCGCGACGATGCGAAGCACAAACTCTTCGTCAAGGTAGTCAATGGGAATTCGACCCCGCAACCGCTCGCGATCAATCTGACCGGCGTCAAGAAGGTGGCGCCGCAAGCCACGCTCACCACCCTGAGCGGCAAGACGCCCAACGCGACAAACACGATCGCGCATCCAAACGCCATCGAGCCGGTCACTCACGCAGTCGCAATCGCCGGTCCGAAGTTCACCGAGACCTTCGCGCCATACTCGGTAAACGTGCTGGAGGTGAGCTACTAGCCTGCCGCTGAAGGCACGTTGCAGTTCTCCCTCTCCTTACCGCCCAGACCCAGGTTCCTAAGTCTTGGGTCTGGGCGCGGAAATCCAGCGGATGAATTGCTCCCATCTGAACCGCCCAGAGTGCATACATCCATGGCGGTCTGACTACCGGTGAATCAACCCGCAAACAGCCCGGCAACGCATTTCACTTCCCCGCCCCAAGGAGCCGAACCCATGCCGCGTACCCTTTTCGCCGTCCTCACCGCCCTTGCCGTTTTTGCGCTTTTGCCCCTGGCCGCTCGCGCTGCCGATGGTCAGAAAACCGATCCGCCGCGCACCTGGGTCGACAAGGATACCGGCCATCGGGTGTGGCGGATGAGCGACGAGCCGAACTCCGGCGGCTTCTACTTCAACATCAATGCCTACACCCCCGACGGCAAGTCGATGATCTACACGGCGCCGGACGGGATTCACGTCCTCGACCTCGTCACGACGAAGACCCGGCTGCTGGTGCCTAACCCGCCGCCGCCCGCCGACGCAACGGCCGGTCCCGGTGGTTTCTTCCGCTTCGGCGTGCATGCGCTCGTCGCCGGTTTCAAGACCAACAGCGTCTTCTATACCCAGACCGACCCGGCCACAAACGTCACCTCGGTCTACAAAGCCGACGTCGCCACCGGCCAGATCCGCAAGCTCGTCGACCTTCCCGAGAAGCACATGATCGTCTGCGTCAACGCCGACGAGACTCTGGCCGCGGGCACGACCATCGAGGGCGACGCAGCGGGCAAGGAATATGGCTCGAACATGCCCGCGCCGGCGCCACCGCAGAGTTCCGGGGACAATCGCGTCGCGAACCAGGAGCAGGGCCCGCATTACCAGCCGCTCAACAAGGGCGCGATGATGGAGCGCCGTCTGGCCGCTCGTCTGCCGCTCGTGCTGTTCACCATCCGTCTCGAGCCCGGCCCGAACGGCGAAAAGCCCGGCGACATCAAGATCCTGCTCCACTCCACCGACTGGGTGAACCACCTGCTCTTCTCGCCCACCGATCCCGAGTTGCTGATGTATTGCCACGAAGGCCCGTGGCACAAGGTCGATCGCATCTGGATGATTCACACCGACGGCACGCGCAACACGCTGATCCACAAGCGCACCATGACGAACGAGATCGCAGGCCACGAGTTCTGGGGGCTCGACGGCGAGACCATCTGGTACGACTGGCAGTATCCCAAGGGCGAGGTCTTCTATCTGGCGGGCTACAACCTGAAGACCGCCCGGCGCACCGCGTACCACATGGAGCGCAACGACTGGTCGATCCACTTCAATCTTACGCGCGACCTCGACATTTTCTGCGGCGACGGCGGCGATCCCGGCCAGGTGGCGCACGCTTCCGACGGCGAGTGGATCGAGCTCTTCCACCCGCAGATGTTTTCAACCCCGCCCGGAACGCTGAACGCGCCGGACTTCTGGCAGCCCGGAGTCTTCCACCCCGAGCATCTGGTTAACATGTCGCACCACAACTATCGCGAAGAGCCGAACGTTCGCTTCTCACCCGACAAGAAGCTCGTCTTCTTCACCAGCAACATGTTCGGGCCGAGCTACGTCTTCGGCGTCGAGGTCGCGAAAGCCGTCGACCCGCCGGCCGCGGACGTCGAGTCCACGCCCGATCTCGCACGGCAGTTCAATCCGGTCGATTCCAAGCCGACGCACTGACGGCGACAGGAGCTCCGCGCCACGGCGATCGGACTTGCGAACTATCCGGTCGCCATAACTCAGCTAGGATCTGAGACTCGGCCCCGCCTGGAGAGGCTGTCATGAAGCACGCTGTCCTTGCTTTGCTCTTTGCCGGCGCTCTTGCCGTGCCCGCACAGACCTTTGTATGCGGCAAAGTCAAGCCCGGGGCGAAAACGCTCACCGCCAGCTCGATCTACTCGGCCGCTGCACCGGGCTTCGATCTCGGAGCCGTGCCTCAGGTCGCCCCGGAATCCTGCTCCAGTTCGCAGCCTTTCTTCTTTTCCATCGCGCTGCCCGAAGGCAGCTATCGCGTCACCGTCAAGCTCGGCAGCGCACAAGCGTCCACCACCACGGTCTGGGCCGAGGCGCGCCGATTGATGCTTGAGAAGATCGCCGTCAAAGCTGACGGCTCCGTCACGCGCACATTCGACGTGAACCTGCGCTTGCCCGCCATCGCCGGCGATACCGCGAATCCCGTGCATCTGAAGCCACGCGAGACGGCCAGTCTGGATTGGGACAACAAGCTCACGCTCGAATTCAACGGCGATCACCCAGGCTTCCGCTCCCTGCGCATCGAGCCGATCGAAGAACCAACGATCTATCTCGCCGGCGATTCGACCGTCGTGGACCAGGACGTTGAACCCTGGGCCGCATGGGGCCAGATGCTGCCACGCTTCTTCCGCCCCGGCGTGGTCATCGCCAATCACGCCGAATCCGGCGAAACCACGCGAAGCTTCGTCAACGAGCAACGCCTCGCCAAGATCATGTCCTCGATCCGGCCTGGCGATTATCTCTTTATCCAGTTCGCCCACAACGATCAGAAGCCCAACGCCGTCTCTCTCGAAGACTACAAGAATCTGCTCGTCGACTACATTGCCCAGGCGCGCGCCGAGGGAGCGACGCCTGTCCTCGTAACCAGCGTCAACCGCCGCACCTTCAATGCTCAGGGTCAGATCGTCAACTCCCTCGCCGGCTACCCCGCCGCGATGCGCGAGGTAGCCGCCCACGAGCACGCCGCGCTGATCGACTTGAACGCGATGAGCAAAACGCTCTTTGAAGCCATGGGGCCCGACGGCTCCCTTAAAGCGTTCGTGCACTATCCCGCCAACGCATTCCCCAACCAGGCGGAACCCATCAGCGACGATACGCACTTCAATGGCTACGGCGCTTATGAATTGGCGCGCTGCGTCGTCCGCGGCATTCGCCAGGCCAGACTGCCCCTCCGGAAGTTCCTCGTCAAAGACGTCCCGGGCTTCGATCCGGCAGCGCCCGACCCCGCAACCACATTCAACCTGCCGGTCACGCCCATTCCGCCGAAGACAGGAAGTGTTACGAAGATTCCGCAAATCTAGCTTCAATGCCACGCGGATCCCATTGCACAGTCGCTTTCAGCCGAGCGCACCACTCAGTTAAAGTAAGATCATCGTGATTATCGATCTCGCCCGCCGCGCGCACGATCACAACTGGGAGATGGACCCCATCACCCGGTCCCTCCTCGACACCGATTTCTACAAGCTTCTGATGCTCCAGTTCATCTGGAAGAACTTCCCCCGCACGCGCGCCACGTTCACGCTCATCAATCGCACCTCTTCGGTTCGCCTGGGCGAGATCGTCGGCGTCGAGCAGTTGCGCGAGCAGCTCGAATCCGCGCGCAAACTGCGCTTCCGCAAATCGGAACTCGTCTGGCTCGCCGGCAACACCTTCTTCGGCCGCCGCGGCATCTTCGAGCCTGCGTTCCTCGACTGGCTCGATCGTGATTTTCGCCTCTCCGACTACGAGCTCGCCGTACGCGATGGCCAGATCGAGCTCCGCTTCGAAGGCCTGTGGTCGGCGGCCACTATGTGGGAGATCTACGCCCTCGCCCAGATTGGCGAGCTGAAGACGCGCGCGGCGCTCAAGCACTTGAGCGAGCTGGAGCTCGACCTGCTCTACGCCCGCGCCAAGACCCGCCTGTGGGAGAAGATGGAGCGGCTGCGCGGCGTGCCCGATCTGAGCATCAGCGATTTCGGCACGCGCCGCAGGCACTGCTTCCTCTGGCACGAGTACGTGGTGAACGCCATGAGCGGCACGCTCGGCGCGAGCTTCACCGGCACATCGAACGCCTACCTCGCCTACAAGCACGACCTTGAGGCCATCGGCACCAACGGCCACGAATTGCCCATGGCCATGGCGGCACTGGCCAGAGACGAAGAGGAACTGCGCGCGTCGCAGTATCGTCTGCTCGAGCTCTGGCAGCAGAGTTATGCGGGCGAGTTGCTCATTCTGCTGCCCGACACCTTCGGCACCACGCAGTTCCTGCGCAACGCGCCCGACTGGGTGGCCAACTGGACCGGCCAGCGCATCGACAGCAAGGACGCCTACGTGGCCGGCGACGAGTACATCCAGTGGCTCGAGCGCCACGGCCGCGACCCGCGCCAGAAACGGTTGATCGCCAGCGACGCGCTCGACGTGGAGCAGATTCTCGGCCTGCACGCCTACTTTGCCGGCACGCTGCACCATGGCGCCACGCCCGACGATTTCCGCACCGCGGCAGATTTCCACGATGCCTCGCGCTGGACGCCCAACCGCCGCGTGCGTTTTAGCGCCGGCTGGGGCACTCTGCTCACCAACGATTTCCGCGGCTGCAATCCGCAGGGCGACGACGGCTTCAATCCCGTCGGCCTCGTCTGCAAGCTCACTGAAGTCGATGGCAGGCCCGCTGTGAAGCTCTCCGACAACTACTCCAAGGCCCTCGGCGACGAAAAAGAGACCGCGCGCTACCGCCGCGTCTTCGGCGTGGCCGGCGTGGCGGACATTCCCGTGCTTACTTAGCGACTCCGAGCGACATGCCACGTCAATCCCGGCGAGGACAGTTCTTTGCGATCGAGCCGGTCCGTTGCTGACGAAGCGATGGGTTCGGTCTTCACTCTCGATTTTTAATTGGACTGTAACACTCCATTAACAAATCCTCCCTAGATTCGTAGTGTCGTCGCAGCTCCCAAACCTCATCTCAATCCCCTTTTCGGAGGCAGACTATGCACCATAACTGCGCAAATAGGTGTCGCAGGGCCATGTTTCCCGCCACCTGCCTGCTTGTCTTGAGCGTATGCATCAGCGGCCTGCATGCACAAAGCGGCACGGGCGCTATCCAGGGAATCGTCACGGATCCGACCGGACAGGTGATCCAAGGCGCCACCGTGGCCGTTGTAACCGAGTCCCAAGTAGTCCGAAAGACAGTCTCCGGCGCGGATGGCAAGTTTGTCGCAACCGGTTTGCCTCCCAATATCTATGTTGTCGAAATCTCGGCGACCGGATTCGCCACACAGATTCGACACGGAGTCGTGGTCGCTGCCGGATCAACCGAGAATCTCCCGGCGACTTTGATCATCGCATCGGTCTCCGAGGAAGTGAGGGTCGAGGCGGAAGCGGACACTTCGCTCGCCGCGCAGCTTGCGCCAGTGAAGTCGGTGCTGGACACCGGTTCGGCTCGCACCGAGATCACCAGCAACTACGTTTCCGAGTACACCACGCCGGTGACCGACTTTGCCGACATCATCCAGGCTGCCCCCGGCACCGTCAGCTACACCACAAACGGCATTGGCAACGGTCAGGCCAAGATCTACTTTCGCGGCTTTGTGGACGACGACTACACGATGACCTGGGACGGCGTGCCCTTCAACGACTCGAACGACCCCAGCCATCACTCCTGGGCCTACGTTCCCGCTGCCGCCATCGGCTATGTAGACTTCGACCGCAGCCCCGGCACCGCCTCCGACGCCGGTCCATCCAACTTCGGCGGTTCCATTCACTTCTTCTCGCCCCGGCTAAGCGATGAAGCTCATGTGCGCGGCGAGGTGACCTACGGCTCATGGAATACCCACCAGATTCTGGGCGACATCAATTCCGGCGCCATTCTGCACGGCAAAGCCCACATCTGGCTCAACAGCGACTACCAGAGTTCGGACGGCTACCAGACCAACTCGCCCAAACAGGACGTTGCCGCGACCGCCAAGTTCGACTACAAGTTCAGCGACCGCACCGATCTCACCGTGATCGGCACCGACATCATCCTGGACGCCTTCAACAACAACGATCCGACCCGCCGCCAACTCTACCACCACGGCGACAACTATCTCTACGATGCCAACCAGTTAAACCCGGACGGCACCTACAACTCGCAGTTCTGGCGCTACTCGGTCTACCATGTGCCGACCTTTTTCGACATCGTCACTTTCAACCATGACTTCGGAAAAGGCTGGAAGCTGGATACCAAGTCCTACGGCTACGGCTACTCCAACCACCAGCACTACCAGAACACCACGGACTCCGATCTGACGACCGACACGGTGCTGACCAAGACGATCGAAGAGAAGGTTGGCGGCGACGATTGGTCCTCTACGTCGCCAAACTACTCCAAAAAGCCCACCGGCGTCGACAAGCTCAACGAGTACACCCGCGGAGGCGAGATCGCCACCCTCAGCTATGCCTCCCGATATGGCGTCTTCCGCATCGGTTCCTGGTACGAGTACACCATCACCAACCGCTACCAGATTTTCACCGATCCGATTACTTGGGCGGATTCGCCCTATATCTCGAACTACAAGTTTCACGAGCACTTCCTCACCCAGGCTCTGCAGCCCTACTTCGAGTTCCAGTTGGTCGCCATCCCGCGATGGACGATTACCGCCGGCCTGAAGGACGCCTACTACCACATGGGTCTGAAACAGTGGGCAGACGGCAAGACCGTGGGCTCGCTCGGTTGCGCCTCGGGCTCCACGGTGACAAGCTGTCCCAATTTCGTCACCCACTCTCAGGGCTATAACTCCTACCTACCCTCGTTCGAGGCCAACTACCGCGTCAACAGCATCTGGTCTCTATACGGCCAGTATGGCCGCGGCAGTATCGCTCCCTTCAGCAGCATCTTCGACACCGCAGGCGCCCAGAACGCGGTTACGCCGCCGCCCACGATCGCTTCGACCTATCAGGGCGGCACGGTGGTCAAGCTGAACCGCTTTGCCTTCGACGCGGATGCCTATCACATCCACTTCACGAACACCTACTCCTCGTACACCGTTCCTTCGAACTGCAACTGTTCAGACGCGGGGTTCACCTATTACTACGCCAACCCCAACTCCAACACCAACGGCTTCGAAGCCGAGGGCAACTACGCTTTTTCTCGTAGTCTGAGCTTCAACGCCAACGGCACCTTCGGCATTGCGAAATACGAAGCTGCCGCGGCGCAGCCTGCGGTCGCGGACTCGACCGGCACAGTGATTACGCCTGCCGTCGCTGCCACTCCCGAGGCTTGGGTCGCCTACACCCCGCACGACACGGAGTCAATGGGCCTCACCTATCAAGAGAGGGGCTTTGACTTCGGCATGTTTGGCAAGCGCATCGGCAGTCGATGGGGAGACATCAGCAGCTATCACCAGGTTGTTCCGATGGATCCGTTCTGGATGAGCAACCTCTTCCTGAACTACAACGTCCATAGCCATTCGATCTTCGATGGCTCCAAGATCAAGCTCAGCATCAACAACGTCTTCGACAGCCACGACATCGTGAATATCGGCGCGGCGAACGACGGCACTACACTGTCCACGCCCTACACTTCCAGCGCGTCCAACACCGTCACGCAGAGCCTCCAGCTGTACACTCCGAGCTGGGCCGACACGCTTCAGAAGCAGGCTGGCCGCGCAATCATGCTGAGTGTCCAGCTTGGCCTCACCCGCCACGAACGCTAGACCGGCGGGCTACGAACCCGCCTCGCAAAGCAGAAGGCCTTCCGGCGAAGTGCTCGCCGGAAGGCCTTCTGCTTCTCAAGTGGGAGTAGTCTGATCTTCAGATGGCCCACTCGACTGCTCTCATTGCAGCTCAGCTCCGACTCGAGCTCGCTGCGCGCAATCGCGCCTACGCGCGCGGGCGCGCGCACGTCGAGAGCTACGGCAGCGCGCCGGTCATCGTGTACGAACCGGAAGGTGGTCGCCACGGCAACTTCTTCGACGCTGCCTACGCCGCCATCGCCGCGCGCCCCGAGTGGCTGCGGCGATTCGACAAGGTCCACGCCCAGGCCGCTCGCTCGCTGCCCAGGCCGCAGCTCGACCCCGCCCGCCGCTGGCGCGAACTCGATTCCTCGATGAGCTCCGATGCGCTGCTCATGAACATCTTCTGCACGCCCGGAGTCGCCGAGTCCGCCGCCGTCCGCAACGCGCTCGGGGTCGACGCCGGGGCCGCCCCGATCTTCGGCTGGAAGGCGCGCGTACCGCTCGCCAGCGGGCGCTTCGACCGCACCGAGATCGACATGCGATTCGGCTCGCTGCTGGTCGAAGCGAAATTGACCGAAGTGGGCTTTCAAACCCGCGCCGCTGCCATCGCCGAAGCCTACCGCGACTTCGATCTCGTCTTCGACCGCGACCGGCTTCCGCGCGTCGAGATCCCCACATCGCGCTGGATGCGCGCCAGCGAATTCCCCGAGAACGATTCGCAGGAATTCGAGAGCGTCGTCGGCGATCCCGAGCTTCTTGCCCCTGTCGATACGAGCTTTCGCCTGCCCGGCGAGGCAGGATACGCCAGCTATCAGCTCATCCGCAGCGTACTTGCCGCGCACGCCGCGGATTGCAGCTTCTGCGTGATTCATGACGAGCGCCGGCCGGATCTGCGCGAAGAGTGGTTCGAGGTCATGTCCGCGGTGAAGAGCGCCGCTCTGCGCGTCCGGCTCAAGGTGCTGACCTGGCAGGAGCTGTCCGCGCTTCTTCAAGCGCCACTTCAACAATTCCTCGACGTAAAGTACGGCATCGCCGCGCCAGGAAGGACGCCGTCACCGATTGGCGACGCGCCCGAGATTGCCGTGTAGTCTCTCCTGCCGCCCTACAATCCCAGAATCTTGCGGTTCTGCGCCATGTCTGCCGCGCCGCCGGCAAAGTCGTCGAACGCCCGTTCGGTGACGCGGACGATCTGCTCGCGCACGAACTTCGATCCTTCCGCCGCGCCCTGCTCCGGATGCTTGATGCAGCACTCCCACTCCACCACGGCCCACCCCGGGTAGTCGTACTGCGCCATCTTGCTGAAGATCTGCCGGAAATCGACCTGCCCATCGCCCAGCGAGCGGAACCGCCCGGGACGATTGATCCAGTCCTGATATCCGCCGTAAACGCCGGAGCGCCCGCTGGGCCGGAATTCCGCGTCCTTCACGTGAAACGCCCGCACCCGGTCGTGGTAGAGATCGAGAAACGCGAGGTAGTCCATCTGCTGCAGAACCATGTGGCTCGGGTCGTAGAGAATGTTGGCGCGCGGATGCTCCTCGACCGCATCCAGGAATCGCTCGAATGTCGCGCCGTCGTGCAGGTCCTCGCCTGGATGCAGCTCAAAGCACAGATCCACCCCCGCCTCTTCAAACACCTGCAGAATCGGCAGCCATCGCCGGCCCAGCTCTTCGAACGCCTCGTCGATCAAACCCGCCGGCCGCTGCGGGAACGGATAGAAGAACGGCCACGCCAGCGCGCCAGAGAATGTAGCGTGCGCGGTCAAGCCGAGGTTCCGGCTCGCCTTTGCCGCCCACCATAACTGCTCCACCGCCCATGCGGTCCGCGCCTTCGCGTTCCCCTTTAACTCCGCCGGCGCAAAGCCATCGAGCAACCGGTCATACGCCGGATGGCTTGCCACCAGTTGTCCCTGCAGATGCGAGGCCAGCTCTGTGATTTCGAGCCCCGCCCGATTGGCGATGCCGTTCACCTCGCTGCAATAGCTCTGGCTATCGGCGGCTCTCTCCAGATCGAAGAGACTCCGATCCCAGGTCGGAATCTGGATGCCCACATAGCCGTGCCCCGCCGCCCACTCTGCTAACCCTTCCAGCGTGTTGTAGGGCGCCTCGTCGCCGGCAAACTGCGCCAGAAAGATCCCCGGTCCCTTGATGGTTTTCATCGTCCCTCCTCGCGGTGGCGCCCCGTGTCAAAACTCCACCCAGCTTTCACGCCTGTTGCTCTCAATCGCCCGCTCGATGAACCGCATTCCGCGCACGCCCGCCTCGATGCCCGGCAGCGTGGCCGGCAGCGGGTTTGCCTGCCCATTCTTCCGCGCGACGAGCGCATCGGCATACTCCCGGTATAGCACCGCGAACGCCTCGAGATACCCCTCGGGATGCCCTGCCGGCGTGCGCGCCACCGACTGCGCGTCGCGGCTCAGGTAACCCATCGACGCGTGGTGAATCTCCTCCGGCCCGCTGAGCCCCTTTACGATCAGCCGGTTCGGGGTCTGCTGCCGCCACTCAATCGACCCCTTATCCCCGAAGATGCGCAGATGCAGCTCGTTCATCTCGCCCACGGCCACCTGCGAGCACGCCAGGGTTCCGGCCGCGCCGTTGTTCAGACGCAAGAACGCATTGCAGTCGTCGTCCAGCTTGCGCCCCGGCACCACCGTTCGCAGCGTGGCGTTGATCGCCGTCACCTGCAAGCCGCTCACATACTCGAGCAGATGAAATGCGTGCGTGCCGATGTCGCCGATCGCGCCGCCGGCTCCGGAGCGCGCCGGATCGGTCCGCCAATCCGCCTGCTTGTGTCCCGTCGTCTCGATCGGCTCGCTCAACCATCCCTGAAAGTACTCGACGGCGACCTTGCGAATCGTCCCCAGCGCGCCCGCCGCGCACATCGCCCGCGCCTCGCGCACCATCGCGTAGCCCGCATAGGTGTGCGTCAATCCATAGGGCAACCCGGCCTTCGCCACGGCCTCTTCCAGTTTCAGCGCTTCATCGTAGGTGGCCGTCGCCGGCTTATCGCTCATCACCGGGATTCCTGCATCCAGCGCGGCCAGCGCGACCGGCAGGTGCACGTGGTTCGGCGTTACGATCGCCACAAAGTCGATCCCGTCCACCCTGCGGCGCTCCGCCTCGATCATCTGCCGGTAGTCGGGGTACGCCCGCCCCGGGTCGATGAGATATTTCACGCCCGCTTCGCGCGAACGCTCCGCCGACTGCGAAAACGCTCCCGCAACCAGCTCGATCTTCCCATCCATCTCCGCCGCGATGCGGTGCACCGGCCCGATGAACGCTCCCGGCCCGCCGCCCACCATCCCCATTCGCAGCTTGTGTTGCTCCGCCATCGATTCCCTTCCCTCCAGTCGAGTCCCTCACGCCGATTTCCGGGCGCACGGCGCACCAACAACCCTAGCCTACTATGATGCCTCGAATTGTACTTCCGCGCGCCGCTGGTCGCTGACCCCGCGCGCCCGCGTGCGCTACAGTAATGGTCAGACCATGAAGACGCTCACCATTCCCGATTCCACGCGCCGCTGGGACTCGCTCAGCCTCGGCGAAGTCATGCTCCGGCTCGATCCCGGCGAAGGCCGCATCCACACCGCACGCCAGTTCCAGGTTTGGGAGGGCGGCGGAGAGTACAACGTGGCTCGCGGGCTGCGCCGCTGCTTCGGCCTGCGCACCTCCGTCGCCACCGCGCTCGCCGACAACCCCGTCGGCCGCCTCGTTGAGGACTTCATCCTCCAGGGCGGCGTCGACACTTCGCTCATTCGCTGGGTTCCCTACGATGGCGTCGGCCGCACCGTTCGCAACGGCCTGAACTTCACCGAGCGCGGCTTCGGCCTGCGCGCCGCTGTGGGCTGCTCCGACCGCGGCAACACTGCGATCAGTCAAATAAGGCCGGGCGACTTCGACTGGGAATCGATCTTCGGCCCGCCAAGCGGCTCGCGCTGGTTCCACACCGGAGGCATTTTCGCCGCGCTCTCCGCATCCACGGCCGAAGTGGCCGTCGAAGCCATGGACGCGGCGCGCAGAACCTCGACGCCCATCTCCTACGATCTGAACTACCGCGACTCGCTCTGGAAGGCCATCGGCGGCAAGGCCAAGGCGCAGGAGGTCAACCGCGGCCTCGTCCGCAAGGTCGACGTGCTGCTCGGCAACGAAGAGGATTTCTCCGCGATGCTCGGCATCGCCATCAAGGGCGTCGGCGAAGACTTCGCTGACCTACCCATCGCCGGCTACGAGGAGATGCTGCGCGAGGTTGCCGCGGCGTATCCGAATCTGAAGCTCGTTGCCAGCACGCTGCGAACCGCACAGACCGCAAACCGCAACGCCTGGGGCGCGATCGCTCTCTATGAAGACAAGATCGTTCACGTCCCACAGCGTGACATCGACATCTTCGACCGCGTCGGCGGCGGCGACAGCTTCGCCTCCGGCCTCATCTACGGTCTGCTGGCCGGTAAGGGCATCGAATGGGCCGTCAAATGCGGCGTGGCTCACGGCGCGCTCGCCATGACCACTCCCGGCGACACCAGCATGGCCACGCTCGCCGAGGTCGAGCGCATCATCAAGGGCGGCTCGGCGCGCATAGCTCGCTGACTTCCTGACTCGCCGGCTCGCTGACTTGATGTTCTTCTAACTCCGCTAGCTCCGCTAACGCCGCTAGCCCCGCTTCTTCGAGGTGCTCACCATGCCCGAAACCACGCAGCAAGCCATCGAACGTGTCGGCTTGATTCCGGTTCTTCGCGCCAAGAGCGTCGCGCAAGGCCGCGCCGCGGTCGACGCCATGATCGCCGGCGGCGTCACCATCGTCGAAGTCACCATGACCGTCCCCGGCGCCATCGACCTGTTGAAGGAACTGAAGAAGGAATATGGGGCGACGCTCCTGCTCGGCTCTGGCACCGTCACCACTGCCGAACAGGCCAAGGCCACCATCGATGCCGGCGCCGAGTTCGTCGTCAGTCCGAGCCTGCACCCCGAGGTCATCGCGGTCACGAAGAGGAGTGGGAAGGTATCCTGCCCCGGTTCGCTCACACCCACCGAGGCCGTCACGGCTTGGAACGCTGGAGCCGACTACGTCAAGATCTTCCCCTGCTCCGCGGTCGGCGGCGCAAGCTATCTGAAGGCGCTGCTCGCGCCCTTTCCGCATCTCAAGCTCATACCCACCGGCGGCGTCACCCTCCAGACCGCCGAAAGCTTCATCAAGGCCGGCGCACGCGCCCTCGGCGTGGGCAGCGACCTCGTCAACCTTGCCGCCATCGATTCCGGCCACCCCGAGACCATCACGGAGACTGCCCGAGCCTACCTGAAGGTGCTGGCCGACGCGCGGAAGTCCTGACCCCTAAAGCGGTTCCAGAGTTGCTGTACCCAGAAGCCACTGAGGCGAAGCGGCTCTTTCCTTAAGAAAGAGCCCCCTTGAACCACGCTCGCTATAGCACATTAACTCTGGAACCGCTCTAAAGCACGGCGGATGTCCCCTCGCCCGATTCGAGGCGGAGGCCCATCTGTTCTGTCGAATCGTCCGGCTGGCTCCTTGACGTTCTTCTTGATATATAGCATGATATATATCACAGAAGGGAATATGACTACATCCATGAAAACAAAAGTGTTTATGTCGGGCCGCAGCCAGGCGGTCCGCATCCCGGCTCCGTTCCGCTTCAGCGCTCGCGAGGTGACAGTCAGTCGGGACGCCCAGACCGGCGACTTGGTCCTTTCTCAGTCCCCTGCCACATGGAGCGAGGTCTTCTCCGCGCTCGACCAAGCCGGTTTTCCACAGGATTTCCTCAGCCAGCGCCGGCAAGAAACCGCTGAGACGAGAGAGACGTTATGACCCGGCTCTACCTGCTCGACACCGGCACCGTCAGCAGCATATTGACCAGCGCCTCTCGGGCGGCACGCGCCCGGCTCATCCGCCTCGGGCAGGACGAAGCGGCTTGCGTCTCGGCTGTCACTGCAGCCGAACTATGGTGTGAGCTGGAGCGCATCGGCGGGGGCGACCGGCGTCGCCGCGCCCTCGGGCTCCTCCTCGATCGATTCAGAGTTCTGCCCTGGGGTGGCCCTGAAGCCATCGCCTACGGAGAGTTCCGCTCCCATCGGGAGGCAATCGGCCATCCGCTGGGTCCCCTCGACACGCAGATCGCAGCTCATGCGATCGCGGTAAGGGCAGTCCTGGTGAGCGGCGACGCGGCCTTCCGCCATGTCCACGGTTTGCCCGGCGTGGAGTCCTGGACCACGGACCTCGAACCCGGCTCCAATCGCGCGCCTCGGACAAACGACAGGCAGACCGGCTCGAAGGTCCACCATTTCACCGGTTGGCTACGCTCCCGCCTCGCCCGCCTTCGCGTCCGCAAATAGCCACCCGTAGAGTGCGACGCAGACGTAACAAATCACCGGTACGAGGTACGCCGCCCGCAGGCTCGTTGCGTGCCACAGCATCCCCATCACCTTGGTCAGCGCCCATCCGCCCAGAATGGCCATCACCAACAGCGATCCTGCGGTCTTCGTCTTCTCGCCCATGCCCTTCAGGCCCAGAGCAAAGATCGTCGGGAACATGATGGACATGAACAGACTGGTCATCAGCAGGCATCCCACGCCGAACCAACTGGGACGGACAACCGCCACCAGGCACAAGGCCACGTTGACGACCGAATAGAGCACCAGCATCAGACGCGCATGAAAATGCTTCATCAGCCAGGCAGAACCGAACCGGCCCACGGCAAACGCCGCCAGCGTACCCGTTAGCATGTAACCCGCTGCCTTATCTCCAACTCCCGTCGCGGACCGCACGTAGAGAATGAAGAAGCTCCACGTGCCCACCTGTGCGCCCACGTAGAGAAACTGCGCCAACACCGCAAACACAAAGTGCCGCTGGAACAGCCGCACGCGCATCCGGCCGCTCGGCGCGCTCTCCGGGCTGTCCTCGCCGCTCAGGTCCGGGAACCTCGTCATCAGAATCATCCCTGCCCAAAGCAGCGCCACACAGCCAAGGACCAGGTACGTTGGCACCACTCGCAGCGTTTCTGATTGCAGGTACGCCTGATATGTCCCCGACGCTTTCATGGCCGCGATCTGCGCGCCGCCAAACTCCTGGCCCGAGAAGATGAAAACCGTACCCACCAGGCCCGCCGTGATCGACCCTAACGGATTGAACGCCTGCGACAGGTTCAGCCGCCTTTCGCTCGATCCCGCCGACCCCAATTGCGCGATGAACGGGTTCGCTCCGGTTTCCAGGCAGGACAGTCCGCAGCCGATCACGAATTGCGCCAGCAGGAAGAATCCGTACACGCCGGCGTGCGCGGCGGGGTAAAACATCCAGCAACCGGTTCCCATCAGCACGAGGCCGGTGATCAGTCCGGTCTTGTACCCGAACCGGCGCATCAACTGCCCGGCTGGGACCGCCATGAGGAAATACCCCACGAAGATGACCTGAAGCTGCGCCGCACTCGACTGGTTGATCTCGAACGACTTCATGAACTGGCGGATCAGGATGTCGGTCAGGTTATTGGGAATCGCCCACAGGAAGAACAGCGGCGTCACCACGAGAAACGGCAACAACCTCCCCACGGGGATCAACTGAGCATGAATGTCTTCGTGGTTCTGTGAGTGCGAGGTCCCTTGCTTGATCGGCCCGGCGGAGATGCTCAAGGCGGTTCCTTCCTCCTGGCGCACTGCGTCAGGCGCCCTTCGGTCTGCAGCAGAGCCTTCTCTCATCGCCCTGCTTGTCTTCGCTGAAAAGGCTCCCACCTTTCTACCCAATCCGCGGTCTCACTGGCAAATTCGCCCCTCGGATGAACCAGTCGCCCTGACCTGCTCCGGCCCGCTCAAATCGCGCCAGCCGCGGTTCCAGAGTTGCTGTATCCCGAAGCCGAGGAGGCGAAATGGCTCTTTCCTGAAGAATGCGCCCTCCTGAACGACGCTATAGCGGTTCTCCAATTGGTGCAGCGCGAAGCCACCTCCGCCAAGTGGCGCTTTCCCTCAAGAAGACGCCACATTGAACATCGCCAGAAACTCCACAGGGGTTGGAGAACCGCCGGAGGGAATGCCTCTGAACTCTGGAACCGCTCTATAATGCCTGCGTAAGGCGGCGCCACTCCCATCTGTCCCCGCACGCGGCGCTGGTCAGCGCTATGCAGCCCCCAACGTCCGACGAGATCGAATCCGCACGGCGCTTCTACGCGAAGGAGCTGTGTCGCATCAATCAGATCTCCTCGCCCGCCATCCTCTCGGCCTTTTCCACCGTGCCGCGCGAGAGGTTCGTCGGCCCCGGCCCGTGGATGATCCAAACGAGCGGCTCCCAGTGGTTCACGGAGAGCGACGACGCCCGCGCCGTCTATCGCGACTCGCTGATTGTGCTCGACGCCGCCAAACGCGTGAACAACGGCCAGCCCAGCCTCTGGGCCTACTATCTGAGCCTGCTCGACCTCCAGCCCGGCAGCCAAATCCTGCATCTCGGTTGCGGCACCGGATACTACACCGCGATTCTGGCCGAACTCACCGGGCCGCGCGGCAAGATCACCGCGGTCGAGATCGACGAAGGTCTCGCCAATCGTGCGCGCGTTGCGCTCGAGCCCTGGCCTCAGGTCACGGTCGTCCAGGCCGACGGCTCGCAGGGGCCTTTCGAGCCCGCCAACGCAATTGTGGTCAGCGCCGGCGCCACCCACCCCCTCCCTCGATGGCTCGCCGCCCTCAGGCCCGCCGCCACCCTTCTCTTTCCGCTCACCTCATCGCACGGTCCCGGCGCGATGGCCTTCATCACCCGCAAAAGCGCTGATCGTTTCGCGGCCACACTCTGCGGATCGGTCCTCTTCGTCGATTTTGCCGGCGCGCGCGACCCCGCGGTCAGCGACGAGCTGGCTCGGGCGCTCCGCCGCGATTACGGCGCTACTGTGCGCAGTCTCCGCTGCGATCCGCACGAGAAGGACGAATCCTGCTGGCTGCACGGCGACGGCTGGTGTTTCTCGCGCCAGGCAGCATCTGTGATAGACTAGACCTAGTCAGACTAAGAGTCCGCCATGCAACCCGTGAACATATATCAAGCCAAAACGCAGCTCTCGAAACTCGTCGATTTAGCTGTCGCCGGAAACGACGTCGTCATCGCCCGCAATGGGAAACCAGTCGCGCGCCTGACGTCCCTTCATCGCAAAAAGGAAGAAGCACCAATCCGTCTCGGCCTTTTGGAGGG
>JBEKUS010000002.1:0-80958 GCA_049514795.1 Occallatibacter sp.
TCACGAAGAGCATCCATGCCGCGGCACACCGAATGCGTGTGGTCGAAGAGCGTGTCGTCCAGGTCGAACCAGATCGCCTCGACGGTCTGCCTCATGACTCCAGCCTACAGATGCCGGGCACGCCGCGCCGCCCGGCATTGCCGCCGCGGCCTCCATCTTGCGCCGTGATATGCTCAACCCAGATTTTGAGGAGCATCGTTCGTCACCGCGCCATGGCTCCGCATGAGTCAAACTCGCCGCCACGGCCCCGCCTGGTGGTTCAAATCGGTGTCACCGGCCATCGCCCCAACCGGATTTCGCCTGAGGCCTCCGCCGCTCTCCCGGGCCAGTGCGAGCAGGTCCTCAAGGCCGTCGCGCATCTGGCTTCCTCCGCGCACGATCGTCGTCTCTATTCGCACGAAACCCCGCTTCTGCGCATCCTCTCTCCGCTGGCCGAAGGCGCCGACCGCGTCGTAGCCCACGCCGGTCTGGCCCTGGGCGCGGATTTGCAGTGCCCGCTGCCCTTCCACGCTGCCGCGTACTGCCGCGACTTCGAAGACGACGCTTCGCGCGACGAATTCCACGCTCTTCTCTCGAAGGCCTCCGCGGTGTTTGAAGTAAATGGCTCTCGGGCCAAGGCGGATGCCGCTTACGAGCGCGTCGGGCGCATGGTGCTGGAGCAGTCAGATCTGTTGATCGCCATCTGGGATGGCGAACCGGCTGCGGGCAGGGGCGGCACGACGCAGATTGTCGAGGAGGCGCTGACACGGCATGTGCCCGTCGTCTGGCTCAATGCTTCTGAGCCGAAAGATCCGTGCATTCTCCTCGCCGATGAATCAGGCAAGCGCCAGCAGCGGTCCCTGGACGAGCTCAGGCCGGTCCTCGCCGCACGCTTTGCCCAGGACGGCCACGGCAAGGGCTTCAACTTCAGCCATGCCTATTTCGCTGAGAAGCAGCCAGGGTTCGATCCCGGCCGGATCTTCCGCATCTTTCGCGATCTGGTCGCCCGCGGCCGTCTGCGCAGGGGCGCGTGGCGCGTCGCGGATTTCGAGAAGTCGTCGCGGGACGAATGGGAGAAGACGATTGCGAACTCGCCCGGCCTGCCCGAAGATACGCGCCGCTACCTGCTCGACAGGCTCTGCCCTCACTACGCATGGGCCGACGGCCTGTCCGCGTACTACGCCGGCGCGCTCCGCTCCAGCTCTCTGGCCACAAGCCTGCTGGCCGCCATCTCCGTCGCCGTTCCCATGGTCGGTGCGCTTTTGGGCGCCTACGGGATCGAGCTCCGCAGACTCCCCGCGTTCACTGAGTTCGCTCTGATCGTCGTCATCCTCGCCATCACCTGGCACGGCCGCCGCAAGCGCTGGCATGAGCGCTGGCTCAACCTGAGGCAATTGGCCGAGCTCTTGCGCCAATACTGCTACCTGGCTCCGCTGGGCTGTTCGCTCGCCGCGCCCCCGCCCCCGGCCCACTTCCGCTCGGGCTTCGATCGCTCCTGGGTCGACGGAATGTTTCGCAACATCGCCCGCGATCTCGGCCTGGTGAACGCCCAAGTCGACCACGCCTATGTCTCATCCGTCGCCAAACTGATTGCGGACATCCTCGAGGGCCAGGTCAGGTATCACGAAGGCAACCACGAGACGATGCACAGGCTGAGCCATCGCCTCCATCATGTCGGCACGGCTCTGTTCATCCTCACCTTGCTTGCCTGCGTCGTGCACGTGATCGGCGGCGAGGAGTCGGCCTGGTTGCTTCTGCTGGCCACCGTGCCGCCCGCCTTCGGCGCCGCGTTTTACGGCATCGCCAATCACGGGGAATTCTCTCGGAGCGCCGACCGCTCGCTCGCCATGGCGCGCGAGCTCGAAGCGCTTCAGTCCACCGAGTTGAATAGGACGCTTGCCTCGCCGCACGAGAGCTTTGCGGCTCTGCGCCAGACCGCCGAGAAGATCGCCAGCGTGATGATCGCCGAAACCATGGATTGGAGCTTCGTCTTCCGCTACCGGACGTTGAACCTTCCGGGCTGATCCTGCGCTGCTGATTGCGGAGAGCACTATGCACAAACGCTTCGAAAAGGTCGTTCTCATCGCCTTCGCCGTTCTTGCCCTCGGTCTCGGCTTTTGGGGATACGCCACGGTCGGCTATGGCTACACGGCCGGCACCACACCGCATCCGGCTATCCCGTTCACGTTTGGCGAGGCCGTTCGCTGCCTGATCTCGTCGATCGGACTGCTGAGGCTCTACGACCTCTTCCAGCCCGGCAAAGATCCCTGGCAGCTCGTTCTGGCGCAGATTCTGGTGCCTGGTATCGCCGTGGTCTCCGCCGCGCAGTTGTTCCTTGTCGGCGTCCGCAAGAACATCCGCACCGCCATGGCGCGCCGCAAGACCAATCACACCATCGTTTGCGGCCTCGGCGACGTGGGCATGCAGATCGTCGAAAACCTCCGTGCGGCGCATCACCGCGTGGTCGCCGTCGATCTCCTCGGCGACTCGCCCAACGCCGCTACCTGCGAGAACAGCGGTGTCCCCGTCCTGCAGGGCGACGCCAAGAATCCCCAGGTTTTGCTCGCCGCCGGCATCCGCCGCGCCCAGACCGCCGTCATCGCCACCGGTTCCGACAGCGAGAACATGGACATCGCACTGCAGATCAAGGCCATCTATGCCCGCCCCGCCTATCTCAAGCCGGGCAGGATCGATGTGCTCGCCCGCCTGCGCAACGACTGGATGCACAAGCGTCTGATCGCCAGCGACAAGGCATCGCTCGGTTCGGCCGACGTCGATCTGCGCCTCTTCAATCCCTTCACCGCCGCCGCCCGCATGTTGATCCGGCGTCTCCATCTGCCGCCCGTCCCCGAATTCGAGGCCCACACCTTCGTCCTCGTCGGCTTCGGCGCCTACGGCCGCGAAATCGCCCTCCATCTCATCCGCTTGTCTCCGGTCGTGCTGGGCCGCACGCTCAAAATCCTGGTCATCGATGAGGAAGCCGGCGCCGCAAAGGAGCAATTCTCCTTCGCCAATCCCGCCGCCGCCGAGGCCGCCGGGCTGGAGTTCGTCAAGGCTTCCGTCGCGCCCGGATCGCCCGATTTCACGCACGTCGTGGAGCGCAAGCTTGAGTCCGCCGGCCCTTTGCTCGGCATCGCGCTGGCTCTCGGCGACGACGAGGTGAGCCTGGGCGCCGCCCTCGAAATGCGCTCCCTGCTCGACCGCAACGGCCATCTTCACGTGCCGGTTTACGTGCGCCTCGAGCATTATCGCCGCCTCGGCGAGCTGGTGCGCGAGATCGAAAGGATCTCCAGCTTCGCTGACCGGCTGCAGATCTTCGGAACCCTCGAGGAAACGCTCGGAACCGATGTGCTCTTCGGCCTGAAGCTCGACGCCTTCGCGCAGGCTCTTCATGAGGACTACCGCCATCGCTCTCAGGCAACCATCAATCCCCAGGCCAACGTCCCCTGGCACGAGCTGCCCGAGTTCATGAAGATGTCGAACCGCTGGCGCGCCGACCATACGCCGCTGCTGATGGAGATGGCCGGCCTCCACCTGGTGCGCGACGTGCAGTCGCTGGCTGTCGTTCCGCTCAGCGCGGACCAGATCGAGCAGCTTGCCGAGCTCGAACACCGCCGCTACACCATCGAGCGCCGCCTCGTCGAGAGCCGCTTCGGAATGGCCAAGCGCCAGAGCGCGCACGTGCCGCAGTGGAGCGAACTGAACGAAGAGCAGAAGGACTGGAACCGGAAAGAGACCGCGCGGCTGCCCGAGATTGTGGCTAGTCTCGGCGTCGAGCTGCATCCCGTGCGCACCGTACGCCTCTATGGCGCGGATCTCCATGGCGCATCCGCCGAGATCGACGAGATGCTCGCCGCACCGGCTTCCGTCCATGCCAGCCTGGTCGTCGACCTCGATGAGCCGGAAGCCGTGCGGATCGCGGCGCGGGCCTTGTCGCTGCCGTCCCTCAGCCTCTGGCTCTTCTCCCGTGACGAGCCACGGGAGTTCTCGTTGCGCAAGCCGCAGGTCCAGCCCGGCGATCGCGCCGCAATCATCCACCGCGCCAACGGCTGGGCGCCGCGGGATCGCGTCGCGCTCCAGCAGTGAGCCGAGTACCAGGCGCAGAGCCAGCCGGCGCGGGCTCACCGGCTTCAGTGCTCCTTTTGCGCCCGTCGCGCAAAGCCCTAAAACGCCAAGCGGCTTTTCCCGTGAGGGAAAAGCCGCTTCGCACGGTGCTGGAAGTGTCTTACGAACTAAAAGACCTTGAACGAACTCAGGAATTCCTCGGTCAGCGTTGCCGGATGATTCTGGTTTGAGACCACCACCACCTGGTACAGGCGCGAGCCGTCCAGGAAAATGTGCGCGGCGTAGCTGAATCCATCCGATCCCGTGGCCCGGATTGCGCGCCCGGGAATTCCGTTCAGGCTGATCACCTCATCGTCCGTAAGGGTCCTGCCTTTTGTGGCTCCGTCGCGCGCCCCCTTCAGAATCGCCTGCGGGTCGATCCCGGTGGTGTACTCCGACGGATAGTCGTTGTACATCACCGTATAAGCAATGTTGTCGCTGTCCTGCGACACGTAGGTCTGATAGAGGGTCACGGATTCGCCCCCCGGCAGGTTAACCGGTTGCGTCGCCTGCTGCGGAGTTCCGGGGAAGAGAATCGAGAAGCGGCCCAGGTTCGAGGTATAAGGCTCCATCCCGTTGCTCGGGGCACCCGGAGTGCCCTGACCCCCAGGTTGCCCTGTCGAGATTGTGGGGTGCGGCTGATGTTGCTGGTAGTAAGTCACGCCGCCGATGATTCCAAAGAGGACGAGCGCCCCAACGCCGAGCCCGACCGCCCATTGCGGGACCTTCGATGAACTTCGCGGCGGTTGGGTGGCGGCGTATTGCGGCCACAGTCCCGCTGGCGGGGCGCCGTAGACCGGCGAGGGATTCGCCTGCGGAACCGGCGTCGGACCGGCCGGCGGCCGGTACTGGGCTGCGCCGGGCGGCTGGAACTGCGCCCCCGCGGGCGGCGGATTTGGCGCTGCTGCAGGTGGCCGGTATTGCGCCCCAGTGGGCGGCTGAAACTGCCCGCCCGCCGGCTGCCGGAACTGCGCCGCCGGAGGCCGGTACTGCGCCGCGCCCGGAGGCTGGAACGGTCCACCTGCCGGAGGCTGGAACTGTGCGCCCGCCCGCGGTTGGAACTGTGCTCCCGCCGGCGCTTGGGGCTGTCCCGCAGTCGGCGGCCGGTACTGGGCAGCGGCTGGCTGCTGAACCGGCGTAACGGCTGGCTGCTGAACCGGCGCCGCCGGGGGCGGTTGCACCGGCGCAACCGCGGGCGCTTCAGTCTTTACCGCGGGTTCCGGCTTCCGAACTTCCGGCGCCGGCAACGGTTCGCGAATCCTCTTCAACTGCGCTTTCAACCCGTCCAGAATCTGGTACTTGACCTTCGCCCAGCTCGGATCGCTTACCGTGTACTCGATCAGCGGGCTGCTGGGCACCATCTGGCGATCGGAAAGAAACGGGTAATCGCTCCAGTCGCACGGTTCCACCAGCACCGGAATCACGATCATCTTGCCCTGTTGCGCGCGGTCCGCAATCCGCGGCATCTCCCGCGATTCGATGAACTCGGAGTTCAGAAAATGCTGGCTCACGACCAGAATGGCGATTCGCGCCTGATCGATCTCCGAATCGATATTCCGCTTGTACTCGTCTCCGGGCTTGAGTTCTGTATCGAACCAGAACACCACATTGTGCCGCCGCAGCGACTCCACCAGAAAGGGAATCAGATTGAACCGGTACTCCGGGTCCAGCCATCGCTTGTCTTCGCGGGCATAGCTCACAAAAACATGCACGAGCTCTTCATGGGTTGCGGGATTTGCGTCAGGCGTCATAGTCCTTGGGTCCGAATCTAAGTCAGTTGAACAGCTAGGCACACTATAACCCAGCCATATGGAATTGCGTACCGGGAAACGTCGAAAACCGGCTTTCCCCGTCAGCATGGGAAATCCACGCTGCCGGCGGTGAGGAACCCCTTGTATCAATTGACGATCCAACGCCTTTTCTGGATGATGGAGGCACAAATAGCGTGCTTTTCCCCCTTAGCCCTCTCTGGAGGATGTGATGCACAAGGCCTGCTCTCTCATTCGTTGCCTCTCCCCGCTCTGCTTCTCGATGCTCCTTCTTCTGCTGTTTGCCGGCGCCGCCCGGGGACAAACCGCGAAGACCGACATCGACTATACCGGCAGCCTGATGGGCTACTACCGGATGGAATTCAGGGAGCCGGACAATAAGCACCTTCCGCCGGTAGACGCTTTTCTCCGCTTCCGTGCGCAGGATCAGAACCTGCTCCTGGGCATGGGAGACAACTTCGGCCCGGAGTTCGGCGCTTCGCTGCAGCTTGAGGATGGCACAGCGCTCAGCCCGGACACGCCTTGCTATCTCGAAGCAACCACGAGCAAGGCGGGCGAATCCCGCCCCGAAAGCCTCTACAAAGACGATGATCGCGTCCCCAACAGAGCCGACTGCGACAACGTGCTGAACTTCCTGATGCACGCGGGCTTTCGCGCAGTTGTGCCGGGAACCCAGGACTTCATGTATACGGCGCGCTGGCTGCGCGTATCGGCTCTCCGCCTTTCCGAAGCCTATAACAACACATCGCTGAACGAGAGATCGGAGATAGCCAACCCCGACCATCAGACCCAATTGCTCGCCGCGAACCTGCGCATCTCGATGAAAGGCGGGGAAGGTGGAAAAAAGGGCGGCGTGCAATGTCCACTGCTTTTCAGCGAGAAGACATCTGGCCCGGACATCGTCCGCTGCGTCAGTGGCGGGTCCCAACCCGAGACGCTCGATTGGCTCGAACGCCTCGACCGGCTCAACAGCCAGGGTGGACAGAACACCATTACCGCCTTGCAGGCGCTTTCGACGCAAAGCAACCTGCAGGTGGCGGCGCGGCAGACGGCGCTCGATGAGCTCATCCACGACGAGATTTCGATTCTGGGATCGGCGTGGGGCTTGCGCTTGAATTCGCTGCCAGATAAGCATGATTCCAACAAGCAGATCCGCGCGATCCAAAGGATTTCGGAGACTGTTGGAAAGGATGCGCTGACCCCTGAAGCGGCCGGCGAATTAGTGGGCATCTTGGATCAGTTGACTTTGGTTCCTGCGTCTGAAAAGCAAGTCGATCCTGCCGATCTCAAGGAATTTCAAACTTATCGCGACCGATTGAAGGTCATCCTGGAGAACCTCAGCAAACGCCTGAGAAACGGAAGGGAAGCCCTGGGGGAATGCGCGAAAGAGAGAAGCACCGGCGGCTGCTTTGTGCTCTCACCCGATGCGCGGGCCAGCGCAATCAATGGGTTACTGCGCACCGTCGCTATGGAGGAGGAGGGCATCGGCTACACGGTGGCGCAATCCGGAAACGGCGGAAAAGTGCTGATTGTTGGCGTTGTCGCTCCGGATACCATGAAGGCGGTTTCGGCAACCAACCTCCGCTTGTGCCCTGGCCCGCCGCCGGATCCAAAGAAACATGGACCGATCGATCCCATTACCGCTTTTGTCTCTTGCGGCGACCGCAGCAAGGCGGAGATGGCCGGCAATGAGGACGAGGTTATCGCCTCCGACCCTGTCTCAGTGACTCAAGCCCTGGTGCGGGGCGCTGTCCTCAGGGAAGGGAATTTCTCGAGCGTCATCGTGATGGCGCAGATGCCCGCCCCGGAAGCGGAGATTCTGTCCGAGCGGGTGTCAAAGCAGCTTAGCCTTGTCTACGCATGGCCTACCGCTTCGCCTGCCGACTCGCCTGCTCCCCCGCCTACTGTTCCGCCGCCAGCGCCGCGCTATGTTGACGCCGTGCTCAGCGAAGCGGAGTCGGGTTACGGCACTCAGGCGATCGAACTCACCTATCCCGCGTCGGCCCGGGCCAAACAGTTCGCCCCTGTCGTAACGCCCGATCCCAGTTATTCGTCGGAAACCGGGAGCTATCCCGGCGCGGTTTCGCGCCTCACGATTGAATCCCGCGCCGATCAGAGCCTCTCGTTGACGAACCAGCACGATGACGTCTTTCCCCAGGCCGGCGCCGCCAAGCTCCAAGCCTCCGATCGGCAGACCACCGTTTCGCTGCTCTATCGACTCATTGCAGAGTTGCAGGGCGCTCCACCGCCGCCGCCGAACCTCGGGATTGAGCTGGCGGACAAGCAAAAGACTGAATTTGCGCTGCTCAGAAACCTGCAAAGGGCTTCGCCGCTTAAGGTCGACGTCGTGCTCCTGCAAAGCCGCGACGTGGAACTGGACGCAATCGGCCAGGGCTACACGGACTATGACATGTGCCAGGGCGAACTCAACCCGGTCCAGGCCGGCGAAAGCAAGCCGAGGTCGGCGAAAGAAGAAAAAGAGAAATACGATCTATGCCGGTTGCGCGTTGCCCTCGACCGCATCTTCTGGAAGGGCGACTACCTGGAGTACGTCGCGGTGACCGGAAAAGACCTGAAAGACCTTCTCGGCGCGTCACAGAAGTTGATGGCCCAGCAGGCCCAGCTTGCCGATACCGGCCCCTCGGGAGAGTGGCTGATTTCTTATGGCCTGGTGCAGTCGGCTCTCACCAACGTGACTGAGATCAACCAGAACAACGAGCCCGTGTGGATTCCCGCCGATCCTTCGTGCAAGGGGCAGAGCGAAAGCCAGACTGCGTATTGCATCGGTGGGACGCCGATCGCCGACGATGCGTTCTATTGGCTGCTGACCACCGACCAGTTGGCGCAGGACAAGGCGATTTACGGCACGCTCCAGAGTCTTCCCCCGTTGAATCACAAGGAGACGAGCACATTTGTCACGGCTCCTCTTTCCCACTTCCTGAAGAAAGATCTGCCCGGCTTCGTCACGCTGGCCGAGACACCGCTTTCAGCTCCGTCCGCCGCGACGCAGGCTCAGTCCAATGCGATGCAGGCTCCGTCCAATGGCACGCAGTCGTCAGAAGCGTTGATTACAAGGGAAAACCAGCGCTTCCAGCAGGCGCCGCTCTGGCAGGTGGAATTCGCCAAGGTGGTCGCCAGCTTCTCTTCCCGGCAGCCGGTCGGCGGCAATCAGTACGTCGCCAACTTTCAGGGAGTCTCCGACGCGCGCGCCCAGGCGCCTACCCAGCAGGAATTGGATCTCGAGCTGGCCAGCCGCGTCACCGGAAGCTTCTTCGGCTCGGGCGGCAATCCGTTCGCGCGCGTATCGGTCGGCGAGCAAAGTGCTTTCTCCTACGACCGCGGGGTCATTGGCAATCTCACCGGCAAGCCCATCAACGCCTCATATTCGCTCAACAATCTCACCGAGGGCGCCTTTGTCCAGGTTCGTCTTGGAGGGAACAAGAACACTGATTCCGTCCCTCCTGTTCGCTCCCTCCCGCGCGGTCTTCTGGTCTTCACCCCGCATCAGTATCAGATTCAGATCGACAATCCGTACCTGTTCTTCTCCTACGCGACTGGCTCCGTCCCGTCCGGCGAGCTCACGGTCAAGCTGCCGCGCAACGCGGGTTGGACCGACCGCGCCGGGTTCAGGGCTGAATTTGGCGTCAACAAATGGAAATACTTCTTCCAGAGCGGCAGCTACTTCGAGACCGGCATGGAGTTTAGCCTCCAGAACGCCAACCTGGCGGCGCTCACACTTCAGACGGGTTCCAAGCAAAAGACCTGCCAGGTCAGCGCCCACTACACTCTGCAGACCTGTTTCAGCAGCAGCACCTACGGCACGCCGGCGTCGCCGCTCACCATTAACAGCACCACCACGATCATCGGCTCGCCCGCCGTCAAGACTCTTCACACTCCCGGCTTCTACTGGACTCTACACTTCCAGAACCGTCTCTGGCAGAGCGCAAGGGGAGCGGGCCGGGGGGGGCCTCCCAGGCAGATCAGCCTGGTCACCGATTCGCAGGGCGACTACTACTTCGGACGGACGCCGGCCGCCGAGCTGCCCACGCAAACCGAATACGCCATCCCCTTGAGTGTGGCGCTGGTCCTACCCTCGATCGGGAATCTCTCTTTCGCGCCCACCTACTCCGCTTTCTTCTATGAGTCGCAGAAGACCGACGCGAGCCTGAAGGTGAACTCGTTCTCGATTGCCGCGCGCTGGTACTTCGCCCGCGACGCCCGGGTTCCCATTCGCAAGCAAACCCCGCTCCCCGGTCCGATGTCGGCCGATCAGACCAAGACAGGCAAGGGACACTGAGACCAGAGTATTCGGGAATTCTTCAAACCGGGCTCGCCGGCGAACTGCCCGACAGGCACAATTCACCGGCGGGTTCCGGGCCGGATCGTCGACGGCGCTTCTGAGTTACGAGTGCTGGACGTGGTTGTGGGGCCGGTCCTTCAGGAAGCCTTCGCCTTTGACCAGCCAAGCCACGCCGAACGCGATCATCGCCAGCGACTCGAAGGTCAGCAGCGGGTTGATCGGATCGAGCAGTTGCTTCAGGTGATCCAGGCCCAGGCTCAGCATGACGGCGTTGCATGCCAGAATGACCCAACCGCACGTGGCGTAGATCTGGTTTCTGTGCCGCTTGCGGCGGGTGCGCCGCGCCGCCTCCAAATACGACCTGCGGAACAGAACCAGGCAGAAGTACGCGAGCGACAGAAACATCAACGCGGCAAACTCCGTGTGAACCAGATTCAATTCGGCCGAGAGCTGCGAATGAACCGCCTCCCGCGGGTTCTCCGAGGGGCACAGCGCAACCCCCAGCGCGGAGATTCCAGACAGGTATCCGGCGATCTCGTCGACGATGCCGTATCCGCGGGAACACATCAGAAACGCCGCGATCGCGCACAGGCTGCCGACCAGGCAGTCGCCCATCGGCGTATAGCGGTAATCGCTGATCGACCGTTGCACCACCGGGACCGGAAGCGCGTGGCGCGGCCCGGCGAGCCCGAGCAAAATGTCGCCGGCAATCAGGCCAATAGGAAGCGACATCGCGATGATCCCCACCGTTCGGCGCAACGTATGGTACGAGAGGGCGGCAGAGCCCTTCCTGCCCGGGCGGTTGGCCATTGCGCCTCCGATGCGGGAGATTCCCACGACGAAGCAGAATATCGCATCTGCTCCTCATGCGAGGCCGCCACGTCCCACAAAGGCGCAGCCCCCCAAATCTATTATCGGCACATCGACTCTGCGTTCTAGCCCTGCCGCGCCTCGGCCCGCGCCGCGAACGCCCAGTTGTGCCCCAGACAGAAGTTCACGAGCGAGCAGCACAGAATCGCAATCGCGTTTGACGCGACCACGGGGAGGTGCGCTTCCCTCACCAGCAGTGGCGTCAGCGCCAGGTTCCCCGCCAGGGACACCAGCCCGTTCGAAACATGAAAGCGAATGAACTGCCCAGACAATGCCGAGCGGTCTCTCCGGTCCCGCCACGTGGTGTGCAGGTGCCAGATGAAGTTGTGCACCAACGTCAGCTCCAGCGCCGCCGCGGTCGCCACCATATAGTGGCCCCCGCTGATCCGGTTCAGGATCGCCAGCGAGCTAAGCTGCACCGCCATCCCCATGGCGCCCACCGCGTTGAACTTGCACCAGCGGACGAATGGGTTCACCGGATCGGCTCCTGCCGGTAGAGCTCGGCCGTGTGCCGCACCGTCACAGCGATGGCCATCGCCGCCATTCCCGCCGTCGCAATTGCGCCGCCCAGGTCGAAGAGCAGCATCCGGCGCCCGAACAGCGTCGAGTACGGGCTGCGCAGCGCGGCCAGGTTGCCCATCGCCAGCAGAATCCGGATCTCCGTCGGCCCGAAGATCCCCTGCGACAGCTTGAAGCAGCCGAGCGTGTACGTGGCCAGGTAGCTCTCGCCCGAGAGAACCAAAAACGCAATCAGCATGGCGATCGCCGTTTGCCAGTGCAGCAGCCCCGAAGCTCCCAGCCCGCACATCAGCGCCACCGCGCCTACAATGTCCACGATGTGATCGACGTAGAACCCGTACCGCGGCCGCTCCTGCCGCCTTACACGCGCCAGCGTGCCGTCCAGGCTGTCGCCCAGCCAGTTCAGCGCCAGGCACACGATCGCCGCCACGAGCATCCGCCGGTCGTACCGCGCCAGCGCATAACAGATCCCCGCTCCAATCTGCGCGCTCAACCCCAGCACCGTCAGTTGGTCCGAGCTAACCCATCCCGGCGCCCGCTCCGCCATCCACGTCAAAGCGCGCTTCTCTATCCCCGCCGTCAGCGCCTGGTTCACACGCCGCGCGCTTCGGAACTCCGCACCATTTCTCGCCGTTACGATCCGTGCGCCCATCTCCGTCTCCTTTCGCCCCCTCGCGAACCCGCTCCCGCGCTTTCTCGCTCCTTTGCTACCTCTTCAACGCATCCCTCGTCGCCTGCAGCGTGAATTCGAGCGATTCTCTCGGCACGCTCTCCACAAACGGCCCGATCGCCCACCCCAGCCCCGTCGGAATCGACCGCGTCAGCGACACCGATTCGATCTGGATATACAGCCCGCCGTCCCTCTCCTCGTAGCTCCAATAAGTGTTCAGCCGCCACAGGAATCCGTGTTCTTCGCTTGGGCCGAGCGCGCGCTCATTCGCCGTCCCGGCCGAGCCGATCTCGGAGATTTTCGTGCTGCGCGAGATGCTGTACCCGTGCTGCGCGTCCAGCCGCCCAAACCTGACGTCGTAGTCCGTATCCATCACTACCGTCAGGATGTGCTTCTGCCGAACTCGCATCGTTGCCTGGTAGTGGTCGCCGGCCTGCGTGAGCACCGTGGCCCGGAGCACCTGCGGCGAGTAAGTGCGCGGATAGCCGCCGAAGTCCCGCATCACCCGCTCGAAGTCCGCTGCAGTGGCGCCCGGCACAAACGCCGTCCCGCGCCAATCATGTAGCATCGCACCCGGCAGATCCGGGCCCGCCGCCGGCGTCAGCTTCTCGATGATCGATTCGCCATTTCGCAGCCGGGCCGTATCCTCCGGCGCCAGGAACGCCCCCGCCGCCCGGTGCTGCTCGACCAGCCGCGACCCCACGCCCTCGATATACGAATTGAACCCGGCCGCCGCACTCGGCGTCGGCTGCTCGGCAACGGCAACCGCTGCGGCCAGCACGAGCAGCGACGCGCCGCCAACCCAAATGCCTTTCGGTTTCGCGCGCCGTTCATCCGTCATGCTCTGCACCCTACCTGTCTGACGCGTTTCATGCAATGCATGCCGCCTCACCCGTCGATGGATGATTCTCACCGTCCAAACCCCTCCAGCAATTGGACTTCTCGCAAGTTGTCACCGGACGCGGCCCGCTCCCTGCCTGACCCTCCATCGGCTACACTGGTCGAAAGATATGCAGGATTCGCAGACTGGCGCTCAATCGGCCCGGCGCTTCCGCTTCGCGGTCTTCGAAGCCGACGCCGCCACGGGAGAGCTTCGCCGCCAGGGACTGCGCGTGAAGTTGAACGCCCAGCCCTTTGAGATTCTCCTCATGCTCTTGGAGCGGCCGGGCCAGATCCTCACGCGAGAGGAGATCGCCCGCACCCTCTGGCCTGAAGGCACCTTCGTCGACTACGAACACGGCGTCAACTCGGCCATCAATCGCCTTCGCGGGGCCCTCGGCGACAAGGCCTCCAGCCCGCGCTTCATTGAGACCCTCGCCCGCCGCGGCTATCGCTTCCTGGCGCCCGTCGAACGCATCTCGGCCAGCAGCGATTCGCCCGCCGCGCTCGCCGAATCCGCGCCTACGCCATCGAGTCAAGCGGCTCTCGCGCCCAGCGAGTCCGAAGCGGCTTCCCCCACCAGGATCCTCGCCGCACCCGAGGACCTTCCCAGGACTTCCTATCGGGTCGTTCAGACATTCTTCGTTCTCTTTCAGCTCATGTATCTCGGCTTCTATGTGGGCGCGCTGGCCAATCTGCCGGAGATTGCCGATCTTCTCTCGCCGCTGCCCTGGGCGACCGGCGTCTTCCGCGCCGTCATCGTCACCGCCGCAATCCTCATCCCCGTTCGTGCCTTCGTCCTCTGCGCCGCGCTCTTCCACGCGCCGGGCTTCGGCCGGAAGTTCCTTCAGATCTGGCCCTTCCTGCTTTGCTTCGATGTCCTCTGGTCGCTCTCGCCCTTCCTGCTCATGCACCACATCGACTTCGGCCTTGCGCTCGCCTGCACAACGCTGCTCGTCTACTCGCCCTTTGCGCAGCGCTCGTTAGTGCTGATGGGGGCGGGCAGTCCCGACCCTCGAAGCGCGACAACCCCTCACTGACCGCGTGCGTGCACCGCCGCACCGGCACACACATTCACTGCCTTTCTGATCCCTGATCTCTGATTCCTGCTTAGTTCACTGGCCCGCGCGGAAAACTCTGCCCCTGCGGCTCCAGGTTGAGCGTGCCGAAGGCCTGCTCGTATTGGGCAAGATTCTGACCCAGTACGTTCCACAACGCCTTGGCCTGCTGCGGGCTCAGGAAGATGGCCTGGTGGTTGCGGATCGTCACCTGCTCGGGGCTGTCGCTGGAAGCGGTGCCGAAGACAAGCTGGAAATCCCACACGCTCACACGCACCTGCACGCTGTTGGCGTAGGTCTCGCGGTAGTCGGGAGTCTGGGCGACGTTCAATTGCGGCTGCTGCGGTGTTGGGCTCATGATGCAACCAGATTACGCCATAAGTCAGCCCTTAGGCCTTTAGCCATTAGCTCTTAGCTTGTCGCGCGCGAACGCGGCTTTCCTCACTCACACGCGAAAGTGCGAACATCTAAGGGCTAATGGCTAAAAGCTAATAGCTGTCTCTCAGATCCCCGGCCAGCGGGCACCCCTCGCACCGCGCCGTCCGCCCGCAGTGCGCCTTGCCCACCGCCACCGTCAATGCGTGGAACTCGTTGTAGAGTTGCGCACGGCCGCTCGCCGCATCGCCCGCAAACGCCCGCAGCGTCAGCTCCACCAGCGCGTCGTACGGAATTCGCTTCCGTCCCGCGGGCAGCTCGATCAGCCCGTGCCGCTCCGCCACGCGCCGCAGATACTCATCCGCCACCGGAACTGCATGGCCCAGCGCGTAGAGCAGGATCGCGTCCGCCGTCTCCGGTCCCACGCCCGGTAGATCCAGCAGCCGCTCGCGCAGCGCCGCCGTCGGCGTCGCCGCCATCGCATCGAGCGATCCCCTAAACTCCTTGGGGAGCATTGCTACGAACGCCTTCAGCGCCGGCGCCTTGCGCGTGATGAACCCCGAAGGCCGGATCAACCGCCGCAGCCGCGCCAGCGGAATCTTGCGCAACCCCTCCGCCGTCAACGCTCCCGCCGCGCGCAGGTTCTCGAGCGACCGCTCCACCGCCTTCCACGCCGTGTTCTGCGTCAGGTACGCGCCCACGATCGTCTCGAACGGTGTTTTCGCCGGCCACCAGAGCTGCGGCCCATAGGCGCGCATCAGCGCGTCGTGCATCTTGCGCACGCGCTTGGCGGCATCCGGCGGGCGTCGCGTCTTCACGGCTCCTTTAGGATAAGGGCGAGAGGGCCGACGCGGTTTTCGCCGCCCTGCCGCAGATTGAAGGAGCTTTCCGATGAAGAGTCACACCGAATACCTCGTCTTCGAAACCCGCAAACGCCGCGAGATGGTCCACATCACCGACCAGGTCGAGCAGATCGTCCGCCGCAGCGGCGTCAAGGACGGCCTGTGCTTCGTCTCGCCCATGCACATCACCGCGGCGGTCTACGTGAACGACCTTGAGAGCGGCCTCATCGAGGACATCGGCAAGTGGCTCGAGGAACTCGCCCCCGCGCGCCCCGACTACAAGCACCACCAGACCGGCGAGGACAACGGCGACGCCCACCTCAAGTCGCTGCTGCTCCACCACGAAACCACTCTGCCAGTCACCAACGGCAAGCTCGACCTCGGCACCTGGCAGCGCGTCTTCTACGCCGAGTTCGACGGCCAGCGCCGCAAGCGCGTCATCGTCAAGGTTCTCGGCGTCGAGTAGGCGGTCCGGACACTCCGGCCCAACTCGCTGTCACGCTGACTCGCTGCTTCCCGCTGGCGTCGGGTGACTCATGAGATTCCTCTCATGCGGCTCCCGCCAACGGTGGCTTACAGGCTGCATCGCTCCTTGATGGAGGATTGAATGGGCGCTGTCGGACTGAATTTCGGTTCGCCGCTCAGCGGAGCCGGCTTCGACGTCAGCTCCACCGTTGCCGAGATTGTCGCCAAGCTCGCCCAGAACTCCAACAGCACTATCGAGTCGACCCTGAACGCCGAGATCTCCAAAGAGCAGATCTACATCTCGGCCCGGCAGTCGCGCCTGACCGCCGAGCTGACCAAGGCCAACGAGATTCTCCAGGTCCTGCCCAACGAACTGACCGGCATGAATGAACTCTATTCGGCAATCACCGGCTATAACACGACCCAGAGGTGATAAGGAGCCGCCGCGCAATGGACAGCTATCGGGAACACTCCCTCGAAGGCGCTTCCGCCGTCGACCTCATTGTCGCTCTCTGCGACGGCATCATCCGCTTCCTCTGTGCGGCCATTACTGCCGTCGAACGCGGCGACGCCGACGCACGCAGGGCCGCCGTCAAGCGCGCCCTCGACATCATCATCCATCTCGAGGCGCGCCTGCGCACGGACGTCGGCGGCCGGCCCGCACAGTCCCTCAGCGAGTTCTACGCCGCAATCTTCGCGCTAATCCTGCAGGCCTCGCAGTCGGCTTCCAGGGCCAAGTTCGAGCACGCCATCGATTGTGTCAGGAATGTGCGCGACGCCTGGCGCGAAGTCGCGAAGAGCCCCACTGTCAACTCATCGTCGCAAAGCGCCGTGGACTTGCCGCGGCCGGCGCCGGTCCGCGCCAGCCGCCCCGAGCCATCGTCCGGCACCGTCAGCACCTCAAGCTGGACCGCCTAATCGTCGCAATCGCTCGCCAGCCTCACCAACACCGCTAGCCCCGCCAACTCCGCTTTCCCTAGCCCGCCACCGTCAGCTCTTCCTCAAGCTGCTGCTTCTGATACAGGCCCGCGTAATAGCCGTCCAGCGCCAGCAGCTCGTCGTGCCCGCCTATCTCCACGATCCGGCCCTTGTCGAGCACGGCGATGCGGTCGGCGTTGCGCACCGTCGACACGCGATGCGAGATCAGGATCGTGGTCGTATCGGCCGTATACTTCCTTAGGCCTCCCAGGATGCGCTCCTCGGTATACGTGTCCACGCTGGCCAGCGCGTCGTCCAGGATCAGAATCGCCGGCTTTCGCACGAGCGCGCGGGCAATCGCCGACCGCTGCTTTTGCCCCCCCGAAAGTGTCACCCCGCGCTCACCGACCATGGTCTCGAAGCCGCGCGGAAACTCCTCGAACTCCTGCCGGATGTGCGCCGCATCGGCCGCCTGCAGCATCTCCTCGTCGTCCGTGTGCGGCGCGCCGAAGGCCAGGTTCTCGCGGATGGTCTCGCTGAACAGGAACGTCTCCTGCGGCACCATGCCGATGTTCCGCCGCAGCATCTCCAGCGGGTACTCCCGCACCGGCCGCCCGTCGATCAGCAGCGATCCCTCGGGCGCCTCGTAAAGCCTTGGGATCAGGTTGACCAGCGTGGTCTTGCCGCAGCCCGTCGGCCCCACGATCGCCAGGCTCGATCCCGCGGGAATACGCAGCGAAACATCGCGTAGCACCGTGGTTCCGGCCGGCCGGTCTTTGTCCGTGGAGTGGAGTCCCGGGGTCTGCTCCGGGCTTTCGTCGTAGCCGAACGTCAGGTGCCGGAACTCGATCTCCCCCCTTAGCACCGCGTCCGGTCCAAAACCTGAAACAGCGGAACTGTCGTCGATCGCCGGCTCGGCCTTGAGCAACTCGTCGATGCGCTTCACCGACGCTGTCCCGCGCTGGAAGATGTTGATCACCCAGCCTACCGCGATGATCGGCCAGATCAGCAGGATCATGTAGGTGTTGAACGCGACGAAGTCTCCGACGTTGATCTGCTTCTCGACCACCAGGTGTCCGCCCGCCAGCAGCGTAATGATCATCGAGATGCCGAGGATGAACTCCAGCGTCGGCCACAACATGCCCATCAGTTGCACCAGCCGCAGCGCGCGGCCGATGTACTGGCGGTTCAGCCGCTCGAAGAGCCCGATCTGCGACTCCTCGCGCGCGAAGGCGCGGATCAGCCGCACCCCGGAGTAGTTCTCCTGCGCCTGTGCCGAGATGTCGGAGAAGCTCGCCTGGATGCGCTCGAAGCGCTCGTGAATCCGCCGCCCAACGTACTGCACCAGGATGCTCGCCAGCGGCATCGGCGCCAGCGCCACCAGCGTCAGGTAGGGACTGATGCGCAGCATGAAGAAGACCGCGAAGACGCTCAGGAAGATCGTGTTCGCGCTGTACATCAGCGCCGGCCCCAGCAGCATGCGCACCGCGTTCAGGTCGTTCGTCATGCGCGCCATGATGTCGCCCGTGCGGTAACGCTGGTAGAAGCCCGAGTCCTGGATCTCCAGCTTGCGGAAGAGATCGTTGCGCAGGTCGAATTCGATTTCGCGCGAGATGCCGATCAGGATCCAGCGCTGCGCGTACATGAAGAGGCCCTTCACCAGGCTGATCCCGACCAGAAGCAGCGCGAACAACAGAACCAACTTGAGCGTCGCTCCCTGCGTGATCTGGTTTACCGCTATGCCCAGCACGCGCGGAAACTGCACCGCGACGATATTCGTGCCCACGCACGCCAGCGTCCCCCGCACGTATCCCCAGCGGTAGCGCCACATGTAGTTGTAGAGCGGGGCAAGCTCACCGACCATGCTTCTATTGTACGATTCCCTCAATTCGCGCCAAAGGCAGCCTGCAGGGATTCAGCGTTCTCGCGCTCGACCGAGGCGTAGGTTCTTCTAATCCCTGGCCCCTCAGTCCCTGCTTTCTCGTTCCCGTTGTCCCTTGTTCCCTCGGTCTCTGTCTCCCTACGTCGGCGTCCTCAGCAGCAAATACCCGCCCGCCAGCCCGAACAGAATGTCGGAGGACCACGCGGCGATCCCCGCGGGCAGGTAGTTCACGTTGCCCATTGCGCCGAACAGCCCGTCGACCACCCAGTAGGCCAGCGCCACTGCGATCGCCACCGCCACCCCGGTCAGCGATCCGCGCCGCCCCATCGATAGCGCGAACGGAATCGCCAGTACCGCCATCACCACCGCGATCAGCGGGTAAGCGAGCTTGTGCCACAGCGCCACGCTAAGCCGCTTGGTGTCGAACCCGCTCTGCCGCAGATCGCGAATATACCGGTCGAGCTGCCTGAAGTTCATCTCCTGCGACTGCAGGTCCTCTTTCTTGAAATAGTCCGGTCCGGGGTGGAGCTCGGGAAACGATGTCTCAAGAAACGCCCGGAATGCCGTTACGTTTGCGCCTTGGATGTCCCTCGACCACCCGTTTTGGAACAGCCAGGCATGTTCGTCGGAATCCCACACCACCCGCTTGGAAAAAATGCGGCGCGTAAGCTGGAAGGTCGCCGGGTCGAACTCGAAGATGGAGAGATTTGCGAACTCGTTCGAGTCCGCATCGAAGAATTCGTAGTAGTAGATGCAGCCCGGCTCGCCCGCCGGCGGCTGCGGCCCGAACATCCACTTCTGCTCGGGGTGCAGATACGTTTGCGGCGGCCGCCCTTTGATCACGTTGCGCAGCGACTCCTGCTTGCGGTTGGCCTGCGGCAGATAGAACTGGTCGAAGAGAAACAGGCCCACGGCCAGGCATACGGCGATCAACACCACCGGGACCACCAGCCGGTAGAGGCTGATGCCCGTGGCCTTCATGGCAATGATCTCGCTGTTCCGGTTGAGCACGCCGAAGGTCACCAGCGCGGCGATCAGCACGGCCAGCGGAGCGATCTGGTACAGCATGCTCGGCGTCAGGTTCAGCAGATAATCGCCCACGATGCCCAGCGCGATGTGGTTGCGCAGTATGTCGCCCACCAGGTCGAAGAACGTAAACACGATCATCAGCAGTACGAACCCGGCCAGGATCAGCAGGAACATACCCAGGAACTCGCGCACGATGTACTCGTCCAGGATGCGTGGAACGATCCCGCGCGATCTCGATCTCCTCACCGTCAGCCTGTGGCCCCGTACCCGATCCAAGAACTTCCTCACCGGGAACCCCTTGGGCTTTACCGCTTCCGTCAGCTTGGGCGAACGTGAAACCCACGCCGCCATCTCGCCCAGGATCCGTCCGCCCGTCGCCATTTGCCACAGCAGGAACGTTCCCGCCGCGCCGAAAAGCAGGTTCGCCGACCACACCGCAAAAAACGCCGGCAATCGGCTTTGGTGGCCGAGCGCGATGCCCGTCGACGACAGGAAGTAGTAGACGAACACCAGCAGGATCGTGAACACGAATCCCGAGCTCTTGCCCCCGCGCCGCGACGCCACGCCCAGCGGCACGCCCACCAGCATCAGAACCAGGCACGCCACCGGAAACGCGAACCGGTTGTGCATCTCGATTAGGAACCGCTTGCCGTCGCGTCCGCGCGTGCGCTGGAGCAGCGTGCCCAGCGGCATGGCGTATAGCGCCGTATCCAGCCGTCCCAGGTGTACGTCGCTCTGCGCGCCCAGGGCCAGCGGCAGATCGGTCGTCGTGAACGTCGAGATGTTCGACTGCTCCGGTTCGTCGGCCACGGTTTCGTCACGCAGCCCGTCGCGCAGCCGCATCATCAGTTCCTGCGTATTGTCCGACACCACGGTCGCCGATGCCGCGGTTGTCACCAGGGGATTCGCCGGATCGGAGACGTCGGCCATGAACACCTGCCGCCAGTTCGCCGCGCCCGTCCCCGACCGCACGTCCTCCACGTAGAGAACGTAGTTCCGGAAGTCCTCGTAGAACACCCTCGGCTGGATCTCGTACGACGCCTGCGAAGTCTCGAGCGACTGCTCCATCTCGATGATCGCTTGGTTGGCCCGCGGCGCCAGGTAGAGCGAATTCGCCAGCCCCAGCAGCGTTCCGCTCACCGCCACGATCGACGCCACGCGCACGAAGTACCCGATGCCCAGCCCCGACGCCCTCATCGCGATGATCTCGCTGTCCGACGCCAGCCGGCTCAAGCCCAGCAGGATTCCCCACAGCACCGCCATGGGGATCGTGACTTTAAACAGATTCGGAAGCGTGAACAGGAAGACCTGCGCCACGTCGGCCCACGTGGAGCTGCTGCGCACCACCACCTCGAGGATGTGTGGCAGTTGCGGCATGAACAGAATGAACGTGAAGAGCGCGCAGCCGATCAGCGTGAGCGACAGAATCTCGCCGAGAATGTACCGGGTGAGGATGCGCACAGACAGACCCTGCGCTTAGTTTAGCGTGCTGCGCTTGTCTCCTGCGAAGTCCATAAAGTAACGACTCCCGGATTGAGCGGCAGATTCCGCGTCTGCCTCCGGTCCTTCGGCACGGCTCCTTCGCGCCGAAGGGACAAGACGAACAGTCTGGCGTCACCAATGCCGCGTCGCCGGATGCGCATCGATATACGGCTCCAAAAGCGCCACATACTGCTTGATCGTCGCCCGCAGCTTCGGCAAATCGGGCGATGACGCGCGAAGAAGATCGACCGTGCGGGTCGGCGGGACGCGCATAGCTGTCAATTGCGCTCCTTCCAGAAGATTGGCCTCGATCTCGGCGATGCGCAAGCCTTCTTTCCAGTCCGGATTCGGCTTGGCCAGCCACGCCTTGCTGTCGGCGACCGCCGTCGTCACCCAGCTCTCGCGATCCGGATCCTCCAGCCGCACCTCTGCCGCGTGACTGCGGAAGATTCCCAGGATCGCCGCGGGAATCGAGGGGTCGCGCACTGTCCCATCCGGGTAGAAAACGCCGTGCACGCCGCCCCAATAGGACGTGATCATCAATTCGAAAATGTAGAAGCCGGCATGGGCCTTCTGGTACTCGTGCAGCATGATGTCGTACGGATTCGCCCGCCCGATGCATGCCATCTCCGTGTTGAAGAACGGCTTGCCCGTCTTCGCCGAAAAGGCGCTCGCTTTGGCCAGGTTGTCGTCGATCTCCGCCACCGTTGGGCTGTAGTCGTGGAAGGAAAGCACGTCGGCGATTTCCGCGGTGTCTTCCATGCACTTCTCGAAGGTGCAACCGACGGTCGTGGGATGAACGCCGTCGGCTTGATGCACGGTCTCTGCGAACATTCGAGCCAGATACATCCTGCGAGCCAGGTCCTGCTCGGTTCGAGGATGCTCCCGGTCGCCTGGATAGTCCGGCTCGTTCTGCACGTCCCAGAAGGCCATGCTCGGCTTGTCTCTTACGATCTCCGCCACCGCCTTGATCCAGGCCTGCATCTTGGCGTCGATTTCGGAACGGTTCTCCCCCGCCGGTTCCCGGAACGATTGCGCAAGAACCAGCATCACCCCGATGCCGTGCTGTCCCGCGATGTCCATGAATGCATTCAGGTTCGAAGAAAACGTCTTTGGATCCCGGTTCCAGGGGTCGAATGGCAGGAACACGCGCGTCTGATTCAGTCGCAGTTCGTTCGCGTACCCGAAATCCCGATCCACTTCGCGTGTGTCCAGATGCAGCCAGAAGTCGTTGAAGCGCGTCACGCTCGCCGGCGTGTAGTTGAATCCGCGGACGTCGGAGAGACTCTTCGGAATCGTCGCCGCGACCGCTTGCGGTGACGCGAACACAGCTGCCAGTGCCGCATAGAAAAGCGCGAAAAGCATCTTGCTGCAATCTCTGCGGAACAGCCCCTTACAGTTACTTCCCATACTCTCTGCCCCTTTTCGATTCCATCTCAACGTGGATCTTCTGGCCCCGGCGCCGCGGCATCATGTCTCTCGGTTGCCATCGCGCCGGCCCGTCGCCTGTCTGTCATCTTCCGTCCGTCGTTCTCGTGTTCGCCGCGCGATAGCGCCCGGCACAGCGCGGCTTCGCCGCCCACAAGCTGACAGCTCGACCCTAACTCCGCCACCCTTTCAGCCTCAAACTGTTCCCCAGCACGCACACCGAGCTCATCGCCATCGCCGCCGCCGCCAGCCACGGCGTCAGGAGGACGTGAAACGCCGGATACAGCGCCCCCGCGGCGAGCGGAATCCCGATCAGGTTATAGCCCACCGCCCATCCCAGGTTCTGCCGCATGATGCGCACGCTCTGCCGCGCCAGCGCCAGCGCCGCCGGAATCGCCATCGGCTGCGTCCTCAAGAGCAGCACGTCGCCAGCCTCCTGCGCCAGGTCCGCGCCCGTCCCCATCGCGATGCCCGCATCCGCCTGCGCCAGCGCCGCCGCATCGTTGATCCCGTCGCCCACCATCGCGATCCGCAGCCCGGCCCCCTGCATCTCGCGAATCCGTGCCAGCTTCTCCGCCGGATCGAGCCCCGCCTCCACCTCCGCGATCCCCGCCTGCCGTGCGATCGGCGCCGCCGCCTCCACCGAGTCGCCGGTCAGCATCGTTACTCGCAGCCCGCTCCGCTTGAGCGCCGCAATCGCCTCCGCCGCCTCCGGCCGCAGCGCATCCCGCGCGTCGAAGTACGCAACGGGCATCAAGTCCAGCGCCATCCAAAGCCGCGTCACGCCCGCCTCCGCCGTCGCGACCTCGCCCGGCAGCCGGATCCCATACTCGCGAAACAGCGCCTCATTCCCCAGCAGGCAGTCCTGCCCTTCCACGCGCGCGCTCAGTCCACGGCCCGGGATCACCTGCACATCTTCGGCCGGCCTCCACTCGATCCCTTGCCCGCGCGCGGCATCCACAATCGCATGAGCCAGCGGATGATTCGACCGCTCCTCCGCCGCCGCAGCCACGCGTAGCAGTTCCTCTTCAGTGTGCTGCCCCGCCGACCCGCTGACTCGCTGGCTCGCTGACTCGCTCTCTCGCTCCCTAGTCCCTAGTCCCTGCACTTTCTCCAACACTGGCCTTCCCACCGTGATGGTCCCCGTCTTGTCCAGCACGATCGCGTCCAGGTGCGCCAGCCGCTCCAGTGCTTCGCCGCCCTTGAACAGCACTCCGAGCTGGGCCCCGCGCCCCACGGCCACCGTCAGCGCCGCCGGAACCGCCAGCCCCATCGCGCACGGACACGCGATCACCAGCACCGCCACCGTGTTCGCCAGCGCCATCGGCAGCGACCGCGACGCCACCATCCACGCCACAAACGTCACCGCCGCTAGCCCCAGCACCACCGGCACAAAGATCGCGCTCGCCCGGTCGGCCAGCCTCTCCATCGGCGCGCGCGAGATCTGCGCCTGGTCCACCATCCGCGCAATCTGCGCCAATACTGTGTCCTCGCCCAGCGATTCCGCCCGGCAAACCACCGCGCCGTCGTAGTTCAGCGATCCGGCCAGCACTCTCCCGCCCGCCTCGCGCTCCAGCGGCGTCGACTCTCCCGTCAGCATCGACTCATCCACCGTCGTCCGGCCCTCGATAATCGTCGCGTCCACCGGGAACCGTTCGCCCGGCAGCACCACGATGCTGTCGCCCGGTCGCACCTCCTCGAGCGGCACCACAGTCTCGACGCCGTTCACGATCCGCCGCGCCGTCGCCGGCCGCAGGCGCGTGAGCGAGTCCAGCGCCGCCAGCGCCCTCTTCTTCGCCCGCCCCTCCAGGCTCTTGCCCAGCAGCAGGAACCCCAGAATCAGCAGCACCGCATCGAAGTAGACTTCCCGTCCCGCCGCCGGCGCGATCGTGGCATACGCCGAGTATGCAAACGCTGCCGCTGTTCCCAGGCTCACCAGCGTGTTCATGTTCGTCGCGCCGTGCCGCAGCGCGCGCACCGCGCTTACATAAATGCTCCGCCCGGCCCAGCCCACCACCGCCGCCGTCAAGCCGAGCAAAAACCAGCGCACCCCATTCGCCGGCAGCGCGTAGAGACCCGGCGCGACCCGCATCAGCAACCGGTCCGGCGCACTCATCTGCGAGCCCAGCGGCATCGCCAACACCATCGCCGCGGCGCCTGCCGCCAAGGTCACGCCCGCCTTCCACGCCGATTTTGCCAGATCATCTTCTGCGCGTCCCGCAGCCTCGCCCGCCCTCGGCAGCACCGCATCGTACCCGGCTCCGCGAATCGCCTCCAACAACCGCTCTGGCGCGGCCACCGCCGGATCGAACACCACGCTCGCCCGGTGCGCCATCAAGTTCACGCGCGCCTGCTCCACGCCGGCCGTCGCGCGCAGCGCCTCCTCCACGTGATGCTGGCACGCAGCGCACGTCATCCCCAGCACGGGAAGCGTCAGCGATTCTGTCGCGTGTTCGGCCACGGACTGCTCCACGCCGGCGATTTATGATTCCAGATGCGCGGTGTTGCCGGCTTTGGCGATCGCCGCGATGGCGAGTTCCACGGGAGGTGGTTCTTCAGCCGAGCTCAGCTTCGCCGCTCCCACGCTCACCTCGTTCACCACCACGCCGGGAGTCGCGGCCAGCGCCTGGCTCACGCGCCGCACACAGGAGCCGCAGTGCATTCCGTCGATCTTTAGCGTAAACTCGGCCATTTCCTCTCCCATCCGTCTCTATTTGATGATAGTGCGAAGTGGGCGATTCACTGCTGCCCGCGCTTCGCCGCCGCGATATGGCCGCAGTTCGCTAGAGGTTGACATATGGAGCGCAAGATCGAACGCGAATTCCCCTCCGCGCCCCTCGTCGCCGTCGGCGCCGTCATCGTCCACGACGGCCGCGTTCTTCTCGTTCGCCGCGGTAGCGAACCCCTGAAGGGCCATTGGACCCTCCCCGGCGGCATGTTGGAAGTCGGCGAAACCGTCGCCCAGGGCGTCGCGCGCGAGGTGCGCGAAGAGACCGGCCTCGAAGTCGAGCCCATCGAGCTCGTCGAACTCCTCGACCGCATCCACCGCGAGGGGGACCGCGTCCGCTACCACTACGTCATCGCCGATTACCTCTGCCGCGTCACCGGCGGCGAGCTTCGCGCCGCCTCCGACGCCGCTGCCGTTCGCTGGGTCGAGCGCGCCGAGTGGAACAGCCATAGCGCCCTCGTCCTCGACCCCATCACCGTGCGCGTCATTGAAAAGGGCTGGCAAAGGGCTCAAGCCCTCAAAAAAGGAAAGGTCCAATCGCAATGAAATGGCTTGGCAGGGTTCTGTTGGCCGTGTTCGTTCTGGCGGTGCTCGCTGTCGCCGGTTTCTTCCTTTGTCCGATCGGCTACTTCAACGCGGCGATGTTCCTCAAGGAAGATCTCGGCGGCATCGAGAGCCGCTCCGTCCAGGTCGCCGGCCATCGCGTGCACTATCTCGCCGAGGGACCCGCCAGCGGCCCGGTCGTCGTTCTCGTTCACGGTCTCGCCGGCCGCTCCGAGGACTGGCGAAACCTGGCTCCGCAACTGGCCAAGGCCGGCTTCCGCGTCTACATGCCCGACCTCGTCGGCTACGGCCGCAGCGATCAGCCGGCGGACTTTTCCTACTCCGTTCACGACGAAGCCGCCATCGTCGTTGGCTTCATGGACGCGCTCGGGCTCAAGCAGGTCCAGCTCGGCGGCTGGTCCATGGGCGGTTGGATCGTGCAGCTCGTCGCCGCCGGCCACCCGGACCGGGTCAAGCGCCTCATGCTCTTCGATTCCGCGGGCCTCTACTTCAAGCCCAATTGGGACACCTCGCTGTTCACCCCAAATAGCGCTGCTCAGTTGGACCAGCTCGACGCCTTGCTCATGCCCCATCCGCCAGCGGTCCCGTCCTACGTCGCCCGTGATGTCCTGCGCGTCTCCCGCGAGAACGGCTGGATCATTCAACGGGCGCTGGCCTCCATGCTCACCGCCCAGGATGTGACCGACAGCCTCGTTCCGCGGCTCAACATGCCCGTCCTAATCATTTGGGGCTCTCTCGACCAGATCACCCCGCTCGACCAGGCGCAGACCATGCATCGCCTCGTCCCGCATTCGGAGCTGGATGTCTTCGACGGCTGCGGTCACCTGGCTCCGCTTCAGTGCGCCGATCGGATCGGCCCCAAGGTCATCGCCTTCGTGCAACAATAGCTCCGTCTCCCGGCACGTTGCCTGGCGCGTCGCCCCATCCTTTCCGCCCTCCTTGTGAAGACGATGGGACACGTGATCGCTCGTCGCCCCATCCTTTCCGCGTTCTCCAGCGGAAAGGGTGGGAGACCCCGCTGACTCGCCGACTTGCTGACCCGCTCCCTCGCTCCCTGTCTTCTTGACTCGCTCCCACCCCCTCTGCGAGACTCAACCCCGATGCCCTATAACGGAAAGATTGAGTACGCCGAAGAGCGCAAGATTCGGCAGAAGAACAAGCCTCACTATCGTTTAGCGCATTGGCCGATCTGGATTTGGGTGTTCTTTCTGGCCCCCGGTCCCCTCACTTTCAGCCTCTTCGCTCGCGGCTTTCACTGGGTCCACTGGGCCTGGCTCGCCGCGGTGCTCGTCGGAACCGGCATCGCCGCTCTGAGCGCGCAGTTGCCCGGCTGCGAGCATCGCCCCTACATTCTCCGCTTCGACGAGGACAAGCCCAACCCCCTCTACCGCCGCGTCTGCTACACCTTCGCCTGGAACGCCATCCTCAACTTCGCCCTTCTCAACCTGACCGGCTTGGCCGTCGCCTCGGTTCAGGGCGTCTGGCGCCTCAAGCAGATTTACGGCTACACCTACTCCCCCCTCTGCGCTTTCATCCTGCTGCTCGGCATCCTCGGCAAGCTGCCCCGCGTCGGGCGCACCACCAAGGGCGAGGGCATCGAGCGCCGATACTTCTATGGAGCAGTCTGGTCCGTCACCGCCGCGCAAACCACCCTGCTCGTCCTCTGGAAGACCGTCCCGCAGACTCAGACTGGCAACATCGTCAAGCTCGTAGCGTTCGTCGGTATGCTGGCCATTTTTGGCATTGCGGCCTCCCGCGGCCTGCTCCCCCGCACCCGCCCCATCCTCCCCGGCGACGTGATGGTCGACTGATCTGCCGGTTCGCTTGCCGCACCCGTGCGCGGTCCTTTTTCGGCTACAGCGGACGGAAAGGGGTGGGAGGCCGCCTCACGCCGCTAACCCCGCTGTCAAGCCCCCGCCACCCAAATGCCCAAGCCCCTGCGGCTCATAACTCGTTGATTTATTGGTCTGCTGCTCCCTCGCATTCTTTTTCCCTGCCCCTGCAGAGTATTTCCGCCTCTTCGCGCACAATAAACACAGCAAAGGCAGGAGCGGGCTCCCGGCCAAGATCCCTGACCCCTGATCCCTGGCGGCCGAAGGCCGCCATAACTCCTTTGCTGCCACGAATCTGCAAAGAAGTGCCGCGGAATCAGTTGCTTACGGCGGGAGACGTGTGCCAACCTGTTCGAAATAAACAGGTTCCTTACAAAAGAGGAGGCCCCCCTTACCAATTGATAACCCCCGCGGCCGGACCAGTCCCCGCCTTGGCAGGACGATACGGCAGGGAAACGCCCGCAGCGACGCTAACAAGTGATCCAAATCACATTTGACCGCCGCCTCTGGGAGGTATAAGAAGGTTGCTATGTGTCTCGCGATTCCCGGTAAGGTCGAAGAGATCACCTCCGACGGTACGATCCGCATGGGCCGCGTCAACTTCGGCGGCGTCGTCAAGAACGTTTGCCTCGATTACGTGCCCGAGGTCGAGGTCGGCGACTACACCATCGTCCACGTCGGCTTTGCCCTCTCCAAGATCGACGAAGAGACCGCCCAGCAGACCCTGGCCGACTTCCGTGTCCTCGGCGTGCTCGACGAAGAACTGGCCGACGGCGAGGAAGCCTTCGCCCGCGCCGCCAAGCGCCCGCAATCGAACTGCCCCGACGGCAGTTGTTCCCTCGAAGACCGGCCAGCCGCCGCCGGTGCTAGCTCCGCTAACCCCGCTAGCTCCGCTGACTCCGCTGCAGTCGACAAATGAAGTACCTCACCGAATTCCGCAACGGCGAGATCGCCCGGGCGCAGGCGCGCGAGATCGCGCAGATCGTTACTCGCCCCTGGAAGATCATGGAGGTCTGCGGCGGCCAAACCCACTCGATTATCAAAAACGGAATCGACCAGATGCTTCCGCCGGGGATCGAGATGGTCCACGGCCCCGGCTGCCCGGTCTGCGTCACGCCGCTTGAGCTCATTGACAAGGCTCTCGCCATCGCCGCGCAACCCGGCGTCATCTTCTGCTCCTTCGGCGACATGCTCCGCGTTCCCGGCACCGAGGGCGACCTCTTCCAGGTCAAGGGCCGAGGCGGCGACGTCCGCGTCGTCTATTCGCCGCTCGACGCCGTCGAACTCGCCGTCAAAAACTCGGACAAGCAAGTGGTCTTCTTCGGCGTCGGCTTTGAGACCACCGCCCCGGCCAACGCCATGAGCGTTCACCTCGCCCGCCGCCGCGGCTTGAAGAACTTTTCGCTGCTCGTCTCGCACGTCCTTGTCCCGCCCGCGATCGAGGCCATCATGTCCTCGCCGGGCAATCAGGTGAACGCATTCCTCGCTGCCGGCCACGTCTGCAGTGTCATGGGCTACTGGGAGTACCCGCCGCTCGCCGAGAAGTTCCGCGTGCCCATCGTCGTCACCGGCTTCGAGCCGCTCGATCTGCTCGACGGCATCCGCCGCGCCATCGTCCAGCTCGAGTCCGGCCGTCACGAGGTCGAGAATGCCTACAGCCGTGTCGTCACCTTCGAGGGCAATCGCTCCGCGCAGCAGCTCTTGAAAGAAGTCTTCGAGGTCACCGATCGCGCCTGGCGCGGTATCGGCGTGATTCCGAAGAGCGGCCTGTGCCTCAACGCGGATTACCGCGAATTCGACGCCGAGCTGCGCTTCCAGATCTCCGGCATTCGCACCCAGGAGTCCCCGCTTTGCCACGCCGGCGACGTGCTCCGCGGAGCCATCAAGCCGGCCGAGTGCCCGGCCTTCGGCAAGGAGTGCACGCCGCGTCATCCTCTTGGGGCCACAATGGTATCGAGCGAAGGCGCCTGCGCCGCCTACTATAACTACGGCCGCTTCCTCTCCGTCGAAGAACTCGCGGGCGCAGGCTCAGCACTCACCGGAGCTGCAAATGGCTGAGTCCACGATGCATCTTCGCGATCGAGCTTTGTATCAGGGCATGACTTTAGTCGTGCCGAACAGGCGCTATAAAGGATCGGGGGCTTCAGCCCCTGCAAAGAAACGAAATAGAAACCGCCTGTAAAGGAGCGAATCGTCGAGCGATGGGTCGCCAGTTCCGCTTTTACATCCTGCCTTCGGATGCGAACGCGCTCGTCGAGCGGCTAAGGAGTCAGTTCGAAGCGAGGGTATATGCCGATTATTCCCATGCCTACGAGCTGTTTGAGGTCGATTCGCCCTATCCGGAATATCCCGCGCGAGCATCGAGATCCAGGGCAGGGTCGAATCGGTATTATCTGGCTCCCTCGTTCAACACAATCGCACGCCGTTACTGCCCCAAGCCAAATTGGTGGGTGATTGACTCCGATTCGGAAGGAATTGAGTTCTCGGGCTGTGAATTCGACGGATCTACTCTACTGATTGGGCGCTTCTGGTACCAGACGGATGTCGTTATTAAGGGGCTGTTCATATCGAAGAGTTCAGAGTTTTTAAAATGGGCTGAAGCGGTCTATCGTTACACGAAGAAGTTCCTGCGTTACGAGCGGGCGATAGACGCGTATGTGGGACAAGATGCATTGAGCTTTCGAGAGAAGGGTGGTCGGTTCGCCTCGTCGATCGGTCCGAATGGGAGAATCAATCCAGCATGAGCAACCCTGACGCAAACCGCCCTGCCCCCGACTTCTCCAACTGGTCCTGCCCGCTCCCTCTCGCCGATTACCCTGCCATCGTCATGGGCCACGGCGGCGGCGGCAAACTCGGCAACGAGCTGGTCGAGCATCTCTTTCTGCCCGCCTTCCGTAATCCTGCGCTCGAGAACCTCGGTGACGCCGCAGTGCTCGAAGCCGCCGGCGCGCGCCTCGCCCTCAGCACGGATTCGTTCGTCGTCCAGCCGCTCTTTTTTCCCGGCGGCTCCATCGGCGAGCTCGCCGTCAACGGCACCGTCAACGATCTCGCCGTCTCCGGCGCCGACCCGAAATTCCTCTCCGCCAGCTTCATCCTCGAAGAAGGCTTCCCCCTGGCTCAACTCGCTGCGATCGTCGACGACATGGCCAAAGCCGCCGCTACCGCGGGCGTCAAGATCGTTACCGGCGACACCAAGGTCGTCGAGCGCGGTCACGGCGACGGCTGTTACATCACGACCGCAGGCGTCGGCGTGCTCCGCCCCGGCATCGCGGTCGGCCCGCACCGCGCCCAGCCCGGCGACGCGGTCCTCGTCTCCGGAACCATCGGCGACCACGGCATGGCCATCATGAGCGTGCGCGAAGGCCTCGAGTTCGAGAGCCCCATCCGCTCCGACTGCGCTGCGCTCAACGGCATGATCGCCGCGGTTCTCGACGCGGCAGGGCCGTCCGTCCACGCCATGCGCGACCCCACGCGCGGCGGCCTCGCCTCTACGCTCAACGAGATTGCCGCCTCCTCCGATGTGGGCATCGCGATCGACGAGACCAGCATTCCCGTCCGCACCGAGGTCCAGTCGGCCTGCGAGCTTCTCGGTCTCGATCCCGTCTACGTCGCCAACGAGGGCAAGGCGGTCTTCTTCGTCGCGCCCGGCGCCGCAGATCGCGTGCTCGCCGTTCTGCGCGCCCACCCGCTCGGCAAGGACGCCGCGCGCATCGGCCACGTCACTGCGGAGCACAAGAAAATGCTGGTCGCGCGCACCGCCATGGGCGCCAACCGCGTCATCCCCACCATGATCGGCGAGCAGTTGCCCCGCATCTGCTGAGCCAGCCCCTGGTCGCTGTTGCTTCGGGCTTCTCGCTCTTTACTGGTTCGGTGTTGCGGGCGGTAAGTCCGGCGTCGGAGCCTCACGCTGCGTCAGCATGATGCGCTTCACTTTGTTGCGATCGATGTGCTGGATTGTCCCGCCGACGCGCACCTCCACGTCCATTCCGGCGATGGCGACCAAATCGCCGTTGAGCACAGTGCCGTCGCGCAGCTCGACGGAGTCGAAGGATGCTGCGCCGAGCTCGTAACTCACCGTTCCGCCCGAAACGTCGTTCGGCCCAATCTCCAGGGGAAAGGTCCCGGTCATGAACCCCTCTTTGGAAAAGGCCAGCGTATGTCTCCCGGGCCCAACGCTGATCAGGCGGGGAGTCGGACCCTGCTCGATTCCATCGAGCTTGAGAGTCGCTCCCTGCGGCGTTGAGTTCACGGTCATCGTGATGACTTTGGACGCCTGCGATGATTCCTCGAGCGTCACCGACACCGGAGTCCCCGAGGCTGCCACCGTGGTCTCGAACTTGACCGTCTCGCCCGGACTCACGTTGTTCAACTCGATTCCGTCCTCTCCCACCCGGACCCTGTCTTTGTCGAACAGGTATAAGTGGAACTGGGCTTTGGGAATCGGTCTCGAGGACAGGTTCTGTGCCGCTACGTCCATTACATAGCCGTGGAGCACGCCCATCCCCGGAAGCGCTTTGAACTTGCTGAACGTGAAGCGCAGGACCGGCGTGCCGGACGCGGGCCAGTCGACGGTCGCGAGCGGTGTATCCTTGTCCTTGGCCAGGAGCGGGCTGGCAAGCAGCGCCAGCATGGCAAATATGCAAACGCGGCGGATTTGCATCGTGGGCTGAATCATGACGCAACCATCATAACGGCCCTTGCCTGAATTGAAGTCAATTCCCGGCAGGAATGTCCTTGTAGGGAGGACCCGCCCCGAGACCTTCGATACGGCTCAGTGCTCTCCCCGTTCTCTCATCTGTTTCCGCCGGGTTTCCGAGCTCTGCGCGCGCACATCGCTGTCCGCGCTGCCCGATTACTCGGCCCGTGGCCTCAGCCGGCTATGCGAGCATCGCAAATGCCTGTTCGATTCGCGAAGGGAATGCCGCCGGCGCATCCGGCAGAGTGTAGCTGAGCTCGAGGACCACCGCCGGAGGCGCCGCCAGAGCCTTCAGGGCCTTCACCGTGGCCGGCCAGTCGATTGTCCCGTCGCCGGGCCACAGGTGTTCGTCCTTCTCGCCGTGATTGTCGTGTGCGTGAACCGAGACGATACGGTCGCCGAGCGTTGCGACGGCCTGCTTGATTCCAACGGTCAGATGCGCATGGCCAAGGTCGAGGCAGACCCCAACGTTACCCAGGCGCCCCAGTTCGAGGATCGCTGCCAGGTGCGCGGGCGTTGTGGCCTCGCTGAGCAGGTTCTCCACCAGCAGGCGCACGCCGAGCGGTCGCGCGAATGCGCCGAGGTGCTCGAGAGCATTTAACGCGAAGTCGATGGTGTCCTGCGACCAGATGTCGTCCCGCTCGCCGAGATGAACGACCAGATTGCGTATCGCGATGTGCTCGGCCACTTCCAGCGCGCGTTTGATCTCATCCATGGCGTCGATCCGTCTGCCCTTCTCGGGGTGGATCACGTTCACGCCTGGGTCGCCGGCGCGGCCCATCTCCCGGCCGGGATAGAGCGGCGCGTGCATCGAGTAGGGCTCGAGCGCATTCGAGCGAAACCAGTCCGCCAGCTCCGCTATGTGCTCGTGGCTGGTGTAATCGAAATGCTGCCGTGCGGCGAAGATCTCCACGCCTTGCGCGCCGGAGCGCTCCGCGAGCTCGAGAAGGCCCGGGTGCAGACGATGATTCAGGAAGAGATGAGTCGACAAAACCCGCAACATCTTCGAGCGGCCCCTTGTGCCGCGGAGAAACGATTGAGGAACCCCGAACGCACTTGTTATTCTCGCATCTTTGGGAAAGCCTCTTCGATGATCCCCTGTTGCGTCGAAGGGTACGGAAGTGTCCGATTTCGACTCCGAAGGTTCTAGCCAGGCCGCGCACTCGGACATCTTGCCAATCGTCGCGGCATCTTCCCGGCGCTGACCGTCTATCATCGGAACTATCTTCTGGGCTCGATGGCCGCTGTCAGACCTCCGGGGGTTCAAGCACGTGGACGGCGTTTTCTGGATCGACGGAACTGGGCCTCTGAGCTTGGCCATCGTGCTGCGCCCGCAGGGCGACGACCTGCTCGTGGACGATCTGCTGCAGATCAAGCTGTGCGGAGTCCAAACGCTCGTCTCGATGCTCGACCCCACCGAGGCCATCTGGCTCGGCCTCGGGGAAGAAGGACCGCTCGCCGAAGAGGTGGGAATGCACTTCCTCTCCTACCCCATCCTCGACGTTCACGTGCCTGCGAATATCGACACGTTCCGCGCCTTCGTGTCGGGCTTGGCCGACCGCCTTCGCGCCGGGGAGCGGATCGGCGTGCACTGCCGCGGAAGCATCGGCCGGTCGACCGTGGCCGCCGCGTGCACCCTCATTCACCTTGGCTGGAAGGCGAAGGACGCTCTCGCAGCAATTCAGACGGCGCGGGGTTGCGAAGTGCCCGATACCAGAGAGCAACGACGCTGGATTCTGAACTATCAGGCGCAACCGTGACCGCGGCGCCGCCAAGGCCGGTCGTCGATCTCAGCTTCCAGCGTCGCTGGCAATCAGGGCTGCTCGCGGGGCGGCCCCTGATTCTGCCCCATCGCCACTTTATCTATCCGCGAGCCGCCGAGGAGGTCGAGCGCGGCGCGCTCGAGGTCCTGATCCGCCCCGACGCCGCCGGCGCAGAACCCTTCCTCGCGACCTGCGCGCTGGGCTTTCACGATCCAACCGCTCCAACCGGCCTCTGGTCCACTCCGGAACCGGAAAAAGTCTGCGCCGTTGCCGGCGGCTATGCGTACCTCATTGACACCGCCGCGCCGGAACGCTTCACCATGATCCCCTATCGTCCTGTGCTCCAGGTCCGTCCCGTAGTCGAAGCCGGCCTTCTGCTCTTCGTGGGCCATCGTTCGATCCTCGCTTGGGGCGGCGACGGCCAGGCGTGGGAATCGGAAAATCTCTCCGACGAAGGCGTAACGATTGCCGGCATCGATTCTGGAGTGCTGCGCGGGACAGGCTGGGACATGAAGACCGATCGCGAGAAACCGTTCGCGCTCGACCTCCACAGCGGACGGTCTATTCCTCCGCCGTCTGCCTGACCGCCAGACCGCAACCTGAACCCGCGATAGAGACTTGTCCCGCCGCTGGCAGTAGCCTCTCGTACGCCGCATACACGCCCTCAAACACCTAGTCCCAGCTCGCCGTCAGCGCGTAGGCGCGCGCCGCCCGCTGCATCTTGGCCAAGCGGCCTGGAGCGGCGAGCAGGCCCGCGATCGCCGGGGTGAACTGCTCGTCGGGCACGATGCGGCCTGTCTCTCCGTCGCGCACGATGGTGCGCGGGCCGCCGTCGGGAGTCACAATCGCGGGCACGCCGCTCGCCAGCGCCTCAAGCACCACGTTGCCGAACGTGTCGGTGTGCGAGGGGAAGACGAACAGATCCATGTTGGCATAGGCCGTCGCCAATGCGTCACCGCGCAGGACGCCTGTGAACTCCGCCTTTGGCAGGCGTTCGCGCAGCCAGGCCTCGTCGCCGCCGTGCCCCACGATCAGGAAGCGAAAGTTCGTCACCCCCATGCGCTCGAGTTCCTTCTGGACCTCGACCAGCAGCGCGATGTTCTTCTCGATCGAGAGGCGCCCGACGAAACCCAGGATGCGGTCGCGGTCTTCCGGGTTGCGCGCGCGCCGCCGGGGATGAAAGATCTCGGCATCGACGCCCCGCGGCATCAGATGGCACGGCCGGCCCGTGCTGCGCTCCAGCATCGCGCACAGCTCGGGATTGGGAGCGAAGAGCACTCGGGCGCAGGAGTAGAACCTTGCGATCGGCGCCAGCGCCAAGCTCTCGATCTTCCGGCCAATCGCGGCGGATTGGCGCTCGGGCAGCAGGCGCAGGAACCAGTTGGCGCGGCGCGCGGCATACTCGTGCACGTTGGTGTGCCAACTGGCGGCGAGCGGCACGCGCAGGCGATGCGCCAGACCCGCTCCCAGGATGCCGACCTCGCTGGGTCCAGTGATGTGGATCAGGTCGGGCTGGAATCGCGCCAGCACCTCGCGGATGAACGGAATGTGGCGCGGAAACGCCGGATCGAAGCGCAGGTCCTTTTCGAGAGCGAAGGAGAGGAAGCCGCGGGGTAACTCAAGGGTCCATACATTCCCGCCGGTGACGGCCCGAGCGCGGCGCTCTGTGGGCGCGGCCGCGCGTACGCACAAAAAGGGAAGATTGCGCCGTCGCGCAAAGGCTTCGAATTGGCGGCTGGTGTGCGCGACCCCGTTCACTTCGTGGAACGAATCGGGGAAGTACGCCACGCGCGGCGCCGCGTTGTTCAGATCGGAAACCGTGCAAGAAAGAGCAGGAGCGTCGACGTCGCTAAGGCATGCGGCAAGCATTTCTGTGCCAGCTCCGCTAACCACGCGAACCCCGCTAACTCCGCCAGCTCCGCTCACTCCGCTAGAACTCGTGTTCGCCGAGGGCCAGGCGCAACTGGTTCGACTCGCTCCAGGCCAGCCGCAATCCGCCCGACACGAGCCCACGGCCCATCAGTTGCACCAGCGCAATCCCGGCGCTGATGGCGCGCGGCGCCGTCCCGTTCGGCCAAAGCTCGCTCAACGGCCTGAGCGCGCCGCTCGCGTCGGGATGGAAGACTCGCTCGTCCCAGGTGCGCGAACCCTGCGGAAACTCCGGATAGTGGCGGATGATGTCGATCGTCGATTGCAGGATGCGATGCTTCCAGGGCTCGGCGTACTGCGGAAGGAAGAGCACGCTGCTCTTCTTTTCGCGGCGCACCTCGTGCACGAACTCGGTGAAGCTGGCCGCGTTGCTCAGATTGATGTTGGCGTTCGGCTCCACGCCATGGCGGTCGCCGCCCGAGACGAGCAGCATGTTCCACTTCTCTGCCAGTCGCCGCACAGCGCGGTTCTCGTCCCAGTGGCGCAGGCCGTTCAGCTCCAGCGCGTGGAGATATGCGCCGTTCTTCTGCATGAACTCGTTGACCAGGAACTGGTGCTTCTCCCTGCCGATCAGGTAGAGGTCCCACAGCGGGTGGTTGAAGACCACAAGCACGTTCGGTTCCTCGTTGAGGGCCGTCAGGATCTCAGTCAGCCGTGCATCGCTGGGACTGGCGGTGAACTGCTCCAGCGTCGCCATCCACTCGGTGGCGCGCGCGCTGGGCAGATTGTGCACGCCCAGATGGAACGACTGCATCCCGCCGTACGGCGCGCTCCACTCCACCGAAACCGGGATCTGCCGCGCGCTGGGCACGGTGCGCAGAAGCATGGGAGCCTTGATCGTGTCGTGGTCGCTGAGCGAGACCATCGGCGCCAGGTCGAGCTTCTCGATCTGCCGCGACTCCAGGTCGAAGGCCAGCTTGGGAGTCATGGGCGGAACCCAATAGCTGGCTGCGTAGTCAACCCGGATGCCGTGCATCTGCTCGGTGCGCCGCTCCAGTCGCGACAGCAGGGGACGCATTACCGGATATTGGTTGCCGAAATTGGCCAGGAAATCCAGGGTCTCGCGCGACTGATTGGTATGACCGTGCAGGGATACACCGGACTGAAAACCATGGGAGGCGTGCCGGTCACGCCAGAGATACGAGATGGTTGAAGCAGGCATTTCCGCTCCTCCGCACCGTACGATTTCCACAGTCAGTATCCCTTTCCTGTCATGAATCTCCGGTTAAGGACGTGCGAAATGCCGTTCAAATGAAACCGAGACTGAATCAAAGAAGTTACCAAAATACCGGGAATCCCGGGCAAAAAGGCTGTCTATTCCCTTAGGTCCGGCTCGTGCGAGGTCTTTCGGAATGGCGCTTCGTTATTGCGAGTCTTTCAAGTCAGGAGCATGTAAAGGACCGGACTGTCTTCAGACTAAAGGAAGTCGATGAATTTTCCGTAAAACGGCGGGCAATGGCTCGCATGGCGGTATAGCCGGCATCCGCCCAGGCAAAATGAAGGGCCGCTTCCTCATGGAAGAAGAGTTTCCGTCAAACGTGGTTCTTTGGAAACTCCGCGCCAAGAAAGTCGTCCACATTCCAGCCGGTCATCAGGTCCTCGTCGCGCACCGGCTTTTTGTCTTCGGCTCGCGCAACCGCGGCCGCCTCCACCGCAAGGTAATTCTCGGTCAGGCCCTGCTTCAGCAACTCAAAAGCTTGTTCCGGGCTATCGGCAAACTGGAGCAGCTCGATATCTTTGGGCGAGATCGCGCCGGTGTCGACCAGCACTTCGAGGTTGAAGACCCGCTTCCAGTATTCGGGGCCGTAGATGACGACCGTTACCGGCTTGGTGAGTTTCCGGGTCTGGACCAGAGTCAGGATTTCGAACATCTCGTCGAGCGTCCCGAAGCCGCCGGGAAAAACCACCAAGCCTTTTGCCAGATAGGCAAACCACAGCTTGCGCATGAAGAAGTAGTGGAACTCGAAGTTCAGCGAAGGCGTGATGTAGGGATTCGGCTTCTGCTCGAAGGGCAGCAGAATGTTCATGCCGATGGTCTTGCCGCCGGCCTCGTAGGCGCCGCGGTTGGCCGCCTCCATGATGCCGGGGCCGCCGCCGGAGGTCACGACAAAGCGGTGCTTGCGTGAGGGAATGGTCTTGGCCCACTGCGTCAGCAGTTGCGCCAGTCGCCGCGCATCCTCATAGTAGCGGGCCATCTCCAGCGCGGCCACGGCGCGCTTGCGCTGCAACTCGGTGGCTTTGCCCGCCGCGATCTCACGTGCCTTGGCGGGCTGCTCTTCGCTGGGAGCTGCTTGCGTGGAGCCGGTGTTCTCCAGCAATTCCAACGCGTGGTCCGTCTCTTCCCGCCCCCGAAAGCGCGCCGAGCCGAAGAAAACGACGGTGTCCTGAATCTGCTCGCGCCGGAAGCGGGCCAGCGGCTCCTGAAACTCCGACACGATGCGAATGATGCGTCCGTCGGCGCTGTTCAGGAACTCCGGGTTCTCATAGGCCAGCGGCGCACGCTCCAGCGGCGGCGGCGCTCCGTTGCCCGGAATCACCGCGCGCGGCGAAGTTCCGGAAGATGCCGGAGAGCGAGAAGCACGCGCGCCTTCATTCTCGCCGCTTTGAATTCGAGCGTTGGTTGGCTGGCTTTTGTTTGTCATGGTGTCGATCCCGATCGATCTTTCCTGATCTCGGTCCCTATTCTCTAGTCTCTGTCATTCCGGCGAATGGCGTCCTGAAACGCAATCCAAAGATTCAACAGGCCAAGCCCCGAAACGATACCGCGCACCGCGCCGCTCGCGGCAACATTAGCCAGCGCGGGAAACCGCAGAAAGAGCGGATTCCGGTCCCAGAAGGTATGCGACCATGGCGCGTAGCAGACCGCCAATCCGATGTACATGCGCAGCATGACCCGCAAAAACAGCTCGACGCGCTCCAGCCAGCGCGGGACGCGATGCGGTGGGCGCGGCGCCGTTTGCTGCGCGGCCTCCGAGCCCTGCGGGGAGTCCAATACCTTTCCAGGCAGAGGAGCCGGGCTCACAAGTCGCGTCGACGATGACGATTCCGGCTGCTGCTGCATTCGTTTGCTTCGACCCGCGGTCCCCGATGTCTTTGAATCACTACCACTTGTCGCCTGCTGACAACCCCGACGCTCAACGCCCGCAATCCCTCCGGGCGCCGGGACGCCGTGTATTGCCACGGTAACACACCGGCGGCCAGCGCACGGAAGCCGTACCCCGTGCCGTGCGGACGAGATGGACCCGGTCTCAAGCCGCTAGAAACGATAGAACACGCCACCCATCGGCTCGTAGATCTGGGTGTATGCGGTCGTCGCCGGATAGACAGTCGAGAGGCCGGGCGCTTTGGTCATGTTCCCGCGAACCTGGAGGCGCAGGCCGAGATGCTTGGCAAAGCCCCAATCCACGCCGCCACCATAGACGAAAACCGGCCTGCCATATGTGGTGACCGAGTAGGCGCTGCTGCCGGGCACGGTGATCATCAGGCCGACGCCTCCCACAACAAACGGCCTGACGCTCCCTTTCTTGACCGATAACACCCAATTGAGAGCAACTTCATTCGCTTTGCCGTTGACCTTTAGCGTCGACTGTCCGCAAACGTAGCCGCAGGCTCCGGTCTTGGGCGAATACGACTGATTGGCCGGATTAAAGCTATAGGCGAGCTCGTAACCGACGAGTGGATTGACAATGTGGCGCAGTTCGAACAGACCGCCTTCGGAGTTCTCCGGCGCTTGCTGGGTACCGTTTCCGCTGCTGCTGCTGGTAAAGGTCGCGAGACCGCTCAACGCCACATCGGTCTGCGCCTGGGCCGCCGCGCTGCACAGTGCAGCCGCCACGACCACCGCGAACGCGCCTTGCATCCAAATCTTCATCCGAATCACAGCCTCCTGGTCTGATTGCCTTATCTTGGTTCACTCGCCGGAAATCCGCCCTCTGCTATCTTCAATGCATTTGGACGCCAAAACAAGCCGATTGGGTAGATCGCAGCTCGTGACCGGAGCGGATCCGCGCGTCTCCGCCTCCGGCCAAATAGCTCACGGCACCGCGGGCAATCCCGCAAGCGCCATAGCGATCTCCTCCTCCGGATAGTCGTAATTCTCCAGTTTACCGGCGTGATAGTCGATGTAGGACTGCATGTCGAAGTGACCGTGACCGCTCAAATTGAAGAGAATGGTTCGCGGCTTGCCTTCAGCTTTGGCTTCGACAGCTTCGCGGAGGGCGATGGCAACGGCATGGTTCGCCTCGGGCGCGGGCACGATGCCTTCGGCGCAGGCAAACTGAACGCCGGCCGCGAAGGCGTCCAACTGCTGGACCGTCGTCGCCTCCGCCAGTCCGAGATCGATGATATGTGAGACCAGCGGCGCCATCCCGTGATAGCGCAGGCCGCCGGCATGAATCCCCGGAGGCACAAACGCGCTGCCCAGGGTGTGCATCTTCACCAGAGGCGTCAGATGGCCGGTGTCGCCGAAGTCGTAGGTGTAACGCCCCTTGGTCAGACTCGGGCAGGCTGCAGGCTCGACGGCCACCACGCGCGCCTGGCACTTCCCCTTGAGCTTGCGCCCCAGGAATGGCATCACCAGGCCGGCAAAGTTCGACCCGCCCCCGGTACAGCCGATGATCACGTCGGGTTCGTCGCCCGCCAGCGCCATCTGCTCGATCGCTTCCTGGCCGATCACCGTCTGGTGGAGCAGCACGTGATTCAGCACGCTGCCCAGCGCGTACTTGGTTCCCGGGTCCTTGGCCGCCACTTCGACGGCCTCGGAGATCGCAATGCCGAGAGATCCCCTGGAGTCGGGATGCTCGGCAAGAATGGCGCGGCCAGCTTCTGTCTCCGTGCTGGGGCTGGCGGTGACCGCAGCGCCGAAAGTCTCCATCAGGGCGCGGCGGTAGGGCTTCTGGTCGTAGCTGACACGCACCATGAAGACTTTGCAGTCGAGGCCGAGGAAGGCGCAAGCCATCGCCAGTGCGGAGCCCCATTGCCCGGCGCCGGTCTCAGTCGAAAGGTGCTTCACCCCTTCCTGCTTGTTGTAGTACGCCTGTGCCACAGCGGTGTTCAGCTTGTGCGATCCGGCCGGGCTCACGCCTTCGTATTTGTAGTAGATGCGTGCCGGAGTGTCGAGCGCTTTCTCAAGCCGCCGCGCGCGGATCAGCGGCGAAGGACGCCACTGAGCGTAAATCTGCCGCACCTCTCCGGGAATCTCGATCTCGCGCTCGGCGCTGACCTCCTGAAGGATCAGGGCCATCGGAAACAACGGAGCGAGATCGGCCGGACCGATTGGCTGATGCGTGCCCGGGTGCAATGGAGGAACCATGGGCTTGGGCAAGTCGGGAACGATGTTGTACCAGGCTTGGGGGATCCGGTTTTGCGGCAGGTTGTATTGAATGGTCTCCATGCGCAACATTCTACAGGGGCGCACGCAGGTGCCATGGTGTGGAACGTCACGGCCGGTTCCGGCTCCTTGTGGCACTCGTCACTGCGGAGGGTGTGCGCGCACTCATAGGCTTTGAACGGAGTTCAGGAGGAATCCCCCGTGCCCGCTATCGCCGTGGAGAATGCCAAGACCGTAGAGAATCTTCTTGCCGCATACGAAGGTGAATCGAACGCGCACGCCAAGTACACCGCGTTTGCAGCCAAGGCCGACGCCGAGGGATGGCACGGAGCCGCCAGCCTGCTCCGCGCCGCGGCCCGCGCCGAGCAGATTCACGCCGCCAACCACGCACGCGTCATCAAGCAATTAGGCGGAGAGGCTGCGTGCGAGATTCACCCCGTGGACGTGAAGGGCACGCTGGAGAATCTGAAGACGGCGCTGGCGGGCGAGACCTACGAAGTGGAAACGATGTATCCCGGCTTTCTGGCCGAAGCCGAGGAGCGCAAGAACACGGCTGCAATCCGCACTTTTCACGGCGCGCTCGAGGCCGAGAAGACGCATGCGCGGCTCTATAGCGAAGCCATCGCTCTCGTCGAGGCCGGCAAGAAGGATGCATGGGTCGGCGCCGCGCGGGAGTTCTACGTGTGCCCGGTCTGCGGCTACACCTCGGAGACGCCCGAGGAGCACGATCGCTGCCCGGTGTGCAACTGCCCCTGGGAGCGCTTCGAGAAGATCCAGTAGAGAGACTCAGCGGAAGCGGCGGAGAGGTGGACATGCCTCCTCAAGCACGGTCGCCGCGTGATCGCGCAAGGTAGTGCCGCTCTCTTACTTCAGAGGGACCTGCATTTCACGGTTCGTCGCTGAAGATGTGCACCTCAAGCGCCCCGCCTTCCGCCTGCCTCGCACGGAACATGCCCGGCGTGTTGAAGCTCCAGACGAGTTGACCGTCGGGCGCGACAGCAATCACGCCGCCGTCGCCGTGGATCGGCTCGAGCCGCTTCTGAATCACCTCGTCGGCGGCCTGCTGCAATGCGAGCCCTTTGTACTGCACCAGGGCGCAAACCTCGCGGGCGACGGTGTAGCGGATGAAGTACTCGCCGACGCCGGTGCCGGAGACGGCGCACGACTGATTCGACGCATACGTGCCGGCGCCGATCAGCGGCGAGTCGCCCACGCGGCCCGGCATCTTGCCCTGCAGCCCGCCGGTCGATGTTCCCGACGCCACGTTGCCTTGCCGGTCGAGCGCTACCACGCCTACCGTGCCGAACCGGTGCGTGTCCGCTGCTTCATCGAGCTGGGCCACCGGCACGGCCTTGTCTGGCGGCGGCGCGCCCGCGGGACGCGGCGGCACGGGGCGGCCCTCCTTCTCGAGTTGCTTCACGAGCGACTGCCAACGGCTTTCCGTGAAGAAGTAGGCCGGCGGCTCCTGTTCCATTCCCGCCTGTACGGAGTAGGCATCGGCGCCGGGTCCGACGAGGAACACATACGGCGTCTTCTCCATTACCGCGCGGGCCAGCGCGATGGGATTACGGGTGCGCGTGACGTCGGCGACCGCGCCCGCACGGAGTGTGGCGCCATCCATGATCGCCGCGTCCATCTGGTTTGTGCCGTCGGCGGCAAAGACGGCGCCGCGTCCGGCATTGAAGAGCGGATCGTCTTCGAGAACGCGGACTGCGGCTTCGACAGCGTCGAGCGACGACCCTCCGCGATCGAGCACCGCGGCGCCCGCCTCGACGGCCTTCAGAAGCGACGCGCGATATCCCTTTTCCCCGTTCGGGCCAAGCTTCGACCGCTCGATGTCACCCGCTCCGCCGTGAACGGCGATGGCCCAATGCCGGACCTGTGCCTGCTGTGCCATAGCCGATGCGGCAATCATCAACCCTCCAAGGATTATCCCGCTTGCGCATTTCATCGCTTGATCCCCCGGCTACTCCGTGCAGCGCGAGTTTTTGCGGAGCCACTCTGCCCCGCTGCCCACGACTGCTCATTCATGCTATCGCCTTGCCGTGCTTCCTTGCGCCCCCAGTTGGGCAATTGGTTTAAGATGTTCCAACAGCTGGATTCGGAGGCCGGACTTGAAACTCAATATCGCGACGCTCGTTATAATCGCCGTTGCCTTGGTGCTCTTCGCCGTGAATGCTTCCCGGCTTCCCTGGGACCCCCTGCGCATCGCAGGCGCCGCCATCGTGCTTCTGTCCTTCTTGTTGCTCGCGCTGGCGCGGATCCAACTTGGCCGTGCTTTCAGCGTTCGTGCCAAAGCGAACACGCTCGTAACCACCGGGCTCTACTCCCGCATCCGCAACCCCATCTATGTCTTTGGCTCGCTCATGATTCTGGGGATCATCGTCTGGACGGAACGGCCTTGGCTGCTCCTCGTCTTCGCCGTCCTGATCCCACTGCAGATCCGTCGCAGCCACAAAGAGGAGCAGGCGCTAACGCAGAAGTTCGACACTGCCTACCTCGACTACAAACAGAAAACCTGGTTCTGATCTCTTCCCATTGCCGGTCGCTGTCCGCTGCGCTGAACTCCTGTGAAGCTGAGGGTGTGCGCTTCAGTATGGGAATGTTCGATTGAGCGAATTCCTAAAGGCCGGGATTCGCGCCGGCAGAACCTGTCCGGGAATCTACGTCCGGCACCTGCTTCATCCACTCCCGCGCTCCCGCGTACCGGCAGGACTCGGACGCAACCTTCGCCGCTTCAGCCAGAGATTCCACAAACTCCAGTCCCGAGGCGGCAAAGTAGCAAAACGCTCCGTGGAAGATATCCCCGGCGCCCATAGTGTCGACCGGCTCAATCTGCGGAACGCTCAGAGCGCCCACGGACTCGCCGCATGAGTATTGGATCGGCCCGTCTCCGTCCGTAATGGCAACCTTAGCGACGCCGCAGTCCTTCAGGTACTGAATGACGTCGTCCTTGGAGAAGCAGCCCGGCGGAAGAAAATTGGCCGAGCAGATGACGGTGTCAACGGTCTTGAGCAGTTCCGGCGTGCCGTCTTTCCAGCTTCCTCCATCAAGCACGACGGGGGTTCCGCCGGCGCGCGCCGCCGAGGCCCACGCTTGGCATGCCTCCGGGTAATGGCCATCGACCAGGACAAGGCGCGCTTGCTCGCAAAGGTTCTTGTCGACCTTCGCGGCCTGCGCCGCGATGCGGGTAGCATTCGCCGAGACAACCTTGCAGTTCCCGCTTCTGTCAACCACGACCGACGAGAGCGCGGGAACCCCTTCAAACACCGGATTCAGGTCGACGAGCCGAACCGAGTACTTCTCCAGATCCTGACGCACCACGCCCGCGAGGGCATTGCACCCCACCGTCGTCACCAGCGCCGCCTTGCCGCCCAGATGAGCGAACGTGACCGCTGCGTTTGTGGCCGGTCCGCCCACGAAGACGTTTTGACTAAGCGCCGCTGCTTTTGCATTCGCCTCGGGGAACTCATCGACTGTGTATACGATGTCGATCGTCGAAAGTCCGACAAAAATTCCGTTTGCCATCGCTCGTTTCCTCCGCGGGGTGTGTCTGCCGTCATTCTAGTTCGCTCGCCGCGGTCCGGCATTCCCATCCCATCCTCATCCCGGATTCCCTCCTTGGCGAAAGTGCCCCGGGCGGTGGAGAATGCTTAGGTCCCTGATATTGAGCTGCGGTCAGCGCGCCGCGCGGCGGCAAATGCTCCGCTCGGCGCGCAAAACCGGGCAAGGAAGGTCCGATGCACTCTGTTTGGTTTGGCGAATTCATGGGCACTCTGGTTCTGATGCTGTTGGGCAATGGCGTGAATGCCGGTGTGAAGCTTCGCAAGTCCTATGCGGAGAATGGAGGCTGGCTGGTGATCACCATCGGGTGGGCGCTGGGCGTGCTGTGCGGCGTGATCGTGGCGCAGGCGTTTGGAAGCCCCGCCGCGAGCCTGAATCCCGCGATCACGCTTTCCACTGCCGTGATCAGCGGCAACTACGGTCAGTTGCTCGTCTGCTGTTCCGCGCAATTGCTGGGAGCGATGTGCGGCGCCACGCTTGCGACGCTTCACTATGCGCCGCACTGGCGGCTGACAGACGACCCCGATGCCAAGCTGGGGATTTTTTGCACGAACGCAGCGGTGCACAATCCGCTGGCCAATGTCTTTAGCGAGATCGTCGGCACCGCCGTACTGGTGATCGTCGCGGCTTCGATCTCTTCGCATGGTTTGGCCGCGAACGGACCGGCGCCCGGAGTGGCGCCATGGCTGGTCGGCAGTCTGGTGTGGGGCATCGGACTCTCGCTTGGCGGGACGACCGGATATGCGATCAATCCGGCGCGCGACCTCGGACCGCGTATCGTCCATGCGCTGCTGCCGATTCCCGGCAAGGGCGGATCGAATTGGAGCTACGCACCGATTCCCGCTCTCGCGCCTCTTGTCGGCGGCGCTCTTGCGGGACTGTTGCTGCGCTATGCGCACTTGTGAGAAGTTGAGACGGCGTGGCGCCGCACTCTCTCTCACTTTCCGCGCGGCTGTGGAGAGTGCGGGGCGCGGTGCGCAACATACGCGCCGGAGTTTCGCCGCTCTTTTCCACAAGGGCCGCGTGGCGCCGGCCGTGAAGCGGCCGGCCTACGTTGCTTCCAGGGGGAATCACTCCAGGCACGAGGCCACGACGGCCAGCGCGGCGATTGCCGCGGTTTCGGCGCGCACGATCCGCGGACCGAGTGACGCGGCGCGCCATCCGTTGGCGTCGAAGAGAGCTTCCTCGGCGGGAGCCCATCCGCCTTCGGGACCAATTGCCAGCTCGATCGCGGGCATCTCCTCGCGGGCCGCGTCTATCGCTTCGTTGGCCGCATGACGCAACGTGGTCGTGCGCTCCTGTTCGGCGAGCACGATCCGTGTGGCCGCCGATAAGGCGCGAACGCGCATGGCCAGAGCAGCCGGGTCGTGAATCAACGGCACGTCGGAGCGGCGCGCCTGTTGCGATGCCTCGTGAGCAATGCGGCGCCAGCGCTCGATGCGCTTCGCGGCCGCTTGCGCCAGATGCTTCTCGGTTCTTTGCGCGATCACCGGAGCAATCGCCGCGGCGCCAAGCTCGGTGGCCTTCTCGATCGCCCACTCCATGCGGTCGAACTTGTAGACGGCGAGAACCAAGGTAACGGGCAGCGCCGGGTCTGCGCGAAGCTCTGCGGTGAGATTGAAGCGCACCTCGCTCTTTTCTCCGGCTAGCGTGACCGCGGCGATCTGGGAATGGAACACTCGGCCGCCGGCGACAACATCTACTTCCATGCCGGGCTGCGCGCGAAGGACCCGCGCCAGGTGCTCGGCCTGCGCGCCAACGATCGTGGCGGTTGCCTCATCCCAATGCTCGGCGATCCAGCGTCGGCGGGTCATCGCTCTCCTGTGGTCACTCTCTTCATCCTCAGTCTACGGCGACCGAGCGCCGGCCTGCTGGCATCGGTCTGCTTCAAACATCGCGAATCGCCGCGTCCTGAGCGGGTTCCAGCGTGTTGCCTTGTGCCTTCTCCCTGCCGGCCGTGCACCGCTCTTACCGCAAAAACACTAAGGGGAACGCTTTTGAGCGTCCCCCTAGAGTGTTGCCTTATGGGTTTGTCGTTCCGCTACTTCTTCTTCGCGGCCTTCTTTGCAGGCTTCTTCGCCGCCTTCTTCGCGGGCTTCTTGGCTGCTTTCTTGGTTGCCATTTGCCTATTCTCCCTTTTCGATGGGTTGCATCGATTCTGCAATTTAGAAACTGCAGATGAAAAATGTATAGATTCACGCGACATCGATGTCAAGAGAAAAACGACGTGCGAGTGAAAAAAAGATCAACATCGTTCCGGCGACGAATCGGAGGTCAATGCGAAGTTGAACTCGAAAGCCACTGAGCGGATCGAAGAATGCATGCGATCGAATCGCATCTGCCGTGTGAGCGAGTGTCAATTCCCGCACGCCGCGGCCGCGCGTTCCCGAACGAATTGCCCGATCGTTCTCGCGTCGCCGCGCTGGATTATCTCTTCGAGATGCGGTTGACGATCCATGGGACTCTTCCCGAGCAGCACTTCGTGTATGCGCGGCATTGCGTCGCTCGCCCCCGCTTGCCGCTCTACTCCATGAACTCCCGGACAAAACTGTTCTGGCTGTGCAGAAGCTCGTCGAGCGCCCCGTCGAAGATGAGCCGCCCCTCCTCGAGCATAAGGAAGGTCGTATTCGGGTTCGTCTGTCCATCTGGCAGGGGGACCATGCGATCCTGCTCGGCATCGAAGCGGTGGTTGCAGAGGGCGAAAGCGTCTTGCAGGCGGTGCGTGACCAGCAGGGCGGGCGTTCCGTGAACATCGCGCTGCTTGACGATGAGCTCGATGATTGTGGTCGAGGTGACGGGATCGAGGCCGCCGGTCGGCGAGTCGTAGAGGATGAGTTCCGGATGATGGATCAGGGCGCGCGCGATCGCCACGCGCCGCTTCATGCCTCCCGAAAGGCTCGATGGATAGAAGTCGAAGGTCTCCGCAAGGCCGACAAAGCTGAGCGCCTCGCGGACGCGGCTGTCGATCTCCTCGTCGGGTACGCGCTCCTGGATTAGCTGATAGCCGACGTTGTCGCGCACGGTGAGGGAATCGAAGAGCGCGCTCTCCTGGAAGACCATTCCAGCGCGGGCGCGTAAAGGAAAGAGCTTCTCCTCGGCCATGTGAGAGATGTCTTCGCCGAAGAGCAGCACATTTCCTTCTTGCGGCCGAAGCAGCCCCATGATGAGCTTAAGGAGGACGCTCTTGCCCACGCCGGCAGGACCGAGCAGGATGCGCGTTTCCTCGGGCGCGACGGAGAAGGTAACGTCTTCGAGCACGGGCGGGCCGTCGAAGGCCAGGGAAACACCTCGCATGGCTGCCACGGAACCGGCCTCGGGTTCCGGAGTTCGAGCTGGCGGGACGGGAGCGACGGCTTGGTTCATGTGGGGAAGATCGAGAGCAATACGTGGGTGATGACGAAGTCGACGGCGATGATCAGCACGGAAGAGTTGACCACAGCCGAAATCGTGGCGCGGCCGACACCCTCGGTGCCGCCGGTGGTTCTCATGCCGTAGAAGCAGCCCGTGGACCCGAGGATGTAGCCGAAGAACAGGGGCTTGACCAGGCCCTGAATGATGTCGGGATAGTGAAGGTGGACGTAGGCCATGTGGAAGTACTGTGTGCCGTTCTGGTGGTTGAGGAGCACGGTGACGGCGGCGCCGCCCATGATGCCGAACGCGTTGGCCACGATGGTCAGCAGGAGAAGCATGGCGATGCTGGCGAAGATACGCGGAGTAACCAGCTTGCGCATGGGATCGACTCCTAGGGCGCGCATGGCGTCGATCTGCTCGGTGACGACCATGGAGCCAAGCTCGCTGGCCATGGAAGACGCGTTTCGTCCGGCGACCATGATGCCGGTGAGGACGGCCCCGAGTTCGCGGATCATGGTGATCGAGACGAATTGGCCGGTGACCACCGTCGCGCCGAACTCCGCGAGGGTCGAGGCGGATTGGAGCGCGAGAACGCCGCCGGTGAAAAAACCGCACAGGATGACGATGGGAAGCGAACCGACGCCAATGATGTCGGATTGAATCAGGAAGTCCGTCCAGTAGATCGGGGGGCGGAAAAGGTTGAGAAATGCCCGCCCTGCGAATATCGAGTATTCCTGGACAGTGAGGACGACTTGTTTGGCGGTGCGGTCGATCGCGTGAATCGCCATTCTGTGCCAACCTGTCGGTTGAATGATGATGCGGCGCTTCCGAGGACAGAATACGGCATTGGGGCAATTCCGCGCCTCTCCTTGGTTAGGAGCACTTGGTGCTTGCCCGCATATACAATCGAATCTGTATGATTCGCTTCTCGACAGCCGGTGAATCTCACGGGGAGGCGCTCATCGCGCTGGTCTCCGGAATCCCCGCTGGCGTGCCCGTCGATCTCGACCTGGTGAATCGTGAGCTTTGGCGGCGCCAGCAGGGATACGGCCGCGGCGGCCGCATGAAGATCGAGACCGACCAGGCGCATGTGCTGTCTGGCGTGCGCCACGGCAGGACCATCGGCTCCCCGATCGCAATCCAGATCGTCAATCGTGACTGGAAGAACTGGCAGGAGAAGCTGCCCGTCGAGACCGGCGATCCCGCAAAACATCGCGCCGTGGCGTCGCCGCGCCCCGGCCATGCCGATCTGGCGGGAGCTCTGAAGTACAACTTCCCCGATGCCCGCTACGTGCTGGAGCGCGCTTCGGCGCGCGAGTCCGCCGCCCGCGTGGCCGCCGGAGCCTTCGCCAAGCTGCTCTTGCGAAGTTTGGGCATCGAAGTGGCGAGCCACGTGATTCGCGTGGGCCGCGTCGAGCTGGACCGCGACCCCGAATGGGAGGAGATCGCCGCCCTCGCCGCGAAAGAGGAAGTTGTCCTCGCCTGCGTTGATGCCGCCGTCGAATCCCGCATGAAGGAAGAGGTGGACGAGGCAAGTCGCGCGGGCGATACCGTGAACGGCGTATTTGAAGTCGTGGCCCACGGCGTTCCCGCCGGCCTTGGTTCCTACGCGAATTGGGACGAGCGGCTCGACGGCCAGCTTGCCTGGGCCGTGATGAGCCTGCAGGCCGTGAAGGCCGTCGAGATCGGCCGCGGCGTGGCGGCCGCGACGGCTTTCGGGTCTCGTGTCCACGACCCGATCCACTATGCCGCCGATTATCCGCAGGGCAGGCCGACGCGATTCACGCGCCCGCACAACAATGCCGGCGGCGTCGAGGGCGGCGTCTCCAACGGCGAGGACATCGTGGTCCGCGGCTACCTGAAGCCGATCTCCACCCTGCGCCAGCCGCTCGAATCGGTGCGCTTCGATACCCGCGAGCCCACCAGCGCGAGTTACGAGCGAAGCGATATCTGCGTGGTTCCGGCCGCCGGAGTGGCCGCTGAAGCCATGGTCGCCCTGGTTCTGGCCAACCTGGCGCACGAGAAATTCGGCGGCGACTCCCTTGAGGAGCTGCAACGGAACTTCCGCGGATACATCGAACAGATACGGAGCTTTTAGCACCCTCAATGATTCTGAAGATTGTCAAGTACCCCGACCCCGTCCTGGAGCAGCCCGGCGAACCCGTGACCGAGTTCAACGCCGAGCTAAGCAAGCTCGTGAGCGACATGTTCGAGACGATGTATTCCGGACAAGGCATTGGACTGGCCGCCCCGCAGGTGGGCGTATCGAAGCGCGTTGTTGTCATCGACCTGAGCATGAACAAGGACCCCGCCGAGAAGGTCGTGCTGATCAATCCGGAGATCATCTTGAGCGAAGGCAAGCAATACGAGGAGGAGGGCTGCCTCAGCTTCCCCGACATCCGCGAAAAGGTGGTCCGCGCAGCCAAAGTCCGAGTCCGGGCCCAGGACGAGCACGGAAAGTGGTTCGAGACGGACGGCGACGAGTTGCTCGCGCGTTGTTTCCAGCACGAGATCGATCACGTTGACGGTGTCATCTTCCTTTTCCGCATGAGCGCCCTCAAGCGTAGTCTGAACCTGCGCAAGATTCGCAAAATGCAGAGCGAGGGTACTTGGTAAGACCGCCATGGCGAACGAACGGAACGGCCTCAAGCTCGTCTTTTGCGGCACTCCGCGGTTCGCCGTACCCACGTTAGAAGCGTTACTCGCCGCCGGGCATGAGGTCTCGCTTGTGGTCTCGCAGCCCGACCGGCCTGTGGGCCGCGATCACGAGCTGGCCGCTCCACCCGTCAAGCAGGCCGCGCTCGCCGCCGGGCTCGCCGTAATGCAGCCCGAAAAGATCCGGGACAACGCGGAGTTTCGCTCGCGGCTCGAGTCCATCGCTCCTGACGCCATCGTCGTCGTGGCCTACGGGCGCATCGTTCCCCCGTGGATGCTGGCCCTGCCCCGGCTAGGCTGCATGAATCTGCATGCCTCCCTGCTGCCGAAGTACCGCGGCGCGGCGCCGATTCAGTGGGCCGTCGCCATGGGCGACACCGTATCCGGTAATACGACCATGCTCCTTGATGAGGGCCTCGACACCGGACCCATTCTTCTGCAGCAGACGATCGAGATCGGGTCTCACCAGACTGCTGCGGACCTCCTCCCCGTGCTGGCGAATGCCGGGGCGCCGCTGGTTGTCGAGACCCTGGCCGGCCTGGCATCCGGCGCGATCCATCCTCAACCGCAGAATCACGAGGCCGCCACTCTCGCGCCGCTGCTCGACCGCGAGGATGGCCGGATCGATTTTGCCGCGCGCACCGCGCGCGAAATCTACGACCGCTGGCGCGGATTCCAGCCGTGGCCCGGCGCATTCACCGTCCTCAACGGCAAGAAATTGATCGTGCATCGCATGGCGCTCGCCCGGGGAAGCTATGCCGAAGCGCTCGGCTTCGCGGAACCGGGCTGGATTCTCGTCGAGCGCCAGCGCCTTCTGGCAGCTTGCGCCGGCAATACCTGGCTCGAGTTCCTCGAGTTGCAGCTCGAAGGCAAGAAGCATCTCGCTGCCGAGGAGTTCCTGCGCGGAAATCCTCTTTCAGCCGATGCGCGCTTAGGTTGAGTGCTGTGCCCGCCATCTCTTCCGCCCGAAAAGCCGCCTTCCGGATCTTGTTGGCCGTCGAGCACGGCAAAGCGCGCTCCGACGAATTGCTGCACGGCGAGGCCGTGAACGCGCTTACCCCAGCCGATCGTAACCTGACAACAGCCCTGGTGCTGGGCACGCTCCGCTGGCAAATCTACTTGGACGAGCAAACCAACGGCCTGCTGAAGCGGCCGGGCGCGAAGCTCGAACCGGAAGTCCGGATCGCCCTTCGCCTCGGAGCATTTCAACTCCTGTTTCTGGATCGTATTCCTCCACACGCCGCCATTGGCGAAAGCGTGGAGCTGGCGAAGCAGTCGGGCCACCGCTTCGCTTCCGGCATGGTGAACGCTGTCCTCCGGAAGCTGAACGCAACGGCATCGCGCCGTCGCGAACCATTGAACGATCCGGCTCTTCGACTCGCGCACCCCTCGTGGATGGTCGAGCGATGGGAGAGGTTCTATGGGCCGGAGGCGGCTGGAGCGATTTGCCGTCACGGCCAGACGCAACCGCCGCTCACGGTTCGCCTCGAAGACTCCTCTGTCGAACCGGAGTTGTTCGATGCCGGCATTCGCCTGGAGCCAGGTGAACTGCTGACCGCCGCGCGCACCGTCGTTTCCGGCGATATCGCCACGACAGCGCCCTTCCGCGGGGGTCGCGTCCGTATCCAGGATGAAGGATCGCAGTTGATCGGCGAGCTGGCTGTGTACGCTGGTGAAGATCGCGGCCAGAAGCCGAAGTCGATCCTCGACGCCTGCGCCGCACCGGGCGGAAAGACGCTGATCCTCGCCGAGTGCAATCCTGAGGCGAAGATTCTGGCCTGCGAATCGAATCCGCGCCGCCTCTCCGAGCTGCGGAATCGCCTCGCTGCGCATTCCAGCCGCGTGGAATGCCGCTTGGCCGATGCGTCCAAGCTGGACGAAGAATCTTCGTTCGATCTTGTGCTGGCCGACGTGCCGTGTAGTGGCACCGGAACGCTCGGCCGCAATCCGGAGATCCGGCATCGCCTTCAGCCGGCCGATCTGCCGCGGCAGGCTGGCCGGCAGCGTGCAATTCTCTTGACGGCGTTGCGCTGCGTGCGTCCCGGCGGGCGTGTCGTCTACTCGACGTGCTCGCTTGAGCCCGAAGAGAACGAGCAGGTCGTCGCCGCGGCGCTTGCCGGGAACCATGCGGCGCGGCAATGCTCTCTGGCGCCGGTCATCGCGGCTCTGGAACAGCAGCGCAGATTGAATTCAGGCGTCGCCGAGCGGCTTTGTAACTGGCTCACCCCCGATGGCGCGCTCCTGCTTTCGCCCGGCATCGCTCCGGCCGACGGGTTCTTTGCGGCTCTGCTCGAAATGGCAGAATAGATCGGCTAGGGCGCCCGCCGTTTCGCTATTCTGCCGGCTCTGGTCCGAGTTTCAGCGCGTCCAGCTCCCGCCCCAGCATCGCGCACAGACCCTCGACCACGAGATTGTGGTCGTCCCGCTGGGCAAGCCCAGAAACGGTTACGCTGCCTACCACCCCCGCGCCTGCCACGGCCAGCGGAAACGATCCGCCATTAACGGCATAATCCGCGAGCGGCAGGCCCTGACGTTCCTGTAACGACGTGCCCTTCTGCTTCAGCCACAGGCCGACCGCATACGAGCTGCGGTGGAAGCGCGCCACGACGTTGCTCTTGCGGCGCACCCATTCGGGATTGTCCGGTGTGGTGCCTTCGAGTGCGGTATAGAACAACGGCTGCCCGAAGCGGCGCACATCGATAACGACGCCGCGGCCGCGCTCCAGCGCAAGATCTCGTATCCGCGATCCCAGTTCCCACGCAGCCTGCGCATCCAGGCGCGGCAACTGCAGCTCCCGCTCCTGCAGTCCGATCTTGTCCAGGTCTTCACTCAGTCCCATGCGACTCTCCCGTTCTTGAACTACCGCGCCACAGTCAGCTTCACCATCGTGTTCCGGTCCAAGCGCGTTCCGGCAGCCGGCGTTTGCGTTAGCACCGCGCCGGGCCGCACCGGCTGCCTGACCGGGGCAATCCCGTCGCCTACCGGCGCGACCGCGATACTCACCAAGCCGGGCGGCGCGGTCCTGATGCCCACTTTCGTCAGCGCAGCTTGCGCGCTGGCGAATGGCCATCCCGTCAGGTCGGGCATCACGTAGCCGTCCGGCAGTCGATCGTCCGCCGCGGCAACGAGCAGGCTCACACCCGGTTGCTCGATCCCCTGGGCGTGCGGCGGCGGGTCCTGCGCAATCACCGTTCCCTCGGCGGCCGCGCTGGTTGGCAGGTGGGCGGCTTCGCCCACTTCCAGTCCGGCGCGGCGTAATTCGAGCGAGGCCACCCGCTCATCGGCGCCCACCGTGTCGGGAACGTCGGCTTTCTGCGCTCCAAGGCTCTCGGCCACGCGCACGCGCCACTCGCGCCGCACCATCGTTCCCGCCACAGGCGACTGCGACACGATGTGCCCGGCCGCGACATCGCCCGAATAGTAGCGGTTATCGACGTCGAGGGTCAGCCCGAGACCTGCCGTGACGCTGCGCGCATCGGCCACCGTCATTCCCTTCAGCGCGGGGACCTGCACCTCGGCGCCGTGTATGGCGAAGTGAATCGTCGTGATGGCGGCCAGCATCGCCACCGCAACCAGCAGCAGCAGCAGCGAGGCGATGCGAAAGAAGCGGGCGATTGCGCGAGTGTTCATGATTGGCGTTCGCGCGCCAGAGAGAAGCCGGCGCGCTACCGTGTATTATCCGTCACCGGCTCAGGGTGAATCGTCACCCGGTACACTTCCGGGCACTCCACCTTGAACCGGTCCTCGAGCGCGGTGATCACCTCGTGGACGCGGTGCATGGGCAGCTCGTCGGGCAGCGTGCAGTGGCACGTGAGAGAGATGTGGTCCCGCGTGCGGCCCACGGCGACAGCGTGAACGTCCACGATCTCGGGGATTGCCGCAGCCGCGGAGCGCAACGCCCGCTCGATCTTGCGGTCTTCGACCAGAACCTCCTCCGGTTGCTCGATGGTGGCCGGCTCGCTCTCGATGTGCGTGAGAACCGAATCGATCTCCGGAACATTTCGCAGGATCTGGGCCTCAAGAGCGGTGACGAAACCGTGCGCCTCCCTCAGCGAACGTGTCTCCTCGAGCTCGACGTGCAGTTCCACCTTCAGGCGCCCGTGATGCGACTGCACGCTGAGCTCGTGCACCGACACGTTGTTGCGCGCCGCCACGGCCCGCACGCGATCGAAGATGCTTTCAGCCCGGGTCTCGCGCGGAACGGGGTGGATGACGACGTCGGCCGTGGGCAGGACACGATGCACGGCGGCAGTGGCCGCTTGCACCAATTGCCCCGTGTGTTCGAAGGTGAACCTCCGCGGCAGGGCCAGAGTGAGATCGGCGAAGTACCCGGCCCCCGCCCGGCGCACGCGCGCCCGCTCCACCGACAGCACGCCGTCCAGTCGCTCCACCTCACGCACCAGTTGCCGGCGGGTTTCCACGGGAATCTCGTCCATCAGCGCGCCCACCGCCTCGTGGCCCAGCCTGACCGTCATGCGCAGAATCAGCAGCGAAACGACGAGGGCAGCGAGCGGGTCGGCATACTGCAACGCGCCGACGCCGAACTGGGCGCCCACCCAGGTGGCTCCCAGCCCGGCAAGCACGGCCGACGTGGCCCAGATGTCCGACGCGAAGTGGAAGGCGTCCGTGGCCAGGGCCGGCGAACCGGTCCGAATGGCCACCGCGCGCAATTGCCGCGAGCGCCAGAAATCCACCCCAATGGAGGTGAACAGCACCAGCACCGGCCAGATCGAATGGTGCAGTTCCACTGTGCGGTAAAAGATCCGCTGAATCGCCTCCCAGATGATCCAGGCGCAGGAGACAGCCATGAGCCCCGCTTCGCTGAAGGCCGAGAGGTTTTCGAACTTGCCGTGCCCGTAGGTGTGGTCTTCGTCGGCCGGCTTGTCGCTCACCTGGACCGAGAAGAGGGTCAGCGCCGCGCCGATCAGATCGAGGCCCGAATGTGCCGCGTCCGACAGCACGCCCAGAGACCCGGAAAGCAGTCCTGCTCCGAGCTTGAGTAGCGTCATCGCCGCCGCCGCGGCCACGGAGCGTAGCGCGACGCTCCGCTTCTCCGCGGACATCTCGGCGAGACTCATCGAAGAGGTCTCGGCGATCTGCGAATTGGGGCCGGAGGAGGTCATCGCGTCCTTAGACTACAAGGGGCCGGACGGCAGTGTACAACCCTGCAATCCCGAACGTAAATGGCTGCCAGGTGCACCCAACATAACCGGCCGCCCGCATCATCCCCAGCATCTCGTTGGGCAGCGGAAAGTCGCCGACAGAGCTTGGCAGGTAGTTGTACGGCCCGTCCTCTCCGCAGATCAGACGCCCGATCGCCGGCAGCACGCGCCGGAAGTAGAGCGCGTAAACCTTTCCGATCGCCCCGCCCGGCTCACTGAATTCGAGGATTCCCAACTGCCCGCCGGGTTTCAGAGCGCGATAGAACTCCTTGAGGCCCGCCTCATAGTTGGTCAGGTTCCGGAAGCCAAAGGCCGTCACGATCAGATCGAGCGATTCGGACCGCAGCGGCAGACACAGTGCGTCGGCTTCGAGCGGCAACGCATAAGGCGCTCCGCGATTTCTCCGATGATCCGCTTGGGGACCGAACTTCCGCGCGCCACGGCCGAGCATTTTGCGGGAGAAGTCGCCGGCGAGAATCGGCTTCGCACCGCGCGGCCGATGCTTGAGCAGCGCCATCGTCAAATCGCCCGTGCCGCAGCAGATATCGAGAATGGCGGCATCGGGACGAGCCAGAACGGTACGGAACGTGCGGGCCGTCCTCCGCCACCAAAGGCGGTCGACATTCGCCGAGAGGAGATGATTCAGCAGGTCGTAGCGGGGCGCGATGGAGTCGAACATCCGCTGTACGGCCGATGCCGCGCTTGCCTCATCCACGGCGCCCGCCGGTCTGGCTCCCGTCGTCGGCATATTCCAAATTCCCCCGTTCCCAGCGGTAAGCGTCAAGCGAAGGTTGTGCGGATTCGCTCGTTCTTTCATGCTATCGCTTTCATCGAGCGGTCGCCCGGCTCTTCAAGTTGCAGGGGAATCGGTATAGGCTTGAAGTTGCCGATGGCTGCTTCTCCCCATCCAGAAAACCCGGATCCGACTCCGCATCCGGTCCTCACCGACAGTCACGGGCGGACGATTCACGATCTGCGCGTGTCCATCACTGACCGCTGCAATTACAGGTGCGTCTACTGCCGCACGGGCGAGGCCGGCGCGCAGTATCCCGAACTGGGGAATGACGAATACCTGCGCCTGATCGGGCTCTTTGTGGGACTTGGCATCACCAAGGTGCGATTGACCGGAGGCGAACCGCTGCTGCGCCGGGGCGTTGTCGAACTAGTGAAGGAACTATCGCGACTTCGCACCTTGGCGGGAGAGCCGCTCGATTTGGCGCTGACGACCAACGGCCATCTCCTCGAATCGCTTGCCGATCCGCTCAAGACGGCCGGGCTGAACAGGGTGACGGTGAGTATGGACGCCGTGGACGCCCCCACCTTTGAGCGCATCACCCGAGTCGAGGGCAGCTTTGCCGCCGTCCTCGCGGGGATTCGGGCTGCGCGTGAGGCGGGCCTGACTCCCCTCAAGATCAACTGCGTGCTGCTGCGCGGCTTCAACGACGGCCAGATCGAAGGATTCGCGCGATTCGCCCGCGAGGAGAACGTCGTGGTGCGGTTCATCGAGTTCATGCCGCTCGAGGAGGGCCGCCTGTGGTCGCCGGAGATCGTGGTGCCCCTCCGGGAGATCGTGGAACGGATCGGCCGCACCATGCCGCTGGTGGAGCTTCCGGCCCGCGAGGCCAGCGAGACGGCGCGGCGCTACGGCTTTTCCGACGGCCGGGGCGAACTCGGAATCATTGCGCCCGTGAGCCAGGCTTTCTGCGGCGCCTGCAGCCGCGTACGGCTCACCTCCGACGGCAAGATCCGCACCTGCCTGTTTTCGCAGGTCGAACACGACGTCTACGGGCGTCTGAGGGCCGGAGAAGGCGATGAGGAACTGCGGGCCTATATTGCGCGTACCGTTCAAGGAAAGGAAGCCCGGCATCACATCGGTGAGCCGGGTTTTCTGAAGCCGTCGCGGTCGATGGTGCACATCGGCGGCTGAGCCGCCGCCTGGCGCGACTCCCCGGCTCGATTGGGCGGGCCAGTTGCGCAGGGATGAGGATTGGATGTAGAAACCTTGGTTAAGGGCCAATGAGTCACGGGGACTCCTCCCCCAGCAGGTCCCGGACATGGCGAATGATGCGGAAGGGCGAATCCCCCTTGCCGATCTGCTCGTGTTTCACCAACTGGCTCGATCGCTCACCTCGAGTTTCGACTTGGACACGATTCTGCGCACCATCCTCGACCAGATGGAGAAGATGGTGGACGCGGAGTTGTGGGCGCTGCTGATGCTGGACGAAGCCCGCCAGGAACTCTACTATGCAATCGCCGCGGGCGAGGCGCAAGCGGCCCTGAGCGGCCTGCGGGTCAAGGTGGGCGAGGGCATGGCCGGGTGGGTGGTGCAACACGGCGAAACGCTGATCGTGCCCGAGGCCGAACACGATCCGCTGGTGAAGGAATCCAAGACGCCGGGCGTGGGCGCTGTCAGTTCCGCGATCGCCCTGCCGCTGCGCGGGCGCAAAGGCACGCAGGGCGTGATCGAGATCTTCAATCCGCGCGCCCAGATGTCGGACTACAGCATCGCATTCCTGCACATTCTGGCCGATCATGCGGCGATCGCGATCGAGAACGCCCGTGACGTGGCCCGGATCCAACAACTGACCATCACCGACGACACCACGGGGCTCTACAACCTGCGCCATCTGTACGACGTGATGGAGCGCGAGCTGGAATCGGACAAGAAGCCGCGAAAGCCGCTGAGCCTGGCCTTCTTCGATCTGGACCATTTCAAGCTGGTCAATGACGCGCACGGGCATCTGATCGGCAGCGAGTTGCTGGCCCATGTGGGCCGCCGGTTTCAGGAGTTGAGCAGGAAGCACGATCTGTGCTTCCGCTATGGCGGCGACGAATTCGTCATCCTGATGCCGGGAGCGGATGCCGGGGCTGCCATGGAACTGACAAGGGCGATGAACGCGGCGCTGATGGAGACGGAATTCCGGATGAAGACCGGGCTGAAGCTCAGCATCGGCGCCAGCGCGGGTCTGGCGTCGTCGCCCGACGACGGCGTCGCCGTCCACGAAATCATCGGCATTGCCGATATCCGCATGTACTGGGTGAAACGCCACGGGCGCGGCCAAGTGCGGGGGGCGTGAATTCCGGCCTCTGTTTTTCCCATCAGCACTGAACAATGGATGCGAGAGTTCCGGAGATCGCACTCAGTTCTTCGTATCGCCGCCGATCTGGATCATCACATATTTAGCGGGGCTGGCGAAGACGGCAGGCGAGACTGACGGAAACCGCCGATCTGGGCCTGGCCCGGGGGGTTATCAATTGGTAAGGGGGGCCTCCTCTTTTGTAAGGAACCTGTTTATTTCGAACAAGTTGGCGCACGCCTCCCGCCGTAAGCAGTTGATTCCACGGCACTTCTTTGCAGATTCGTGACAGCAAAGGAGTTATGGCGACCTTCGGCCGCCAGGGATCAGGGGTCAGGGATCAGGGAACAGGGAACAGGGAACAGAGAACAGAGAACAGAGAACAAATCCAGCTCTCTCCCTTGCTGTGTTTATTGTGCGCGAAGTGAGGGAAATCATCTGCAAGAGAGAGGAAATAGAGAGGGAGGGAGCAATGGGTCGAGAAATCAACGGCTTAGAGCCGTAGCGACCGATTCGCTTTGCCCGCGGGGGCTTGACGAAAGGCAGGAGCCAGAAAGACAGGGGTCAGGGATCAGGTGTCAGGGGTCAGGGGTCGGCCGGGGCGCCACTCCATGCGAGGGAATTCTCTTGCTGACGGTTTGAGCGGCAGGCGGCGGACCAGTTGCGCCGCAGGTGGACTCCGAGACGGAGGCGGAGGCGATCTCCGAGTAGCTGGTCAACCGACCAGATTGACGAATCACGCCGGTTCCAGGCTCAGTGAGTGGGTTGGCGATTTGGCGTGAATCGAGATACGTTCCTGGCGATATGGGCGTTTCCGGGGACTATTGCGCTGAAGCCAGGCTTTGGGGCTCATGACTTCTGCTAGATGAGCCCCTCGGGCTGTTAGCGTCGGTTGAGAATGGTTTCCGAGTTGCCGGCTATGCGGATATTCCGTATTTCTCAGTTCTCCCCAGCCTTTTGGTCTACATAAAAGGCGGTTCGGTTGACGTTCGAGTCTCAATAACTAGATTTCCGTTCGAGCGCAAGCGCGTAGATGTCGTAAGTACCGGCTTCGCGGAACAGGAGCGGGTTGTCGTCGGGATCAAGGCCTATCCAATTACCCAGGTTTCCGGAGCTTCTGAAGCTTGACAGGTCGACGACCTTTTCAGCTTTTCCGCTGGCGACCGGGACGCGGGAGCCGCCGGTCACTTTGGTTCCCAGCTGGTTACGCCATTGCAGGCTTGGACGATGGGGAGGTTCATGCGGCGCAGCAGGGCCTGAAAGCGGGGATCCGATCGTACGCGATCCGGGAGCGCCTCGCTCCGCACTCCATACCCACGATGCTCCCGGTAGGCGCGCTCGAACCATGCGATCGTGTTGTCGGTGTCGTTCAGCCCAGCGTACAGCCATGCCACGGTGCCAGGATCCAGATAGCTTCGTTTGGATAGCTTCATGAGCCGGTCCAGCAGACTCAAGGCATCCTGCCGTTTTCCGGCCCGGTTATAAGCCATAGCGCAAGTGGCAAGCGTACCCTGTTCCTCGGGATTGAGAATGAGGGCTTTCTGGCACGCCTGCACTGCTTGCGGGAACATCTTCTTCATCGCGTAACTCATCCCGAGGAAGCCATACGCAATGCCGAAATTCGGATCCAGCGTGACGGTCTTTGTTAGCTGTTTGATCGCGTCGTCGAACCGGCCGGTATAGAAGTAGTTCCAACCCATCATGAAATTGGTCCCGGGAGAAAGAGGATCAAGTTCCAGCGCTTTTTGAGCTTCTATTACGCCCTCGTCCCCGCGGCACATCATGTTCAAACACGTGGCGTAGTGCAGATGCGCAAGAGCATTGTTGGGACTGAGCTCGATCGCACGCTTGAACTCGGGTTCAGCCGCGGCCCAGTCCCAGTCCCAATAGAATTTGACGAATGCTTGCGCAATGTGGGCTTCAGCCAGCCCGTCGTCCAATTCCGCCGCCTTCGATGCCGCAGCCTTGGCCAGAGGCAGGGCTTCGCCGGCAGGCTGAGTTCCCAGGGGAATTGCTCTGTACACGTAGAAGAATGCCAGCCCGGCATAGGCGGGGGCATACGTGGGGTCAAGGTCGATCGAGCGCCGGAAGCTCGGGGCGGCCTTCTCAAATTCCGCTTCACCCCACCGATCCAGGAAATACATCCCCTGAAGGTAGGCATCGTAGGCCTCGGGATTCACGCGGCGCGGATGGGCGAAAGGGGCTGAACTTTGTGACGCGAACTTGATGCGCAGCGCATCGGCGATGGATCGCGCCACGTTATCCTGCGTGACCAGCACGTCCTCGAGTTCACTGTCGTAGCTGTTGGCCCAAAGGTGGCGATCGGTTGGGGCATGGAGAAGGTTGGCAGTAATGCGAACGCGATTTCCGGAGCGTGTGACTGTGCCTTCCACGATTCCGTCCACGTTCAGCTCGCGGGCGATTTCGGGCAGCGGCTTCTTGCTGCCCCTGAATTGCATCACCGATTCCCGCGAAATCACGCGAATGCTGCTGATGGACGCCAGATTGGTGATGAGTTCCTCGGTCATGCCGTCGGCGAAATACTCCTGGCTCTGGCCGCCGGAAAGATCGTCAAAGGGCAAAACCGCCAGGGACCTGATCTGCGGCAGCCCGGCGCCGGTTGCCCCGGAAAAGGCAGCCAACAGCTTGTCACGCCACCCCGCGACGTTCAAACCAACAAGTGTTGCAGCCAGTGCGATGAGAACGCCGCTCGCGGCGATCGGGATCCGCCATTTCCGAAGGACCGCTCCAACCCAGGCTCCGCCTTTGACGGCTTTGATTTCAGTCGAATCCTCGATGACCTCGACGGGGCAGATGAAACGGTAGCCAGCCGTGGAGACGGTTTCAATGAATCTTGGTTGGCGCGGGTCGTCTTCGAGCACGCGCCGCAACAACGCAACGGCCCGGGTGAGCGAGTTCTCGGTCACCGCGGTGTCGCCCCAAACCGCATCCAGCAGCTCTTCCTTGGTGACCAGATGGCCGGCGTGGCGCAGCAGATAGACGAGGACGCGGAATGCCTTCGGCTCAAGGGCCAGAGGTTCGCCGGACCGCATCACCCGCAACTCGGGCTCACGAACCTCAACATCTGTGAAGCGGAAGGTCGAGAGGGACTGTAGCGTCATAGAATCCCCCAGCGCTGGAATCTATCGGCCCTACGGCTGGCTTATAACCAGCGCGTCAACTTCGATTCGAATCATACACCCGCTCCGGATGACCGCCGCGGCGAAACGGCCGCTGACGGGCCGAACGCGCTCCGATCCATCGGCCTCGTAATCGACTGCAAACACATCACTTAAAGCCATCATCGTTTCATCACTGACCCTTCAGAAAAGGCTCAGGAAGCGATCACGACAATGCAGTTGCATAGCGCGAGAGTTCACCCAGCCACAACGGCTGAGGTGAACTCCGATGATCGATCGCAAGCAGCTTTTCTCCTTCGCGCTCTTCTTCCTGCCCCCTTCCATCGTTTTCGCTGAAGCGGCACAGTGCCCGGCAAGCGCGGCTGCAATCCCGTTTCACTCGCTCCCGGGCACTCAAATCACAATCTCCATCTCCATTGGCCACTCCGGTCCCTACGAGTTCATGGTGGATACAGGTGCGCAGCTCACCATCATGGATCCCAGACTCGCGAGTGAACTGAAGCTCCAGCCGCAGGGCTCCGTCGGCATGGTCTCGGTGGTCAACTACGCCGATGTGGATCTGGTGAAGCCAGACCTGGTTGAGGCGGGGCCGGTCGCAGTGCGGGACCTGCCGGTTGCAGTTCAAGGGCTGAATCAGATCCAGGCGCTTCACCCGAATGTGCGCGGAATTCTCGGCGAGAACTTCCTTGGCCGTTTCGACCTGCTCATTGATTACGGACGCAGGATCATCTGTCTGGACCCGTCAAAGGAACTGCAGAAGGAGATGCAGGGCGAGCGGGTTCCCGTGATTGAGCAGGCAGAACGCGGTGGGGATCTGGCCTATGCGCAGCAGATTTTGGTGACCGTGCACATGGAGGGGGATGGGAAGAAAGGAACGATCCTCCAGATTGATTCCGGGAGCAATGTCCCCATGCTCTATGAGAACCGGCTCGAGTCCCCGTGGTGGCTGCAACGCAACCATGCAAGCCAGGGCACCGTGGCAGGCAGAGGCGGTGCGCCCGTGTTTGCGACCATGCCCAGCCAGGACGTGAAGATCGGTCAGCACACGACGCGTCAGATTGCGTTTCTGACCCCGATCAGCACGGGACGCGAGATGGCCAGGACCAGCATGGATGGGCTGCTTCCAACAGCTCTTTTCAATCGAGTCTTCATCAGCTACGCCGACCACTTCGTGATGTTCGATCCTCGTTAGGGTTGCGCTGAAGCACTGAATGAATCGTGTGCGAATGGACGCCTCGTGAAGATGGAGTGGATGCCGTTCGCCTGGGCTCCTAAATCAGGCCCCGGGCCTGTTGTCGGTCATCCGCAAATAACTCGGTGCAACCTCAATTGATGACAAATCGCCAAGGCGCGATTCGAGGACCGGATTTGTAATGGCTAGGCTACGCCGATCAGCTCGCCCGGAATTCTCGGCCTGCGCCAACAGCCCCAAGCGCTCATGACGGTTTCCGGGACTGCTGCCGGCAGCTTGTCGGTTGCTGCCTGGTCAGAGGCTCCGGGGGAATTGCGCCGGGACGGTCTGGCGGCAGTGGGGGAAGACGAGACCCTGGGGCGCGATCAGATATCGAGGTTCTTGACGTCGAGGGCGTTGTCTTCGATGAATTTCCGGCGCTGCTCGACGTCTTCGCCCATCAGGGTGGTGAAGATCTCGTTGGTTTCGACCATATCTTCCAACCGCACTTGAAGCAGGGTGCGGCGCTCGGGGTCCATGGTGGTCTCCCAGAGCTGCGTGGCGGTCATCTCGCCGAGGCCTTTGTAGCGCTGCACCTGGTAGTCCTTCTTGCCCTGCTCGACGATGTAGGCGAAGAGCTCGCGCGCGGTCTGTTTCTCGACCGGCTCGCGCAGGATGCGGGCGGGACGGGCAGGCGCCTTGGCGCCGGCTTTGCCTTCACCGTCCCCGGTTTCCTCTTCTTCCTCGGCGGATGCAGCAGCGGCAGAGGATTTGGGAGCGTACTCGACCAGGAACGGCGGCTCGAGGAATTCCTTGATGAGCGTGTACTTCGACATCATTTGGCGGAATTCGGGGCTGGAGGCCAGCGTCCAGTCAATGCAGCGCCTCTGGCCCTGCGCATCGGTGAAGCAGATGGACCAGGTGTGATGCTCCTCGTCTTCGACGGGCTTGGAGACCTTGAACTGGAAGTCATCGGCCAACTCGACGAGCTGATCGTGCAGTGCGGCAAGCTTTTGGGGAACGTCGCCGCCGTTGCTGGAGGCAAAGTCGGAACGGTGGGTGAGTTCGGCGCGGGCCAGCATCTCGGTCAGCTTCTCATTGCGGATGCGCTTGTCGACCTTGTCGACGAAGCCGAGATACTCGTTGAGGGTTCCCATGAAGCGGGTGAGATCGGAGCCTTCAATGCGGCTGGCGGCTTCGCCGTGGCGGACGATCATGCCCTCGGCGGCGCGATGCACCATCACTTTGACAAACTCGCGCTCGTCCTTGATGTACTGTTCGAAACGACCCTTCTTGATTTTGAACAGAGGCGGCTGAGCGATACAGACATTGCCGCGCTTGATGAGCTCGGTCATGTGGCGGAAGAAGAAGGTGAGCAGCAGGGTGCGGATGTGCGAGCCGTCGACGTCGGCGTCGGTCATGAGGATGATCTTGCCGTAGCGGATCTTGGAGGCGTCGAAGTCCTCCTTGCCGATGCCGCAGCCGAGAGCGGTGATCATGGCGCGAATTTCTTCGTGGCCGAGCATCTTGTCGTAGCGCGCCTTCTCGACATTGAGGATTTTGCCGCGGAGGGGAAGGATGGCCTGGAAGCGGCGGTCGCGGCCCTGCTTGGCGGTGCCGCCGGCGCTTTCGCCCTCGACGAGATAGAGTTCGCAGCGGTCGGGGTTGCGTTCGCTGCAGTCGGCGAGCTTGCCGGGCAGTCCGCCGCCGTCGATCGCACCCTTGCGGCGGGTGAGGTCGCGGGCCTTGCGGGCGGCTTCGCGGGCGCGGGCGGCTTCGATGGCTTTGTTGATGATGCGGCGGGCGACGGGAGGGTTCTGCTCGAGGTACATTCCGAGGCGCTCGTTGACGAAGGCCTGAACGGTTCCGGCGATGTCGGAGTTGAGCTTGCCCTTAGTCTGGCCTTCGAACTGCGGCTGCGACAGCTTGACGCTGACCACGGCCACGAGGCCTTCACGGACGTCGTCGCCGCTGAGGCTCTCCTTCATGTCCTTGAAGAGGCCCATCTGCTGGCCGATGAAGTTGATGGTGCGGGTGAGGGCGGCGCGGAAGCCGGAGAGATGGCTGCCGCCGTCGACGGTGTTGATGTTGTTGGCGAAGCTGAAGACGGTTTCGGAGTAGCCGTCGTTGTACTGCAGGGCGATATCGATTTCGACGCCCTCGCGGAGGGCCTCCATGACGATGGGCTTGTCGTGGAGGACGCTCTTGCCGCGGTTGAGATGCTTGACGAACTCGGCGATGCCGCCGGCATAGCGAAACTCGGTGCGGCGGGCCTCGCCGGTTTTGATATCCGCGTTGCGCTCGTCGGTGAGCGTGATTTCGAGGCCCTTGTTGAGAAACGCCATCTCGCGCAGGCGTTGGGCGAGCGTGTCGTAATTGAATTCGGTGGTGGTCATGATCGACTTGTCGGGCAGGAAATGGACGCGCGTGCCGCGGCGCTTGCTGGTTCCGGCCTGGCGTAGTTCGCTGGTGGGGATGCCGCAACTGAAGTCCATTTCCCAGGTGTGGCCGTCGCGCCAGATCTCGACGTTGAACTCCTGCGAGAGGGCGTTGACGCAACTGACGCCGACCCCGTGAAGTCCGCCGGAGACCTTATAGGTGGAGGCGTCGAACTTACCGCCCGCGTGCAGCTTGGTGAGCACGACCTGCACGGCGGGCATACGCTGGCCGCCAGGCAGATCCATCATGTCGACGGGAATGCCGCGTCCGTCGTCGACCACGGTGATGGAGTTGTCGACATGGATTGTGACATCGATCTTCTTGCAGTAGCCCGCGAGAGCTTCGTCAACGGAATTGTCCACGACCTCGTAGACGAGATGGTGCAGGCCCATTTCGCCGGTCGAACCGATGTACATGGCGGGGCGCAGCCGTACGGCCTCCAAGCCTTCGAGAACTTTGATGTTCTCGCCGGTGTAATTGCCGTTGTCGCCGGAAATGGGGGAGCTGCTCAGAACATCAGTTGCCATAGGATTCCGTTCGCAAGGTCTTCCTTCATGTCGAGGGTCGCCAGGATGGTTCGGAACGCTGAAGCGGGAGTAAGCGCTTGAAAAGAGAGGCCATCAGGCGGATACCCATGAGGCAATTTTATCATGCGGGGGAGACGGAGCCGGGACGGGGTTCCATTGCATAAGTAGTTAATTATTGGACTTCGGAAGGCGCGAGAGATGACGTTGGTAATCTACCTCCGTTCCATTCTAGTATAATATTGAAAAGAGATGGACTTGTATTCCTGGTTCGGGTACGATTCACGGCACCGAAGGGAGAGATTTCCTTCGGAGTTTTACCTGGGAGGTTACCAAAGGTGAAAACCGTGATCCGCATCTTCGCTCTGTTCGTTGCCGTCGCAGGGCTGGCTTCAGCCTCCATTGCCCCGGCCACCACCCAAACGGCCGCCACGCACCGTTCGATGTACGCCGTCGATCCAGGGCCGGACGACACGCTTCCGGTTCCTGTCCCCTGCCAACTGATCAACGCCTGCGTTGCGCCGGCCGCAGTCGCCCGGTAGTTCAAGGGCGTTTCAGGACATTACCCCCGCATAGCACGAAAGTGTCAGAGACGCGTTACCCTTTTGTGTTTGAGCCGCTTGGCATATAGGCGATATCCTGAGGATGTTCGAACGAAGTCGTGCAGCCTCTATGCCCTCGAGCTTCGCAATCTCGGCGATGAACGCGGTCGAGTCTCTACTCTGGGTCGCGCTCACCATTCTCTTCTGGAGCAAGGGCTTTCATCGCCGCTTCCCGGCGATGTTCAGTTATCTTGCGCTGCGTGCGCTTTCTACGCCGCTGCTGATGCTCGTGCTCTACGAGGAAGCGCAACCGTGGGGGCGGGACCTTCACGCCGGTCAAATCTACTATTTTGGCTTCTTTGCGGCCTATTTGGCCTCCACCGCGCTGCTCTTCTTCATCTGCGTTGAGATCTTCCGCGCGGCGCTTTCGGCGTTTCCCGGAATCTCGAAACTGGCGATCGTCATTTTCCGCTGGGCCGCCGTGGTTTCATTCATCGTCAGTCTCACTTCCATTTCCTACGCGCACAGAGGACTCTTCCTCATTGCCGACATCTCCTACAGCCTGATGCATTCGGTAAGCGTGCTCGAGCTGTGCCTGCTGGCGTTTCTGTGCTTGAGTATGAACGCTCTGAGGATGACGGTGCGCGATCTGGCCTTTGGCGTTGCCTTGGGCTTTGGCCTGATGTGCTCCGGGGACTTCGTTGTCGAGTGGTGGATGTCGCGCTCTGCCTCGATTGCCGATCCAATGCAGATCCTCTACGAAGCAGTGATCCTGGCGACGCTCGCGGTGTGGGTTGTTTACTGCATCCTGCCGGAGCCGGTTCGCAAGCCGGTGTTGATGCCGGCGAGTTCGACAATCTACCGGTGGAACGAGATCGCCTCGGCGCTGGGCCACAAGGGAACCACGGTTGCGGTGCAGCAGCCGGCGAACAGCTTCTTTCTTTCCGATGTGGAGCGTGTGGTGGAAAAAGTTCTCTCGCGCAACATGAAGGGGCGCGAAAGCGAGACATAAAGGATCTGTCTGAAACGAGGGGCCCGGTGACGACAAAGGCCACGGCGCCTGCCGTGGCCTTTGCTATTGGGATCAAGGTGCTTGCCGGTGGCCGAGCCGCGCTACTCCGCGGCGGCGGGCTCGACGGAGGCGTAGCGTCCAAGCCTGCCGCGGTCCGTGAATCTCACGCGGCCGGTGACCTTGGCGAACAGTGTGTCGTCGGAGCCCAGGCCCACATTGGCGCCGGGCTTGATGCGGGTGCCGCGCTGGCGCGCAATGATCGAGCCTCCGGTGACCAACTGTCCGGCAAAGGCCTTTACGCCGAGCCGCTGCGCGTTTGAATCGCGTCCATTTGTGGAGCTGCCTCCACCCTTCTTGTGTGCCATGACCGAATCCCCTTGTCGTTCTGCGCGATCTACTTCGCGGCGGAATAGGTGACACCATCGGCCTCGATGGCCTTGATGCGCACCTCAGTAAAGTTCTGACGGTGTCCCTGAAGCTTCTTGTACTGCTTCTTGCGCTTGAAGTGGAAGACGAGGACCTTGTCGCCGCGGCCTTCGCCGAGCACTTCGGCCGTGACCTTTGCGGCAGCCGGCTTGGCCAGGGTTCCGGGCTCGCCGGAGACGGCCAGAACGTCGCTGAACTCGATGTCCGTGCCGCCGGAGGCAATGCTCTCGATCTTCAAAACATCACCGGGGGCGACGCGATACTGTTTGCCACCGGTACGGATGACTGCATACATGACTAATCCTCCAGCGCCAGAGCTACCCAGCCAGGCGCAATGCGCGAAACGTGTGCTCGTCAGGGGCGGATACAGAGCTGAAACTGCATCGGGAGGCGGGCCACGCCAGGGCGGAGAACCCGATCGAATCCCGCGCACCCTTGAACGCGGGTGCATCGCCAAACCCTTTGATTCTATCGTCAAACCGGAGGCCGGGTCAACGCAGACTCTGATACGGCTTGCGCCGTACGGCGGATCATCAATCCGCCGCTTTCAGCCACGCAGCCGTCTCTGGTGAAGCGCCGTACACAGCGACTCGCCAGAAATAGCCGAGCTGTCTTACTTCGAAGTATGAATCAAAGGAAGTAGCACGTACCAATCGGCGCCTAGCTCCTCATCGCCACCCGAATGTGCAGCTCTTTCAACTGCTGCTCGCTCACCGGCGTCGGCGCTTCGGCCATGAGGTCGATGGCCTTCGCTGTCTTCGGGAACGCGATCACCTCGCGCAAGCTGGGCGCGCCGGTCAGCAACATCACGATACGGTCAAGCCCCAGCGCAATTCCGCCGTGCGGAGGCGTGCCGTACTCGAGCGCGTCGAGGAAGAAGCCGAATCGCGCCCGCGCCTCCTCCTCGCCGATCCCCAGCGACGCAAAGATCTGTTGCTGCACGTCCTTGCGGTGGATCCGGATCGATCCCGACCCCAGCTCCAGTCCGTTCATCGCCAGGTCGTAGCAGTTGGCGCGCACGCTGGCCGGGTCGTTCTTGAGGTTCGCCATGTCGGCCTCGATGGGCGCCGTGAACGGATGGTGCGCCGGCATCCACTTCGCCGTTGCCAGGTCGTACTCGAACATCGGGAAGTCGGTGAGCCAGATGGGATGGAAAGCCCGTGACCCGTCGACAAGGCCGCTTCCGGCGCTCCGCACAGCCGCGTTCTGAACGACTTCATCCGTCACACGGAACGCCCCGTGCCGGTCGGCGTACTTCTTCGCCAGCTCGGCGCGGAAGTTGCCGGCCGCTGCGTACACGTTGATCTCGCGCTCCGATAGCCGGCCGGGGAACTTCGTATCGCTGGCCTTGATGTGGTGCGCGGGATCTCCGGCAACGATGATCACGAAGTCCGCATCCGCTGCGCCCGCCAGCTCGCGCACCTTCACGGCCGCTCCGGGGAAGCCCTTTGCCAGCCGCTTGAAGTCGTCGATGAACTTTGCGCCTTTCTTCAGGTCGAAGAGCGGATGATTCTCCTCGCGCTCCTTGCGGCTCAACTCGCCTACGTTGGGAATGCGCAGCGCCACGACGGGCAGCGCGGGATCGATCTGCAGCGTCGCCAGGTCCGCATCGGTGAACGCCGGGCGCACGTCGGTCAACCCGGGCAGGCGCAGGTCGGGCTTGTCAGTGCCGTACTGCCGCATCGACTCGTCGTAGCTGATGCGCGGGAACGGAACCGGAAGATCGATTCCCGCCGCGGTAAAGCCCGCCTTCAGGAACTGCTCCACCACGCCAAAGACCGTCTCCTGCCGCGGAAAGCTCATTTCCAGGTCCACCTGCGTGAACTCGAGCTGGCGGTCGGCCCTCAGGTCCTCGTCGCGGAAGCAGCGCGCGATCTGGAAGTAGCGGTCGAATCCCGAAATCATCAGGATCTGCTTGAAGATCTGCGGCGACTGCGGCAGCGCGTAGAACTCGCCGGGATGCACGCGGCTGGGCACCAGGAAATCGCGCGCGCCCTCGGGAGTCGACTTGGTCAGGATGGGCGTTTCGATCTCCAGAAAGCCCTGACGGTTCAGGCTCTCGCGGATGGCCAGCGTGATCTCGTGGCGCAGCTTGAAGTTGTGCTGCATCTCCGGCCGCCGCAGGTCCACGTAGCGGTATTTCAGCCGGACTTCCTCGTTCTGGATCGCCTCCTCGGCGGGCGAAAACGGCGCCAGCCGCGTGTCGTTCAGCACCAGCAGTTCGGTGGTCTCGATCTCGATCTCGCCGGTTTCCATCTTCGGGTTGATGGCGTCGGGCGCGCGCAGGCGCACCTTGCCCACCGCGGCCACCACGTACTCGGGCCGCACCTGCTCGCCCTTGGCGTGGCCCTCCGGCGTCAGGTCCAGGTCCAACACCACCTGCGCAATGCCGCTCCGGTCGCGCACGTCGAGAAAGATCAGGCTGCCATGGTCGCGGCGGCGGTTCACCCAGCCCATCAGCACCACGCGCTGGCCGGCGTGCGCGGCACGCAATTCGCCGCACATGTGCGTTCGTTCGAGATTCCCTAGAAAGTCGAGCACTGTTCCTGTTCCTTTACCGCTAAAGAACTACCATCCTGAGCAAAGTTCGGCGCGCTCTGTCCGCCGAACGGAGTCGAAGGAGCCGATTCTCTCCGATCGCCGTTCGCGCCTGCTCACCTCGCGAGCATCGCAGGCAACTCATTCCGCGGGACTTTCGTTTGCACGCCTGTGGCGAAGTCCTTCACCGTCAGGATACCGGATTTGTGCTCGTCCTCGCCCAGGATCACGATGCGACGGGCCGATTTGTCGGCGGTCTCGAAGGACTTCTTCAGGCGGAAGCTGCCGTCGCCCAGCTCGACGCGCAGCCCCGCGCGGCGCAGCTCCCGCGCCAGCTTAAGCGCGGCGGCGTTCATCGGCTCGCCGAGCGGCGCAATATACGCGTCAACCTTCGCCGCGGCAGGTGCGGCGGCCTCTTCCGCGTCCTGCGCCTGCAGCGTAACCACCAGCCGGTCCAGCCCCATCGCAAAGCCGATCCCCGGCGCCTTCGGCCCGCCAATGGCCTCGCTCAGCCCGTCGTAGCGCCCTCCGCCGAGCAGCGCATTCTGGGCGCCCAGCCCTCCATGCGTGAATTCGAAGGTTGTCCGCGTGTAGTAGTCGAGGCCTCGCACCAGCCTGTGATTCAGCGTGTAGGGAACACCCGCGGCGTTCAGAGCCGCAGTCACTTCCGCGAAGTGCTTCTTCGACTCCTCGCCCAGCGTCTCGCCGATCTTGGGCAGAGCCTCGATGATCGGCTGGTCCTCGGGCACCTTGCAGTCGAGCACGCGCAAGGGATTCGTGACCGCGCGCCGCTGGCAATCCGCGCACATCCTCGGCGCAACCTCGGCCAGCGCCGCGCGCAGCACCTCGTTATACTTCGCCCGGTCCGCGGCCGACCCAACCGAGTTCAGCTCAAGCGTCCAGTCCTTGATGCCCAGCTCGTCGAGCAGTGTGGCGAGCATCTCCAGCACTTCGGCGTCGCGCAGAGGGCTTTCGCTCCCCGCCGAGGGCGGCCCGATCACCTCCGCGCCGATCTGCCAGAACTGCCGGTAGCGGCCCTTCTGCGGCCGTTCGCGGCGGAACTGCGGCCCGATGTAGTAGAGCTTCTGCAACTGGCCGCTCTCGCCCAGCCCGTGCTCGATGTAGGCGCGCACCACGCCGGCGGTGTTCTCAGGGCGTAGCGTCAGCGACTGCGATTTCTCCGACTGCGCCCGCGCACGGTCCTCCCATGTATACATCTCCTTCGAGACAATGTCGGTCTCTTCGCCCACGCTGCGGGCAAAGAGCCCAGTGTCCTCGAAGAGCGGCGTCCGAATCTCGCCGAAGTTGTAGCGGGCGAAGACCGCGCGCGCCGTCGCCTCGATGCGGTTCCAGAGCTCCGTCTCCCGCGGCAGCAGATCGCGCGTCCCGCGCACGGCTTTCAAGGTGGCCATAACCTATCTAGTCTAAATGGCTGTTGCGCGCCATCGATGCACCACAAGGCGCGTCGTTCCTGTTGCGGTATTCCCCGATGGCGTGCGCGATCCTGCGTCACTATCCGGTGCCGCCGGGCAAGGTGCGCGCCGCAAAAGTTCAAAACCATCAGCGCAGCTCCCCGCGCCGATCCCTTTGAGCGTTTTCATGAGAAATCCCGATTCGGGAACCACAGTTTCAAAAACGACAGTCCCAGCGTTCCAGTCGATTCTTCCATCTCGGCATTGAGGAAATCGATGCAACGATAAGTCGCCGCCCTCGATTTGGGACCTGGCGACTACGGCGGTTCTCGAGTCCTTGGGTGTCGCTAACCGGCAGCTCCCCCGCCGGTCCCGTTCGTTCGGGTCCCCGTAGCTATCCCGGGCGAGCAAGCCGGGCCTAGCGAGGGGCCAACACGAATCAGCGCTGTGAGGCCGTGAACGGAGTCGCACATGAACTGCCGGATGGATCGAATCTTCCCGCTGGAGTTTCATCGGACAAGCTCCCCTGAAAGACAGATGGCCAATCGACCCCGGGCCCTCCCATCGGCCACGCTTCCGGCGAGGCGGCATGGCCGCGCTCTCACGTCCGGCGCGCTGGCGTTGTTCCTGGCAGCCGCAAGCTCCCATGCGCAGTTTGGGACGCAGCCCGTGGGCACAATGTCGGGCAACCAGGGCGTCACCGTGACGGCATCGGTTGCAGGCGCCGTGAGCAGTGTTCACATCGTCACCGCGGGTTCGTCCGCAGGCGATTTCGCAGCCGGCACCGGCCTCGGGAATTGCGCAACGGCGACACTGGCGCAGGGCGGAACCTGCACGGCTTCAGTCACTTTCACCCCTTTAGCGCCCGGCTTGCGAATGGGCGCCGTGGTGCTGGTCGGCACGCCCTCCGGCGGCTCAGGCCAAGCCGTCCTGGGCACGGCCTACGTCTCGGGCACGGGAATCGGCGGACTCGGCGTGCTGGTCGCGGGCAACATGATGCCGGTGGCTGGCCAATACGGCCTCTATACCTCGGTGGGCGACGGCCAGCCTGCCACGCAAGCCGAGCTCTATATTCCCAGCAGCATCGCCGTGGACGGCGCCGGCAACCTGTATATTGCCGACACACTGCACAACCGCATCCGCATGGTGTGCGCCAGCTCGGCGAGCGCCACCGTCCAGGGTACGAACTGCGCCGGAGCGGGCATCATCTCCACCATCGCGGGCAACGGCAACCCTGCGTATACGGGCGATGGCGGCCCCGCAGCGAACTCGACGCTGAACAATCCCGGCGGCGTGGCTCTCGATGGCGCCGGGAATCTCTACATCGCCGACAGCGGCAACAACGTTATCCGCATGATCGTGGCGGCCACGGGTGTCATCGGCACCGTCGCGGGCAACATCGCCGGTACGGTCTGCGGCACGAGCAACAACGCGGTCGGCGACGGCTGTACGGCCACCCAGGCCACGCTGAATCAGCCGCAGGGCGTCACGCTGGACGGCGCGGCGAACCTCTACATCGCCGACACCAGTAACCACCGCATCCGCAAGGTGACCGCGGCCACCGGCGTCATCTCGACGATTGCGGGCAACGGCTTCACCAACGCCAACGGCACCGGCGGCTACAACGGCGACGGGATCGCGGCCACAAGCGCCGAACTGAACTTCCCCTATGCAGTCGCCTTTGACGCGGCTGGCAACATGTATATTCCCGATTCGGCCAACCATCGCGTTCGCGAAGTGATGGCCGTCGGCGGCGCCGTCACGCCTGCCAGCACGATCGCGACCTTTGCCGGAACCGGCAATGCGGGCGCCACAGCCTGCACGGCCGCTCCTGTCAGGGCCAACCAAGCCGACGTGTGGTCGCCCTCGGGCGTCGCGGTCGATCCAGCCGGCAACGTCTACATTGCGGAAACGCAGAACGCCGCCATCCGCAAGGTCAGCGCCGCCACCGGCCTCATCTCCTTCGTCGCTCAGAACGGCTGCGGCAACTACTTCCTCGCCGGCACGTTTTATCCGGTTCAGCTCTACGGGCCGATGGGCCTGTTTCTCGATGCGGGCGGCAATCTGTACGTGGCCGACACCCTCGACATGCTGGTGCGCGAGGTCCAGTCCGACTTCGTCGCGTACAACGTCGCCACCCCGGTGCGCCAGGGCGATAGCTCTCCGACCGCCTCGCAGCAGGTGGAGAACGACGGCAACGCCCCGCTCGACCTGGTCTCCATCGTTCCCGGAACCAACTCCGCGGTCGATGCGACCGTCGCCAACTCCTGCAACGACGGCGGTTCGCTGGCCGTGAATGCCCAGTGCGCGGTCGGCGCCGTTTTTGCGCCCGCGGCTACCCCCACGCTGCCCGGCAATCAATCGGAGACGCCGGTGATTGCCGTGAACGAAGATGCGCAACCCGGCTTCCCGGCGCCCAGCTCGCCCCTGAACATCGAGCTCTTGGGAACCGCCGAGCCGGTCAACGGGACGACAGCGACGCTGGCTTCCAACCCCAATCCATCCGGCTTCGGACAGCCCGTCACCTTCACGGCCGACGTGACCACCGGCGCCGGAACCGGCAATCTGACCGGAACGGTCAGCGTTGCCGACACCTTCGGCGGCGGCACAACCACCCTCGCGTCGGGCCTCACGCTGAATGCGTCCGGCGTGGCGACTTTCTCAACATCAACGCTTGCCGTCGGTCAGCACTCGCTTGTCGCCACCTACAGCGGCGACTCGGCGCACTTCTCCAGCACTTCGACGCCGGCGCTTGTCCAAACCGTTCTCGAAGGCACGGCGGTCACCGTAACCTCCAGCGTCAATCCCTCCGCCGTAGGCCAGAATGTCACCTTCACGGCCACAGTTTCGGTCTCCAACGGCGGGGGCGTCACGCCCGACGGCACGGTCACCTTCATGGATGGCGCTGCCATCCTCAGCACGCAGACCCTCAGTGCGGCAGGCACGGCAACCTTCTCCACCGCCGCGCTCGCGGCAGGGCCGCACCAGGTGACCGCCGTCTACAATGGCGACGCCGCCAAGCAGATTCAAAGCGCGACCTCGGCTGCCCTGACCCAGGATGTTCAGACATCGTCGACCGCTACGCTGGCATCGAGCCTCAACCCGTCGAATTACGGCAGCCCGGTCACCTTCACGGCGACCATCGCTCCCGGCGGCACGGCCGCGCCCACCGGGCCGGTGAACTTCTTCGACGGCGCCACGCAGATCGGTTCCGGAACGCTCAAAGGTAATCCCGGTGAGGCCACGTTCACCACCTCGGCCCTCGCCGTCGGCGCGCACAGCATTACGGCGCAGTATCCGGGCGACCTCTACTTGAGCGCCAGCAGTTCGCCCACCGTCGCCCAAGCCGTCAACCTGGCGCAAACCTCCACGTCAGTAGCGGCCCTGCCCAGCCCGGGCATCGCCGGCGGGCTGGAGACGATCACAGCGACGGTGCAAGTGACGGCCGGCGTTTCCACTCCCTCGGGCACGGTCACCTTCACAACCGGAACCACGCAACTGGGCAGCGCGCCGCTGAACCGTGGCAAGGCGGCCATCACTCCGGCGCTGCCGCCGGGATCGCACCAGATCGTCGCCACCTACAGCGGCGACATGAACGACGCGGGCAGCGCGTCGGCGGCATTGTCCCTCACGATTGCGCAGGCCGCCACGCAGAACGTACTCACCATCTCGCCTAACCCGGCTCTTGTCCAGGCCTCCATCACGTTCACTGCCACGGTGACGGGGAACGGCGGAACGCCAACCGGCCGCGTGAACTTTCTCTCCAACGGAAACACGCTCGGCACGGGAGATCTAAATGCATCGGGGATCGCCACCTTCACCACCACGTCGCTGCCCGCGGGCGTCTATTCCATTTCCGCCGTCTACGCGGGCGACACGAACGACGGCAGCAGCACCTCCTCCGCCGTGTCTTTGACCGTCTCGCTTGGTACGTCGGCCACCGCGCTCACGGTCTCGCCCAACCCGGCCCTGGTTCAATCCCCGATCACGTTTACCGCCAAGGTGACCAGCAACGGAGCCGTTCCCACCGGCAGCGTCAACTTTCTGGTCAACGGAATCGCGGCCGGCTCCGCTCTCCTCGCCGGCGGCACAGCCACCTACACCACCTCGGCGCTCGCGGCCGGCGCCTACTCCATCACCGCGAGCTACGCGGGCGACTCGGCCAACTCCCCCAGCACCTCGAACTCCGTCAGCGAAACCGTCACCCTGATTCCAACCACGACCAGCCTGGGCTCGTCTGTGGTCGCCGGAACCAGCCCGCAAGTCGTCCTGGTAGCCACTGTCTTGAACAACGGCTCGGGTCCCGCTCCCTCCGGAACGGTCACCTTCACGAGCGGCACAACCCCGATCGGGTCAGCCGCGCTCGACTCGAGCGGGGTGGCCACGGTCACGCCCAATCTGACCGCGGGCGTGAACTACAGCATCGTCGCAGCATACGGCGGCGACGCGGTCCACAGCCCCTCCACGTCCGCGGCGGTCACCATCTCCGGCACGCCGGCCACGTTCAACCTCACCCTCAAACCGTCCTCCGTGACCGTGGCGACATCGCAGAACATCACTGTCACAGTGAACCTGGGCTCGAACGGCGGCTTCGCCGACACCATCGGACTCGGCTGCGCATCGCTTCCACCTGAAGTCACGTGCCACTTCTCCAGCCTGAGCGCCAAGCTTCCGGCGGGCGGCAGCGCCAGCGTTCAGCTCACCATCGACACAAACAATCCGCTCAGCGGAGGCGCCTCCGCCAGAAACGAGCGCTCGGGGAAGGGCATGGTTGCGCTGGCTGGTTTCTTCCTGCCGTGGGGCCTGGGCTTCGGATGCATCTTCTGGCGGCTTCGCCGGCTAAGCGCAGGCCTTCTTATGGCGGGTCTTTTGCTGGTCCTCACCGCGGCTTCGTTCCTGGCCGCGGGCTGCAGCGGCTTCATCATCAACTCGGCCACTCCCGGCAGCTACGTGATTCAAGTAACCGGCACGGGCATAAACACCAGCGCGCAAGAGTTCCAGAATCTTTCGCTCACCATAACCAAGTAGATCCGCGAGCGGCGGTCGGAGGAGTCCGCGCCGCCTCACCAGGGCTTCCGTTCCTCTTCGGCCGGCGTGCCCACCTCGCCGCGCTCAATTCGCTCCAGAAACGCCCGCGCCAGCTTCCGCTCGCCGGGATGGCTCTCGCCGGCTATCGTGCACAAGTCGAGGAACTCGTCGCAGAGCGCGTTTCGCTCGCCCTGCTGCGCAAGAACGCTTTGCAGCGCGACGGCCAGTTCGCGCAGTCGCGCCGCTTCCGGCCAGCCGCTCTCCTCGCCGTCCTCACTTATGAACTCCGAGAACAATCCCCGCCGCCCTCGCGCGCACTCGTCCAGGCAGGCGATCAGTTGCTCGCTCAAGGCGCGGCTCAACGCGTCAAGTTGTCCGGGTTCCATCGTGCCGCGTGGATCGATGGTCATTTCGTCTGCATCGCCGCTTCAATCTCGTCCGGAGTGTGCGCCAGCTCGGCGTCGAGATCGATCAGCTTCCCGTCCGTGCCCACCAGGAAGTTGCACTCGATCCGTACGCCGAGCTTCTCCTCGGGAATATAGATGCCGGGCTCGATGGTGAAAACCATTCCCGGCTTGAGCACCACGGGGTAGTTGGCTGGATCGTGCACGTCGATGCCCACCAGGTGGCCCAGACCGTGCAGCCAATACTGGCCCAGCGGTTGGCCGTGCAGGTCCTTGCCGTGCGTATTGATGTAGTTGTAGGCGACGGTGTCGAGGGAGTTCGCGTCCTGCCGGTCGCGGTCGTCGATCGTCGACTTGCCCGCGACAAAAGCGGCGATCGCCGCCTTCTGCGCGCCCAGCACAATGTTGTAGATTTCCCGCTGCCGCGGCGTGAAGTGCCCGTTCACCGGCACCGTCCGCGTGATGTCGGCCGCGTACATCGAGTACTCACAGGCCGCGTCGACCAGCAACACTTCGCCGTCCTGCATGGTCCGGTCGTTTTCGGAGTAGTGCAGGATGGTCGAGTTGATGCCCGAGCCAACGATGGGTGCGTAGCTCGGCCGCTCGCAGCCGTTCTCCATCCACACGGCGGTCATGGCGCCGGCGATGGCGCGCTCCGTCATCCCCGGCTTCACCCACCAATGCATCATCACGCGCTGCGCCAGCACCGACGCCGCCGACGCTCTCTTTATGAGCTGGATCTCGCCGTCATCCTTGATCTGGCGAAGCGGCATCGTCAGGCTGGTCACGTCGTGCGCCCGCGGAGCCGCCGAGTTTCCCAGAGTCACCGCCGTAAAGCTCAGCAGGGCGCCGGCCTCCGGCATATCCGGCTGTGTCCACAGCTTACCCAGGAGCGTGCGGTCCGCGGCCGCCATCCGGCTCAGCTCCGCCGGCAGCTCGGTCATCGGCTCCACGTTGTCCACACCCGATGCCACTTCCACTCCTGGCGTCGCCGCATCCATCTTCACGCCGGTGTATTTCTCCAGGCGCAGGTTGCGCGCGGGCAGGAACAGGATCTCCCGGTAGGCGCGCGGCGAGGCCGCCTTCGGTGTTTCGCTCACGATCATCAGCGCCGCCCCCGGCTCGTTCCAGCCCGTCAGGTAGTAGAAGTCCGAGTCCTGCCGGTAGGGCATGAAGTCCAGTTGCGACTCTTCCGCAGCGAAGAGGATTGCCACGCCGCCCTCAAGCTTCGACGCCAGCGCCATACGCCGCGCATGGTACGCGCCGGCCGGTTGCCGGTCCAGAGCCGGAAGCGTTGGTGCCGCCAATGACAGAACGAGCAACGCAAGGGAGGAGATGCGGAGCCATTTCATTCCGCTATTGTCGCGCCTTGTTGTGCGCCGCGCAAAGGAAATCCTGGGGAGAACAACATCGTGGACGGGCCGCTCCGGGGCGGGTGCTGCTTGGACACGCGGAACGGGGCGTAAATCTGCCGCTGCTTGAAAGCGCTGCGGCTTGCGGCCGGTCCTCCAGGTCAGCGCGTCTTGCTGGAAGAAGCCGGCACGGGCGCGGCCTCCGGCAGGCCGAAGAAGCCAATGTGCAACTCAGAGATGGGGACGAAGTCGGTCAGGTGGACCTGAAGCCTGCCGGCGCCGGGCGTTGTGTCTCTGCAAGTGCTCCAGGAGTACTTTGTCACGGTTACACGAAAGTATGGGGTGGACCCCGCCTCCGCTCGCCGAAAGGTCGAACTCTTCGCGGCGTTCGATGTTGTTGAGCCTGCATTGACGGACATTCTGTCAGCGATCGATCTCCATCGGCTTCGCAATCCCTCGTACTGGGATGCGTTGGTCATACATTGCGCGCGAAAAGCCGGCTTTCAGCAGGTGCTTTCCGAAGACATGCAACACGGCCAGGTCATTGACGATGTCCGGATCGTCAACCCGATTATCTTCGGACATAGCTTGGGCGGCAATCAAATGAATCGCAATTTGCGCTAAAATAGGAACTGCAGTGGCCCTCCACCAGCCCATCCCGGCTCTCCTCTAGCGGCGCCTGCCGCAAACACTCGTTCTGCGCCTTTTCCTTTCCGCAACTCATCTAAGAGCCCGGCCGCCCAGCAGCGGCCAGAACCCGCTCAACGCTGCGGGAGGACGAAATGATCGATCGCCTCGAACAAATGGAACAGCGCTACAACGACCTGCAGGCGCAGTTCGCGTTGCCTGAGGTCGTCAGCGACCACGAGAAATATCAGAAGATCGCTAAGTCTCTGCGTGAGATCGAAGCGCCCGTTGGGAAGTACCGCGAGCTGAAGCAAGTGAAACAGGGCCTCGCCGGCGCGCGCCAGATGCTCCAGGAGAGCGACGCCGATCTGCGCGCCATGGCCCAGGAGGAGGTCGCTGCCCTCGAGCCGCGCGCGCAGGCGCTCGAAGAAGAGCTCAAGGTTTTACTGCTGCCCAGGGACCCCAACGACGAGAGAAACGTCATCCTCGAAATCCGCGCCGGAACCGGCGGCGACGAGGCCTCGCTGTTTGCCGCCGAGGTTTTCCGCATGTACGCGCGTTTCGCCGAGCAGAAGCGCTGGAAGGTCGAGGTGCTGTCGCTCTCGGAGTCCGGCATCGGCGGCTACAAGGAAGTCATCGCCATCATCGAAGGCGACCGCGTTTACTCGCAGCTCAAGTGGGAGTCGGGCGTCCACCGCGTGCAGCGCGTGCCCGAGACCGAACAGCAGGGCCGCGTCCACACATCGGCTGTCACCGTGGCCGTGCTGCCCGAGGCCGAGGAAGTCGACATCAAGATCGAAGCCAAGGACATCCGCATCGACACCTTCTGCTCCTCCGGTCCCGGCGGCCAGTCGGTCAACACCACTTACTCCGCCGTGCGCATCACCCACCTGCCCACCAACACGGTCGTCAGTTGCCAGGACGAGAAGTCGCAGATCAAGAACCGCGAAAAGGGCATGCGCGTGCTCCGTTCGCGCCTCTACGAGATGGAAATGGAAAAGCAGCAGGCGGAGCTGGCCAAGGAGCGCAAGCAGATGGTCGGCACCGGAGACCGCAGCGAGAAGATCCGCACCTACAACTTCCCGCAGAACCGCGTCACCGACCACCGCATCGGCCTCACCCTG
>JBEKUS010000003.1:0-70035 GCA_049514795.1 Occallatibacter sp.
GATAACGACTCTGCCCAGTCGCAGCTGTTCCCGTGAGATGGTGCCGCTCTTGAGAAAAGTCGTCTTTCTGCTGCCATAATGGCTTGCATGGCCAATCCGGAACATCTTGCCAAGCTAGGAGAGGGCGTTGCGGCTTGGAACCGTTGGCGGCGCCAAGAGCCAAGTTTCAGGCCGAGCCTCGAGGCGGCTGACCTCCGCGGTGCGGACCTCTCCAAGTTTAACCTCAGCATGGCAGCATTCGGCGGGGCGAAACTCCCCAATGCAAACCTCCGCGGGGCGAAACTCAACTGGGCCAGTCTCCGCGGTGCAGATCTCCGCCGCGCGAATCTCAGCGGAGCAGACCTTAGAACGGCGAACCTTGGGAATGCGGACCTCAGTGACGCGAAGCTCTGCGGAGCGGCCCTCGTTGGGGCCAACCTCGACGGGGCTCGCCTTAGCATGGCGGTCCTCACTAAAACTGACTTCAGCAGGGCGAGGCTCGCGGGGGCAAAACTCGACAGCGCGGACCTCTACGGGGCAGATCTCCGCGGGGCGGAGCTCAACGGGGCAGACCTCAGTAATACGAACCTCAATCGAGCGAGCTTCTTGAGGGCGATGCTTTACGGAGCGGACCTTCGAGGAGCGAACCTCTTCAGGACGGATCTGCTCAGGGCGGAACTCGATGGGGCGAATTTTGCCGGAGCGACCGTCGGAAACACGGTCTTCGCAGACGTTGACCTGGAGAAAGCAAAAGGGCTGGAAGCTGTGAGGCATCTATGCCCCTCCATCGTCAGCATTGATACGATTTACAAATCCAAAGGCAAAATTCCTCACGGTTTCTTGCGCGGGGCTGGCGTTCCAATCAACTTCATTGAGTACATGGATTCGATGGTCGGTTCTGGGATCGAGTTCTACTCCCTATTCATCAGCTACTCGACCCACGATCAGAAGTTCGCAGATCGCCTCTGCGCCGATTTGCAAGCCAAGGGCGTCCGGTGCTGGTTCGCTCGTCACGACATGCGAGGCGGCAGGAAAATTCACGAGCAAATCGACGAAGCCATCCGCATGTACGACAAGCTGTTGCTCATCCTTTCGCCGGCCAGCATGGAAAGTGAATGGGTGAGAACTGAAATCGCCATCGCACGCAAGCGGGAGAAGGAGCAGAAGAAGGCTGTCCTCTTCCCGATTGCGCTTTGCCCGTTCAAGAAGATTAAGGAATGGGAGTATTTTGACGCCGGCATTGGCAAGGACTCAGCGCGCGAAATCCGCGAGTACCATATCCCGAATTTCACCAGATGGAAGACGGACCAAGACGCTTACCAAAGGGAATTCGACAGGCTTCTCAAAGCGCTCAATGAGAAGCCGACGCCTGCTGCTGACTAGCCGCCCATCGCTTCAGCCCTCGCCAGCGTTGTAGCATTCGATTGTGCCTGCCCTCGACACTCCGGTGAAGTTTGTGCGCGGCGTGGGACCGCGCGTGTCGGAGATGCTGGCCGAAAAGGGCATCCTAACGGCCGAAGACCTGCTCTATCACCTTCCCTTTCGCTACGAGGACCGGCAGAACCCGCGCAGCCTGGATGAGCTGAAGCCAGGCGAGACGGCGAGCGTGATCGCCGAGGTGCGCGGCGCGATGCTGATGCGCACGCGGCGCGGGCCGATCTACGAGATCACGCTCGGCCAGGGTCGGTTCGCCATGAAGTGCCTCTGGTTCCACGCGGCCTACCTGGAAGGCAAGTTCCATGCGGGGCAGACGGTAGCGGTGTACGGCAAGGTCGAGCCATCGCGGTCGACGAGCAACTTCAAGATGATCCAGCCGCAGTTCGAGATCCTTCCCGACGCGACAGACGATGCGGAGACGCGGCTGCTCGAAGTGGGGCGAATCACGCCGGTGTACGAGTCGCTGGGCGGCAGCCGTCTGGCCTCGCGGTGGCAGCGCAAGGTGATCTTCAACCTGCTCGAAGGGATGCGCGGAGCGGTGCCGGAGTGCCTGCCGCACGTCATGCTCGAACGCCTGGATTTGCCGGACCGCGAAACCGCGCTTCGCGAAGTACATTTCCCGCTGGAAGGAACGCCCTTTGCCCAGTTGCAAAGCGCCTCGACTCCGGCGCATCAGCGATTGATCTTCGAGGAGCTGTTTTTCCTGGAACTCGGACTGGAGCTGAAGCGGCGGCGCATGAAGGAGCGCAAGGGCATTCCGTTCGCCACCAACGACAAGGTGCGTGAGGCGATTCGCGAGGTGCTTCCCTTTCACCCCACGGCGGCGCAAAAGCGGGCGCTGGGCGAGATTGTGGCCGACATGCGCGCGCCCAACCCCATGCGGCGGCTGCTGCAGGGCGATGTCGGCTCAGGCAAAACGATTGTCGCGTTTCAGGCCATGATCGTGGCCATGGAAAACGGCTACCAGGCCGCGCTGATGGCGCCCACCGAGATCCTGGCCACGCAGCACTTTCTCGCGGCGCGCAAGCTGCTGGAGCACTCGAGCCGCAAGCCGCGGATCGTGCTGCTCACCGGCTCGCTCGACGACGATCGCAAGCGGACCACGCGCGGGCAGATCAACCGCGGCGAGGCGAACCTGGTGATCGGAACGCACGCGCTGATCGAGGAGAAGGTGGAGTTCGACCGGCTGGGGCTGGTGGTGGTCGACGAGCAGCACCGCTTCGGCGTGCTGCAGCGCTTCAAGCTGATGAAGAAGCCGAACCAGCCGGAGCCCGACGTGCTGGTGATGACAGCGACGCCGATTCCGCGGACGCTGGCGCTCTCGCTCTATGGCGATCTGGACCTGAGCGTGCTGGACGAGCTGCCGCCGGGGCGGATGCCGATTGTGACCCGGCGCGTGCCGGGCGAGCGCGCTGGCGAAGTGTGGGACTTTGTGCGCAAACAGGTCGCGCAGGGCCGGCAGGCGTATATTGTGTACCCGGTGATCGAGGGGACCAAAGACGATCAGCCGGAGCTGGATTTCTCGCACGACCCGGAGAATGGGGCGGCTTCCCTCCCTTTCCGCGAAGAACGCGGAAAGGCTGTGGCGCGGCGAAGGAATGGCAAGCCGGGCGATCTCTTCCCGAGGTCGGCGCAAGAGGCGAGCCCAAGCGCGAAATCCGGTCTGCGGTCCGCGGTTGAGATGCACGAAAAGCTGCGGACCGGTGCGCTGAAGGGATTGCGCGTTGGATTGCTGCACGGCCGGCTCGATGCGGACGAAAAGGACGTGATCATGCGGCGGTTCCAGCGCGGCGAGATCGATGTGCTGGTGTCGACGACGGTGATCGAGGTGGGCGTCGACGTGGCGAACGCGACGGTGATGGTGGTAGATCATGCGGAGCGGTTCGGGCTGGCGCAGTTGCACCAGTTGCGCGGGCGCGTGGGGCGCGGCGCGGCCAAGAGCTACTGCATCCTGATGACCGGCGAGCGCGTGACCGAGCCAGCCGAAGCGCGCTTGAGCGCAATGGCCGGCACGCAGGATGGATTCGAGCTGGCGGAGCTGGACCTTGCGATGCGCGGGCCGGGGGAGTTCTTCGGAACGCGGCAGGCAGGGCTGCCGGAGTTTCGCGTGGCGAACCTGCTGCGCGACCGGCAATTGTTGGAAATTGCCAAGCAGGAGGCGGCGCGGTTTGTCGGCAATCCCGATCCCTCCGTGACCGAAAGCGAGCGGGCGCGCGTGTGGGCACGGCTGAAAGAGGCTTGGCAGCGGAGGTACGGGCTGGTGGAGGCGGGCTAGAGGTCCAGGCTCATGCCGTCATTTGGTCCAGGGACTGGCAATGAAAGGCGGTGGCTATGCTGCAAGTCATTCTCTTCGTCGTTGGCTCCATTGCACTTCTTCCGCTGTCGTGGCGTTCGTTCCGGAACGCCCGGGCGCACGGCTTCTATCGTTTCTTCGCATTTGAGTTTCTTCTTTCTCTCATTTTGCTGAACGCGCCGGTCTGGTTCCGCGCCCCCTTTTCGGCGCGGCAATGGGCGGCATGGTGTCTTGGCGCCGCATCCATCCCTTTGGCGATTGAGGGGTTCCGGCTGTTGCGCATGATCGGTAAGCCGGGGCCGCATGACGTGGTGAGTACCAATTTGCCCTTGGAGCGCACGACGAAGCTGGTGACGGCAGGCGTTTACCGATGGATCAGGCATCCTTTGTACGCGTCTTTGGTGGCACTGGCATTGAGCGCTTATCTCAAGGATCCGCTCGGCGTATGGTCCATCCTGTTCACTCTCGGTGCTGTCAGTTCCCTTTTGGCAACGGCGATCGCCGAGGAGCAAGAAAACGTGCAGCGTTTCGGAGATGCCTATGTCCGGTACATGAGGTCGACGAAGCGATTTATTCCGTTCGTTTTCTAGGACAAACCCACGTAAGACGATGACGCATCGTGGCTGGCTCGTGCCCCGCTTTGGCTGACAACCTACACCGGCCCCGACGACTGGGTGACGTAGAGGATTTCTGGGGGAAAGGTCTGGACTTCAAGATCGACGCTGGCGATTTCGTCGCCGCACTCTCGCTGCCGGCTGCGCGTGCACTGGCAGAGCTCGGTGAAGCGGACATGGCCGTATTGGCTTAATTCGACGCCCGCGGCGATCAACACGCTGTAGATATCGATACAAGCCTGGCGCTCGAACTCGAAGAGCATGTTGACCGTGCCGGTGTCGTTGGCGCCCCGGCTCAGGACCCAGCCGCCGCTGGCGAAGATGGCGCCGCTGAGCGACTGGACCAGGCGTGAGGGATCCTCAGTGGAAACCCCCTTCATTTGCAGGGCCCAAGGGATGGCCGCCGCCGGTTCTATGCCCGTGTGGTCTTCGCTCGGCTTCACATACACCTTATCGGACACCGGCTGCGACGGTTAAGGACTGTCGCGGAATTGAACGCGCCTGACCGCATTTGAGACAGTGCGGGAAGCCGAAGACGAACCGCAGGTAATTTGACCGATCGTGCCCGTGCCGACCGGCGAGCGGCATCGCTTCCTGGTTGCGGCCGAGCGCGGGGAAACAGAGATGTTGTAGCTTGATATTCAAGATGATCGCCGGTTCCGGAATCGACGCCGTAGAGATCGAACGCATTCAGAAGGCGATCGACCGCTATAGCGCGCGATTCCTCGATCGCGTCTATCTGGCCGCCGAGCAGGCTTACTGCCTGCGCAAGAGGAAGGCTGCCGAGAGCTTTGCCGCGCGCTTCGCGGCCAAAGAAGCCGCGGCCAAAGCGCTGGGCACGGGGATCAGCTACGGAGTGAATTGGCTGGAGATCGAGGTGGTGCGGGAACCGAGCGGGCGGCCCAGCCTGCGGTTCCACGGCCGCGCTGCGCAAATCGCGGACAGGATGGGCGTGGTGCGGTCCGCGCTGTCGCTGACTCACACCGCCGATCTTGCCCTGGCCAGCGTGGTGCTGGAAGATGGGCGCTGAATCCGCCGGGTCTGCTATCCTCTAGAGCAGTTTCGGAAATGCCGTCGGGTCAACGCAACGGTTAAGGTCTTCGCTCCCTGCTGGCCGCTCAGACTTGAATTTTGTGAATGCACTTAAACCATTTCCGAAACTGCTGTAGGCGTCGGCCCACTCAGTTCCGCAAGAGGAGTCAAGTGCCAAGCCGCAAAGAGATCCAGTGGTCGCAACTTAAGGTGGGGTTGTTGGTGCTGGTCTGCCTCGCCATTCTGATCGGGCTCATCTTTCTCATGACCGCCTCCTCTGGCGGCGTTTTCGCCCACAGGATCGTGCTGCGCTGCTACTTCCCCAATGCCGCCGGGCTTAGGGATGGTGCGGTGGTGTCTCTGCAGGGCGTCACCATCGGCAACGTCACGCGCACGCGCGTGGTCCCGGAGCGGAACCCTACTCCCGTCGAGGTCACGATGCGGATCGGGGAGAGCTATCAACGCTACATCCACACCGATTCGACGGCCTCCATCCAGGCAGCCGGCGTTCTGGGCGACGCCTATGTGGACATCGATTCCACCCACGCTACCGGCCCCCCGCCCAAGAACAATACCGAGTTGCCGCAGTCCGGCTCGCCCACCATTCAGTCGGTCGTCAACAGCAGCCAGGTCTCCATCGAGGAGATCAAGCGGCTTATTGAGAAGATTGAGGTCCTGATCGACACGCTCAATACCAAGCGCGGCACCGCGGGTGAACTGATCAACGATCCGGCGCTGGCCAAGAAGTTCGTGACCATCGCCACCAATCTTGAGACGATGACGACGGCCCTCGCGCAGGGCAGAGGTTCGCTGGGCCAGCTTGTCAACGACGACGCGCTGTACAGAAAACTGGATTCGGCAGCCGATCACTTGAACGCCATCACCGCCGATCTGGATGCGGGCAAAGGCACCGTCGGCAAGCTGCTGAAGGACGAGACGCTCTACGACAACTTGAACGCCGCCGCCGCGAACATCAATCAGCTATCGGCTCAGATCGACTCCGGGAACGGAGCGTTGGGCAAGCTGGCGAAGGACCCGGCCTTCGCGCAGAGGATGGACGAGGCGGTCACGAACCTCGACAACATCCTGAAGAGCATCAACGCGGGCCAGGGTACGGCGGGACAGCTAGTGCAGAATCGCGCGCTCTACGACCACATGGACCAGACCATGGACCAGGCCCAGCAGCTCATCAAGGGCATGCGCGAAGACCCGAAGAAGTATCTCGTCATTCGGATGAAGATCTTCTGACCCATCGGCTCGTGCGGAACCAACAGGCGCTGCGCACACGGCGAAGCGGCAGGTCCGTTCTCTCGCAGCGCTGGCTGCTCAAGACCCTCGATAGACGGTCCAGAACTCGACGAATGCTCTGATGCGGACGACCTGAAAGAAGTCGTCTGCGACGAAGAAGAAGACGACCGAAGCGGCGGCGACGACGTGCATGGCCCCGGGGCCGAGTTCGTCGCTGAACGGCAGCGGCGCAGCGGAAAAGACCATCGCGACCACGACGAGCGCCAGCTTGACGATGCCGAGAACGAGGTTGATCTCGACCAGCTTGCCCGTGAAGGCCTTGCCGAGCCTGAGGCTTTGAGCGAGCGCGGAAAACGCGGAGCGCCCTTCGAGGAGTGCGAGAATCGGCGCGATGGAAGCGATCCAACTGACCAGAGCGAACGCCGTGAAGAAGCCCAGCGACAGGAAGATTGCCCAGATGGCATAGCCGACGAGATCCGGTTCGGCTCCGACGGCAATGTGCGTGGCTGCATTCCACTCCATGCTGCCGAGCCAGCCCCAGAGCGCCCCGGCGAACAAGGCAAGCCATGCGGCCTGGAGCAAGAGCATTGTCACGGAGCGGGAAGCAGGGCGCGGCGATCGATCGGCATTCATGCGCGCCAGCAGAAGGTTCCTGCCAAGACCCGAGAGAACAATCCAGCCGAGCGCAGCGAGCGGCAACAGCCAGCGCAGCACAGCGAGCAGGTGCGGCTCGTAGTCCGAAGCCACGTTGTAGAGCTGGATCGCGGCGATCCACGGATTCTGCGTGTCGAGTGATGACGCGCCTGAAGCTTCGAGCGGATAGGCGGCGAGAATCCGCTTGGCCTGGCTCCAGCCAACGAGCAGAAACGGAACACCGAAAAGCCAGCGCCAGGCGATCTCGATGACGACGAGCGACGGCCGGCGGAGGACGCTGCTCATGTGCTCGACCAGCAACTGCGTTCCGCGAACTGGCGGATTGGCGGGAGCGCCGGCCATCGAGCCGTTCCTCACTTCACAACGAGATTCACTGCCCTGCCCGGCACCACAATCACCTTGATGACGGTCTTGCCGGCGATACGCGCCTTCACCTTCTCGTCGGCGAGCGCCGCTGCCTCCATTGCTTTGGCGTCGGCGCTGGCGGGCACGCGCACAACTGCCGTCAGCTTGCCGTTGATCTGGACAGGAATCTCGATCTCGTCTTCCTTGGCCAGTTCGGGATCGCTCTCGGGCCACGGTGCACGGAGAATTGCGCCCTCCTCGCCCAGTTGTTCCCACAGCTCGGCTGCGAGAAACGGCGCGAAGGGCGCGAGCAGCAGAACCAGATTGCGTAGGAGCTCATGCACGACCGGAGCGGAAATTTCACCGGCAGTCAGCTGCGCATCGGCGTCCTGCAGCTCGTTGACGAACTCCATGATAGCGGCGACACAAGTGTTGAAGTGCCAGCGGCCTTCGAAGTCGAGCGTGATCTTGGCGATAGTCTGGTGGAGCTTGCGCCGGAGCGGAGTACCCTTCCCGCTCGCGCTGGGCAAAGCCGAGCCGGCGGTCCGCGCCAGCGCCGAATGCTTCGCTACCAGACGCCAGACGCGGCCGAGGAAGCGGCTGACGCCGGCCACGCCATCTTCCTGCCATTCGAGGTCGCGGTCGGGCGGAGCGGCGAAGAGCGCGTACATCCGCGTCGCGTCGGCGCCGTAGCGGGCCACCATGTCGTCGGGCGAAACGACGTTGCCCTTCGACTTCGACATCTTGGCGCCGTCCTTGATGACCATCCCCTGCGTGAAGAGGCGCCGCGCGGGCTCGTCGTTCGTAATCAGGCCCAGGTCGCGCATTACCTTCGTCCAAAAGCGCGAATAGATGAGGTGCAGAATCGCGTGCTCCACGCCGCCGATGTACTGGTCGATGGGAAACCAATACTGCGCCGTAGGCGAGTCGAACGGAGCCTTTGCGTTCTTCGCGTCGGTGTAGCGATAGAAGTACCAGCTGGAATCGACGAAGGTGTCCATGGTGTCGGTCTCGCGCCGCGCAGGACCGCCGCACTTGGGGCACTTGGTGTTGACGAATCCCGGCACGCGGCCCAGCGGCGAGCCGCCCTGCTGCGTGATCGCGATCTGGTCGGGCAGGATCACCGGCAACCGGTCGTCGGGCACAGGGACGAGGCCGTCGCGCTCGCAGTGAATCATGGGAATCGGCGTGCCCCAGTAGCGCTGGCGGCTGACGCCCCAATCCTTCAAGCGAAAGATGACTTTTGCCTCGCCAAATCCCTGTCGCACCGCGAGTTCCTGGAGGCGCCCCTGCGCCTCGGCGCAACTGAGGCCGCTGTACTCGCCGGAGTTCACAAGCACGCCCTCTTCGGAAACGAACGGCGGCCCTTTGTTTCCTCGCTTTCGTGAACCGGCTTGATGACGCGGCGAATTTCGATGCCGTACTTGTTGGCGAACTCGAAGTCGCGCTCGTCGTGCGCCGGAACGCTCATGATGGCGCCCGTGCCGTAGTCCATGAGAATGTAATTCGCGACCCAGATTGGCACGCGCTCGCCGTTGTAGGGATTGACGGCGAAGCGCCCGGTGGGAACGCCGTGCTTGTCGATCGCGCCGACGTCGCCGGCTTCCCGCGCCTTCTTCTGCTCGTCGAGCAATTCGTCGACCTTGGTTTTCAGGACGCCGTCGGCGGCGCAGAAACCCGTGACCAGCGGATGCTCGGGCGCCAACTGGACGCTTGTCGCGCCGAAGATGGTGTCGACCCGGGTGGTGAAGACGCGGATCCGTTGCCGCTCTTGTCCCTTGTCCTCAGTCCCTAGTCCCTGCCTTCCTGTTCCCTGCTCTTTCGTTCCCTCGTTCCCTTGTCCCCTTGTTCCCTGCTCCTCCAGGAAGAAATCGACCTCGGTTCCTTCGCTGCGGCCGATCCAGTTGCGCTGCATGGTGCGGACCTTTTCCGGCCAGCCGTCGAGTTTGTCGAGATCGTCCAGAAGCTCCTGGGCGTAGGCGGTTATTCTGAGGAACCACTGTTCGAGATCGCGCTGCTCGACCTTAGTGTCTTCGTGGCGCCAGCAGCAGCCATCGACGACCTGCTCGTTGGCGAGCACCGTGGCGCACTCGGGGCACCAGTTCACCTTGCTCTTCTTGCGGTAGACAAGGCCCTTCTCGTACATGCGGAGGAAGAACCACTGGTTCCAGCGGTAGTACTCGGGCAGGCAGGTTGTGACCTCGGTGGCCCAGTCGTAGCTCAGGCCCAGCCGCTGCATCTGCCGCTTCATGGCGGCGATGTTCCCGAGCGTCCACTGGCGCGGGGGCATGTTGTTCTTGAGCGCGGCGTTTTCGGCCGGCAGACCGAATGCGTCCCATCCCATTGGGTGCAGCACGTTGTAGCCGCGCATCCACATCTGGCGGGCTAGGGCGTCGCCGATGGTGTAGTTGCGCACGTGGCCCATGTGGAGCTGCCCGCTGGGATAGGGCAGCATCTCGAGCACGTAGTACTTCGGCTTGTTCGCTGACGCGGGTTCAGCGGCGTAGAGCTTGGGGTCGGCGGCCCACCGCTCCTGCCATTTCTGCTCGATCGCCGCCGGATCGTAACGCAGGTCTTTGTCTTCGGCCATAACTTCTCAGTGTAAATGGCTGCGGGGTGAGCGGGCTGCAGCCGGAAAGCCGAGGGGTGTTTTCATTCAACAGCGCCTCGTGTATGATGTGTATGACACCGTATACGAGGTCGCCCATGCTGGCCGTCCGCATTCCCACCGCACTCGAAACCCGCCTCGACAAGCTTGCCAAGTTGACCGGCAGACCGAAGAGCTACTACGTCCGCCTGGCTCTCACCGAGCATCTGGATGAAATCGAGGACACCTATACCGCTCTCTACCGCCTGGAGAACCCCACGCGTCGCTGGACGCTTGACGAACTCGAACAGGGGCTTGATAAGCAGACTTAAGCATGGCCGATTCGCCGCCAGATCGACCGGCATGGACCGTTGAGTTCGACGATCGCGCCCGCCGCGAATTGCGAAAGCTCGATTCCAGCGTACAGCAGGAGATTCTTCGTTATCTTCGCGAACGGATTGCCGGGTCGTCCGATCCGAAGCAATTCGGAAAGCCGCTCCGCAAGAACCTGGCCGGTTTATGGCGCTATCGCGTCGGCGACTATCGACTCATTTGCCGTCTTGAGGATGACCACTTTGTTGTGTTGGTCATCAAGATCGGCCATCGCCGGGATGTCTACGAAGACTGAACCAAGCTCCTCAGCGCCCGCACGTTCCGCTCCTCGTCGTCCGGCTCGTCCACGGGCGTTTCGGCGATAAACGCGCAGTGAGCGAAGCGCGGATCGTTGAGCAGGCGCCGGAATGGCTCCAGGCCCATGGTTCCCTGCCCGATGTGCTCGTGGCGGTCGAGCTTGGAGCCGCGGGCGGCCTTGGCGTCGTTGCAGTGCCAGACGCGGACGGCGTCGAAGGTGACGGTCGCGCCGGCCTGCCGGATCGTGTTCTCGTAGCCCTCGGCGGTGAGCAGATCATAGCCGGCAACATGCGTGTGGCAGGTGTCCAGGCAGACGGCCACGGGCGCGTGGCTCTTGAGGCGCGCGACGAGCTCTGCAACCTGCTCGAAGCTGCCGCCGAGCGAAAACTCCGCGCCGGCCGTGTTCTCGATAAGGATATGGAACGGAGTTCCCTGCCACGGCAGGCCGTCGATGGCGCGCTCGATCGAGTCGGCCGCGAGCTTGAGTCCTTCGGCGCGCGTCAGGCCCTTCCACGAGCCGGGATGCAGGACGAGGTACTCAGCGCCGAGGACCAGCGCGCGCTCGATCTCGGCGCGAAAGCCGGCCACGCTCTTCTCGCGAATCTCTTCGGACTGGCTGCAGATGTTGATCAGGTAGCCGGTGTGTATGACGAGCGGGCCGACATCGAGCTTGGCGCGCAGCTCGCGCATCCGTTCGCCCTGCTTGGGGTCGACCTTCGGCGCGCGCCACATGCGCGGGCTTGCGGAGAAGATCTGCAAGGTGTTGGCGCCGATCCTGCGGGCTTCTTCGACGGCGTTGGAGGGTCCACCGGCTGTTCCCAAGTGCACACCGATGCGCTTGGCCATGGGGACAGTGTACAGAGCGGGGTTCAATGCGGGCGAAAGGTCTTTCCCGTTTCCAGAAGCGTCTTCAGCCGCGAGAGAATGCGAGGCCATCCGTCTGCATTTTGCGCATAGGTTGGATCATCCTCCGCGAAATTGTCGTTCGTCACGACGACCTTGACCGCCTCCGACTCCGGCGTCAACTCGATCCTGACATGGGACATTCGCTCGCCCATGCCAAAGCCGAAGTCGTACTCGAGGAGTTTCGGCGCGTCCGCCTTCACCACCCGGCCCGTAACATAACGCATTGGTTTGCCGTCCGGGCCGGGCCCCGACCATGTCATGGAGCCTCCCGGCTTCAACTCGATCTCAAAGTCGGCGCCCATGAAGATCGTCTGATTCGCTTCTTTTGAGACGAATCCGTCCCAGACCCTCTCGATCGGGGCGGCAATATAGTACGTGAAGATCAACGGAAGTTTTGGCACGGCGCGTCCTCCGATTCGCAGATCTGCGTTTCTCGTTGTCCTGAATTCTAGCAAGGGTGTCGGCGCTATGCAGCTTCGACGTAGAGCCGCTTGCCGAGTGCGCGCAAAGCAGCATCGATGCGGTCGATTTTCGTCGCGTGACGCAGGTTCGTCAGGCGGTTCACTTCCTGTTTGGTCGTGCCCAGTCGCCGCGCCAAGTCGATGGGGCGCACCTTTTGGCGGAGCATTTCGTTCAACAGGAGAACCTTCGCCGCGACGCTCGGAGATAGCTCAACCACCGCCTGGCCCCGCTTGGGCTTCGACGGCATGGGAACAGGGCGCATGTCGTCGAAATAGAACTCCATCGACAGTTCGAGAGCTTCCTTGGCCATGGCCAGAGCATGGGCGCGATTGTTGCCCTGCGTGATGGCTTCGGGAATATCAGGGAAAGTTACGAGGACAAACCTCCCGTCCTTGCGCAGATTCACCGGGTAACCGTGCATTGCTTCACTCCTTGCCTTTGAGGCCCAGCTGCTTCTTGATGGTCTCGACCAATCCTTTGCCGAGGTCCTTGCTGTGCATCGGAAGGATGGAGGCGCGGCCTTGGTAGAGGAGCCTGAGGTGTCCGCCCTGCTGCGATCCAAATGTTACGCCCTGTTTGGCCAGCCAACGCTTAAATTCCGAGCTCTTCATCGTGCGACTTTGAGGCTACTCGACATCGTACACACTTTTGTTTACCGGTGCAAGGCGCCCGCGTTCAAATCGCGATGCGTGTTTCGATGGCGTCGTAGTCGGCGCGGACGCCTTTGGAAGTCGTATCCAGCAGGCCAGCCCCGGCCAGCGCCTGCACATCGGCGTGAACATTGCTGTAATCGCGGCCGAGCGCCTTGGCGAGCGCGCGGATGCTGGTGACAGGATTGCGGCGGACGTAGCTGAGCAATTCCATGCGCTTGCCAGTGAGAACGCGGGCCAATGTGTCCCAGTTCTCGAATGCCAGGTGGCGCTCATGGAAGGTCTCTCCGCGCTCGGCGCGATGCCAGGCCTCGATGAACTCCCGGGAAGCTTCCTGCTCCATGTCACCACCAACAGTAATTTTGATCCCACTCATGCCACACCTCTCAATCGCCGCACATCGAGCCAAAAATCCGCGATCAAGTGTTCGACACTCACGAACTTGTAGGCAGTTTCGGTACCCTGGAAATGCCTGTGATCGCCCTTGCCCCGTTCGTTGTCGTAACCAACCTCACGAACGCCGGGAAGACCGTAGAAGAGCGAGTACTTGAGCCCGTGGATCGACGGCGAAACCGGCGCCGGAACCCTCCACAGGACAATTTCGGCGATGGCGCCGTCGTCGTAGTCCATTCGCCTGTAGTAGAGCAGTTCGGCTTTCATCGAGCGGCCTATTATGGCAGTATAGACCATATGGTATAGAAACACAATATCGGCGGTTCGAATTGCTGCGGAGAACCAGGGGGACGCGATGAGCAAATTGTTCGAAGAGATGGCCCGGGGAACGGCGGAAGCCCGCGCGTACATGGAGGGGAAACGCAAGGGATTCAAGGTCACGCTGCCTGAGAGCGTGGACGTACGGGGCATCCGCAAGCGCCTGCGCCTCAGCCAGGAACGTTTCGCTGATCGTTTTGGTTTGTCCGTGGATGCCGTTCGTCATTGGGAGTCGGGCCGCCGCCAGCCCGAAGCAGCCGCTCGGGCGCTTCTCACCCTCATTGCCGCCGACCCGCAATTTGTGACGCGCACGCTGGCCAAAGGCGCGTGATTCTGAGACAAGACGATCTGGACCTCGGCGTTTGGGGGGCCCGGGTCTCGAAAGCGAGACCACGGGGCACCCCGTTACGTGGCGAGGTTGCGGCGGGGGGATGTGGGACACCTGCCAAGAGGCGATTTCCTGTCGTTCGAATCTAGGAACTGATTTAGGAACGACGCATGTCGTAGCCAGAGCCTCTTTTGCTTAAGTGATTGGCCCCAAATGGAGAGTACGAGGAGTGGAACGTCGAGGGCGTAAACCAGCAGGCAAAAAAGGCGAGGCACCTCAAAGGTTGGATCTATAGACGCAGGATAAGCCACTATTAGCAGGCAGCCGATCGTCACTAACAAGAGCCCGGCCGCCGAGGCTTCGAAAAACACTAACTCCGCCTGCGCTTTCGAGAGAACAGTCCGGGCGCCTGGGCTGAACTCTTTCAAACCGTCGTGTAGCTGCTGGTAGGTTACATGCGACTGTTGACAGGCGCGACCAGCCCAAAGGAGAAATCTGTGGTTGGTCCAGTTAGAAATGTCGGGCAGGGGGCTTATCAGATGACACTCGACCGCCCATTTGAGCTCGGGTTCATTTCTTCTGCAAAACGACCTGAAGATCCACCACCTGAAGAACATCCCCTGAATCAGGTTTCCGAACGGCATCAGCAGCGAGCCCAAACACCAACTAAGAGCGGCGGCGATCACCAAGAACAGAATTCCAGACCCAAGTTGAACGGATGGAAATGCTGGTGACGCGCTTTGGGTGACGCTGTTGGCTTTAGTATACGTAGGCAATATGAGGCTTGTCGCTTGCGCCGCGATTATTATCAACGTCAATGCACCGGGCAACACTCTTGCTATCAAGTCGTAATGGACTTCGGGAATGGAAGCGGCCAGTTTATCCGCCGCTGCGTCAATCTGACTCATGTCTGCTCCTCCGTGGTCGTCGCTTAGGATCGCGCTAAGGATAACAGAGCAAAGCGCTGAATTCCGTTAGCTTTTCGGGAGCCGCCACGGCTTCTCCTCTGCCCCGCACTGCTCCGACATTTTGCCGCGGTTGCAAATGGATGAACGCGCCGAAACCGGTTGACTTTCGCCGCATCTTCGCTCCTGCCGTATAATCCGGCTATGGACTTTCAGCTTGTGACCAGCTACCAGCCCAAGGGCGATCAGCCGAGGGCGATTGACCAGCTCATGGAGGGGCTGACCGCGGGCGAGAAGCACCAGGTGCTGCTGGGGGTGACGGGGTCGGGCAAGACGTTCACGATGGCCAAGGTGATCGAGCAGTCGAACCGGCCGGCGCTGATCCTGGCGCACAACAAGACCCTAGCAGCGCAGCTCTATCACGAGTTCAAGCAGTTCTTCCCTTCGAACGCGGTCGAGTACTTCGTCAGCTACTACGACTACTACCAGCCAGAGGCGTACATTCCGGCGGGCGACCTCTACATCGAGAAGGAAGCGACGATCAACGAAGAGCTGGACAAGCTGAGATTGTCGGCGACGCGGAGCCTGTTCGAGCGGCGCGACGCGATCATTGTGAGTTCGGTGAGCTGCATCTATGGCCTGGGCTCGCCGGAGGCGTACTACGGGATGCTGCTGCTGCTTGAGAAGGGCCAGCGCATCAGCCGCAAGGACATCACGCGGCGGCTGGTGGAGATTCTCTACGAGCGCAACGACACGGACTTCCGGCGCGGGACGTTCCGCGTGCGCGGCGACGTGATCGAGGTCTTCCCGACTTACGACGAGAGCGCGTACCGGATCGAGCTGTTCGGAGACGAGATCGAGTCGCTGACGCAGATTGATCCGCTGTTTGGGACGGTGAAGCAGAAGTATTCGCGGCTGCCGATTTATCCCAAGAGCCATTATGTCGTCCAGCCGGAGCGCAAGGCGGAGGCGATCGACTCGATTGTCCGGGAGCTGGGCGAGCGGGTGGCGCAACTGGAGGCCGAGGGGCGCATGGTGGAGGCGCAGAGGGTCCACCAGAGGACGCGCTTCGACCTGGAGATGATCAAGTCGATGGGCTACTGCCACGGGATCGAGAACTACTCGCGGCACTTCAGCGGGCGATTGCCGGGCGAGGCGCCGCCGACGCTGCTCGACTACTTTCCGCGGGACTTCCTGCTGTTTGTGGACGAGAGCCACGCGACGATTCCGCAGGTGCACGGCATGTGGCACGGGGACCGCAGCCGGAAACAGACGCTGGTGGACTACGGGTTTCGGCTGCCGTCGGCGCTGGACAACCGGCCGCTGACGTTCGAGGAGTTCGAGAAGCGGGTGAACCAGGCGATTTATGTCTCGGCGACGCCGGGGCCGTACGAGCTGACGCGGGCGAGCGGAGTGGTCGTCGAGCAGGTGATCCGGCCGACGGGGCTGGTCGATCCCGAAGTGGAGATCCGGCCGGTGAAGGGGCAGATCGACGATCTGCTGGCGGAGATTCGCGACCGGGCAAAGCGGAACGAGCGGGTGCTGGTGACGACGCTGACCAAGCGCATGGCCGAGGACCTGGCCGGCTATTACACCGAGGTGGGCGTGCGCTGCCGGTACATGCACTCGGAGATCGAGACGCTGGAGCGCGTGAAGCTGTTGGCCGGGCTGCGCAAGGGCGAGTTCGACGTGCTGATCGGGATCAACCTGCTGCGCGAGGGGCTGGATTTGCCCGAGGTGTCACTGGTGGCGATTCTGGACGCGGACAAGGAGGGCTTTCTGCGCTCGGCGGGGTCGCTGATCCAGACCATGGGGCGGGCGGCCCGGCACGTGGAGGGCAAAGCGATTCTCTACGCCGACACGGTGACCGACTCGATGCGGCGGGCGATGGGCGAGACGGACCGGCGGCGGGCGATCCAGCGGGCGTTCAACGAGGAGAACGGGATCGTGCCGCAGTCGATCATCAGCCAGGTGGAGATGGGGCTGGCGCACATCCTGAAGGCCGAATACGGGGAGATCGAGGAGGAAGAGACGGCCGGGATTCCCGAGTTCAAAACGCAGGCCGAGCTGGACGAGTATGTTGCGAAACTCGAGATCGAGATGCGCGAGGCGGCAAAGAAGTTCGAGTTCGAGAAGGCGGCCAAGCTGCGCGACTCGATCAAAGAGCTGCGGGACAAGGAGTTTCTGTTCGGGTGATCTAGCGCAAAGCGTTCCGCGCTGCGTAATGCACAGTGCCCGCCCCGCGTCTCCGCCGGCAATGCCTGGAACTTTCGTCTTATCGATCGAGGCCGAGCCAGCGGCGCACTGCCGACTCCACTATAGAAAGCTGTTGATCGGTCAACCCGCCCAGCCTGCGCATGAGCTTTGCTCGGGGAATCGTGACCAGATTCTGCGCATCAAACGCGCCATCGCGCAGGAATCCCACACGAACGGTCACCTCGTAGGCTGAACCCCGGATTGCGGTGGTGTGAGGAACGAGAGTCACAAGAGCGCGGTCGCTGTCGGCGGGCGGCTGGCTGAGGACCAGGGCCGGCCGAACTTTCGCGGCCAAGCCGAGATCCACTTGCCAGACCTCGCCTCGGGTCATCCGAGCGGCCGCCGTTCCTCGTCTCGATCCAACTGAAGGAAGAGTGCATCAGCCGCAGCAGTCAGTTCCGCGTCGGTGGGCGGCCCGTGATGCTCCAGCGCGGCCCGGCGCAGAATCTCGTCCAGCACCTCGTGCTTGGCCGGCTGCGGAAGCGCCTCGAATGCGTCCAGAAATTTTTGCGCGGCGGCAACCATGACCCAAGTTTACACCTCCCGTGACTCGCGGTTCGCTATACGCCGCACAAGGCAGGCGGCGAAGCTGCGGGACAAGGAGTTCCTGTTCAGTTAGATCGAAAGTAAGCCTTGCGGGCAACCGGAAGCGGGCGGGCGCCATCCTAGAGAGCGAGTAAGCGAATCTGGATGGTGGCTTTGCGCGGCCGGTGCGCAGCCCATAGGCCAAATGGCAATCATTCTCCTTGTGGACGACGATCCCCTTCAGGCGGCTTGCATCACGTCGCTCCTCGAAAGACAGTTTGGCGAGGTGCGCCGCGTAACTGACGCCGCCGAGGCTCTCTGTCTGATCGAGCAGCCGGAGTTCGCAGGCAGGCTCGGCTTGGTCATCTCCGGGCACCACACGCCCGGGATCGGCGGGCCGGCGTTCGTGGCCGAGTTACACGCTCGTGTTCCGGAGTTGCCTGTTCTGGTGCTGGGCTCGCCGGAGGAGGCACAGGCCGACTATGCGGATGACCACATCGCATTCCTTCCCCGGCCTGCTGCCGGCAAAGAGATGCTGGCGATGACCCGCCGCATCCTGGAACAGTGCCGGCACGCGGCGGCGTGAGCGGTCGGCCGCTGGTTTTGCTCAGGCGCCGATCTAAGGTGTGAGCCAAATCACACCCACAGCCCCTATGATGGATAGAGAATAGCCTCGCCGGGAGGTCCTTTCGTCGCTTTCCCGCGTGCAAGAATGATTTTGGAGCCATCATGGCCACGTTCGGAAGTCTCTGTCTTTTGATTGCGTTGGCGCTGGCCGCCTACAACCTGCTGGCCGGAGCGGTGGCGCTACGACTGCTAGCCACGGGGCAGCCGGCGGCGATTTCGCCAGAGCGGCTGGCGGACACGGCGCGACGGGCGGGGATCGCCGGATTCGTGGCCGCTACCGGAGCCGCATTCGCGCTGGTCTGGTCGGTCTTCACCAACGACTTCTCCATCACCTATATCGTGGAGCACTCGAACAGAGCCCTGCCCGTTGCCTACAAGTTCGCGGCGCTGTGGAGCGGCCAGGAGGGATCGCTGCTGCTGTGGGCGTGGCTGCTGGGAACGTATGGGTTCGTCCTGCGGCTGCGGCACAAGACCGATGTGAAGCTCTACGCCTACGCGGGGACGATTCTGGCCGGTGTGCAGGTGTTCTTTCTGGCTTTGCTGGTATTCGCCGCGCCGCCATTTTCCCTGCTCAAGGGCGCGATTCCGGAAGACGGCAACGGACTGAATCCCCTGCTGCAGTATCCCGAGATGGTCATTCACCCGCCGATGTTGTACCTGGGCTACGTGGGGTTCTCGGTTCCCTTCTCGTTTGCCCTCGGTGCTCTGATGATGCGCTATCCGGGCGAGAGGTGGATCAAGATCACACGCACGTGGACGATGGTGACCTGGCTGTTTCTGACGTGCGGGGTCTTTCTCGGCATGCACTGGGCGTACGCCGTGCTGGGATGGGGCGGCTACTGGGGCTGGGACCCGGTGGAGAATGCGAGTTTTATGCCGTGGCTGACCGGAACCGCGTTCCTGCATTCGGTGATGATGCAGGAGCGCAAAGGCATGATGAAGAGCTGGAACGTGTGGCTGATCTTCGCGACGTTTCAGTTGACCATGCTGGGCACGACGCTGACGCGCGGCGGATTGGTGAGTTCGGTGCACGCTTTCGCGCAGTCGTCCATCGCCACGTGGTTCCTGGTGTTCATGGGGATCGTGCTGGCGATCTGCGTATTCGCGTACGTGTACCAGCGGGGCCACCTGAAGACGGAACACCACCTGGAATCGCTCGTCAGCCGCGAATCGAGTTTCCTGTTCAACAACCTGGTGCTGCTGACGGCGTGCTTCGTGATCCTGTGGGGCACTCTGTTCCCGATTCTTTCGGAGTACGTGGAAGGCAGTAAGGTGACGGTTGGCGCGCCGTTCTATAACCGCGTGGCAGTGCCGATCGGACTGTTTCTGCTGTTCCTGACCGGCGTGGGGCCGCTGCTGCCGTGGCGGGCGACGTCTCTGAAGGCGATCCGGCGGAATTTCGTGCTGCCCGTGATCGCGCTGTGGGCGACGGTGATCGTGTGCGTCGCCGCGGGAGCCTGGCCATGGAAGGACGGCGCGTTCGATTCGGGCGTCTTTTACGCTGTGGTGGCGTTTGCGCTCTCGGCGGCGGTGCTGACGGCGATCCTTGCGGAGTTTGCGCGCGGGGCGGCGGTGATCGCAAGGCAGACCGGACGCAATCTCTTTGCGGCGACGTGGCTGCTCATGCGGCGGAACACGCGGCGCTACGGCGGCTACATCGTGCATATCGGAGTGGTGATCGCGGTGGTGGGGCTGGCGGGCTCGGCGTTCAACCGCAACGTGGAGAGCGAACTGGCCTTACACGACAAGATACAAATCGGGCCTTACACGCTGGAGCAGGTGGGCGCGACCCAAGACACGAATCCCAATTACGACTCGAATTATGCCCTGCTCGACGTGTACAAGGGCAATCAGCCGGCAAAGACCATCGAGTTCGATCGATTTCTTTTTCACACTATTCCGGTTTTTCACATCGTTCCGCTGCAGATGAGCCCGGAGAAGCGCATCTACCTGGCCAGCGGACAGCCGCAAACGATGGTGGCGATTCACTCCGTGCCCGAGTGGGATCTCTACGTGGTGTACGAGGGCACGAATCCCGATACTGGACAGCCGATCATCAAGGCGTTCCTGAACCCGCTGGTGGGCTGGATCTGGCTCGGATTGGTGGTGATGGTATTTGGGACGTTCGTGGCGCTGGTTCCCAGCCTGACTCCTGCAACGGCTGCGGCGCGTGCCCCTGCCAAACAAGAAGCGCCCGCCGCTCCGGCGCTGAAGGGAGGCGACTGATGAGTATTCGCCAGCGCTTTCCGATCAGTCGAGCAATCTCACCCTTTCTCGAAAGAGCGCCGAAAGGATGGGGCACGGGGCGATGGGTGCGAGCCGTGGAGGCTGGAGTGCTCGCGATTGCGATCTGTTTTTCGCTGGGGGCGACGAGCCCGAGCTCGCGACTAAACAGGCTGAGTCATCAGTTGATGTGCCAGTGCGGCTGCGCGCAACTGCTGGGTGAATGCGATCATGTGGGATGTCCCGACCGCGACAAGGAACTCTCCCAATTGACTACGGAAATTGCAGCGGGCCTGACCGACCAGCAGATTTTTGATGAGTTTGTCTCAAAGTACGGAGCGACCGTGCTGGCCGCGCCGCCGTCCAGGGGATTCGACCTGGTGGCGTGGATTGCGCCGTTCGCAGTGTTCGCCGCGGCGCTGCTGGGGACGTTTCTCTTGATCCGGCGATGGGGCGGCTTGGGCGGCAAGGCGGCGCCCGCAGCGGGCGCTGAGCCGGTTGTATCCGATCCGGCGGAACGCGAGCGCCTGGAGCGCATTCGCCAGGAAACCGGCAGCGACGGAGGCTTCTGAGTATGACGGAAACACAGGGATTGATCGCCGGCGTGATCCTCTTGTTCGGGCTGTTTCTCTACACGTTCTGGCCGGAGAACGTCTTTGCGAGCCAGCGAGAAAAGACACGGCTCGACTATCTGCTGGAGCGCAAGGATCAGCTTTACGAGAACCTGCGTGACTTAAGTTTCGAGTTCCGCGCGGGTAAGTATCCTGAGGAGGACTTTCAGGCGCAGCGCGCGCTGCTGGAACACGAGACGGCGGAGCTGCTGGCGGAGATTGAGAGACAAGGGCCAGGGACCTCGGACTAGGGGACAGAGATTGGTTTGGATTTGGGTTTGAAGGACGACGAGACGAAATGAGATTGAGAATGTACTTTACTAACGCACTGGGCTTGAGCCTGCTGTTTGCCGGCGCGCTGGCGCAGGCGGCGACGGTGAGCGGTACGGTGACCGACAAGACCACCGGCAAGCCCGCCGCGGGCGACCCAGTGGTGCTGGTTGAGCCGATGACGGGCATGAGCGAGGTCGGGCGCACGACCACCGACGCGCAGGGCCGATACAAGCTGAATCTGCCGGGGAACAATCCGTACCTGATCCGCGTGACGCACCAGGGCGCCGGCTACTTTCTTTCCGCGCCGCAGGGCGGCGGGACAGGCGACATCCCGGTTTACGACGTAGCAGCGACGGTTAGCGGAGTCTCGATCGCCGAGCATGTGATTGGAGCGGAGACCGACAACGGGCAACTGCGTGTGGTGGAGCGGTACGAGATCCGGAACGCGAGCGCGCCGCCGACAACGCAGTGGAGCAAGAAGTCGTTCGAGGTGATTCTGCCGGAGGACGCGGTGCTGGGCGATGTTTCTGCTCAGAGGCCCGGCGCCGGCAGCCTGCCGACCAGCGTGAAGCTCGATCCCGATGGGCCCAAGGGCCACTACTCGTTCAACTTCCCGATTCAGCCCGATGAGGGCGGCAAAGGCACCCTGTTTCAGATTCAATACGATCTGCCCTACAGCAGCGGAAAGTACAGCTTTCACTCGGTGGTCACGCTGCCGGCGGCAACCGTTTGGGTCGTGCTGCCGAAATCGATGGCGCTCACCGGGGGAGCCGGAGCCGGCTTCGAGTTATCGCCGCAGGAGCCGAGCGTGCAAACGTTTCTGAGCCGCGATGCGACGCCAGGCAAAGCGCTGGAGTTCACGATTGCGGGCACGGGTTCGTTCGGCCGCGAAGAACAAAACGGGAATGGCGGACAGGAGGCGGGCGCCCCTTCAACTGGGCCTGGCGGCGGAATCGGCGAGCCGATCAACACGCCCGATCCGCTTTCGAAGTACCGGTGGTGGATTCTGGGCGGGCTGGCGCTGCTGCTGGCGGCTGCGGCGGCGTTCTTGCTGCGCAGGCCGGCGGGCGCGGTGGTGGCTCTGGCTGGCGATGCGGCGGCGGGACTGCCGTCGGCGAATACCGCTGCGGCAACGCCGGGCGCGAAGAATACTGCGCTGCTGAACGTGCTGAAGGAAGAGTTGTTCGCGCTGGAGAGCGAGAAGATTGCGGGGACGCTTTCGGAGAACGAGTACGCCGAGCAGAAGGCGGCGTTGGAGACGGTACTGAAGCGGGCGCTGAAGAGAAGCTAGGGGGCAGGGTTCAGGGATCAGGGGTCAGACAGACCGCAAAATGTACACTGTGGACTGCCGATCATGAGGACCCTACTGCGAACGCTGCTTGCCTTCTCGCTCATCGTCTGGCTGGGCGCTGAGATCTTCTTCCCCGTGGTTGCCGCAATCACTTTCACCACGCTGCAGCCCGACACGCACACAGCCGGCACAATCGTGGGCCAACTGATCCGCATCCTGCATGGGATGGGGCTGGTATCGGGAATGATCGCGCTTTCGGTGATGGCTCTGGCTCCGGCATGGGGCATCTACAAGCCGCGCGCGGTGCTGGCGCCGATGATTCTGGTCGTGCTGATGATGGCGGGAACCATCTATTCGCAGTTCGGCATCATCCCGGCGATGGAGCGCGACCGCATCGCCGCCGGAGGAGCGATCGATGTGGCCGATCCCTCGAACGCCACGACGGCACACTTCAACAAACTGCACAATCGGAGCGAGCAGACGGAAGGGGCGATTCTGCTGCTCGGGCTAGCGACGGTGGTGCTGGTGTCGCGGGCAGAGACGACGCGAAGCTGAACGTAGCGATTGGCGGAGGCGCATCGATGGGACGTGAATCCCTTTGCACCTGCGAATGGAATGGCGAGACCGCGCAAGTTAAGGCGCTGCTCGAGTCGGCAGAGCTGATCCTGCGGGGTGAATTCCGCCGCAAAATTCCCTTCGCACAAATCAAGTCGGTTCGAGTGGAGGGCGGTCGGCTGCGATTCAAGGTTGGCGGCGATGCCGTCGCGGTCGATCTCGGCCAGGCCCTGGCGGAGAAATGGAAGAAGTCGATTCTGACGCCGCTTCCGACATTGGCCAAGAAGCTTGGGATCACGCCGGAATCGACGGTGTGGGTGGTTGGCGCGGTTGACGATGCTGCTCTTGCAGCTGCGATTGACGAGGCGCGAGCCCTGGCGCAAAAGGGCGCGGATGTGATTCTGGCCCGCGTGAATACGCCAGCGGAGCTCGTCCGCGCGCTCAAGACGACGGCCAAGGAAACAAACGCAGGTGCGGCGCTATGGATTGTCTATCGCAAGGGCCCGGGCCATCCCATTGGCGAAGCGGACGTGCGATCCGCCGGACTTGCCACGGGGATTGTCGATGTGAAGGTGGTGGGTGTTTCAGCGCAGTTGACGGCGCTGAAGTTCGTCAGGCGCGCGAAGCGAAAGTCGAAATGACCCTTTTGCGGGGACTCGTGTTAGGCTTCCTGAAAAAAAGGTATGCAATGGAAAATTCACTTGAAACACCGCCGGCTCCGTCCGCGGCAGTGAACGATCGTCTCGAAATCAGCAAGCGCGTTGTCGCCGGCCGCATTCCCTGGGCCGGCCCGCTGCTGCTTATCGTCGGGCGCAGCGTCTTTCTGGTCGCTGCACAGGCGCTGGTCGCACTGCTCTTTCTCCTGCGCCACGATCCGTCGCCCTGGGGATCCGCCGGACAGTGGTGGACCGTCTACGGCAACCTTGCCGACGTCGGCTGCCTCGCGCTCCTCTGGAAATACACGCGCGCGGAGGGCGTCTCCCTGCGTAGTCTCCTGGGCCCCTCTCGCTGGCGCTACGGCTTCGACATCTGGTTCGGGCTTGGCCTCTGCGTTCTCATCTTCCCCCTCCTCGTCGTCGGCGGAATGATCGCCAATTGGCTGGTCTTCGGCACTTTCATCGCCTCGACTGCCCCTGCCGCCGGCGCAGCCGCAGCCGCCCCGCACGTCTTCCCGCTCTGGCGAACCATCTACAGCGTTTCGGTCTGGTGGATCATCTGGACCCCCACCGAGCAGCTCACGTACCAAGGCTTTGCGCTGCCTCGCCTTCAGGCCCTCACCCGCCGCACGTGGGTTGCCTTCGTGCTGGTCGGATTCTTCTGGTCGTTACAACACAGCTTCCTTCCCTTCGTTCCACAGTGGCGCTACGTCGTCCTGCGCTTTGTCATGGTTGTTCCTGGCCTCGTCGTCACCATGCTCATCTATCTCCGCACGCGGCGCCTCGTGCCCATGATCATCGCTCAATGGCCCATGGATATCCTCGTGGCCTTCATGACCACGACATCGCTCCTGAGCCGTTAACCAAGGCTCACCGGTCGTTGCTTGCAGTGGCTTCAGCCTTGAGCATTCTCAGGGTCGAATGTCCTGTAGAATCGTAGAGGTCCTGAGGCGCAGTCCGCGTCGTGCGGGGCTACGATGGAACGACTATGAAGACTGGCATTATCGGCCTGCCGCAGGTGGGCAAGACGTCGCTGTTCAAGATTCTGACCAAAGCCAGGATCGAAGAGCACGGCCGGGCGAACCCGCGCGAGGCGCACATCGGCGTGGCGCGCGTGCCGGACGAGCGGCTGGAGAAGCTTTCGGCGCTCTACTCGCCGAAGAAGACGACCTTCGCATCGGTGGAGTTCGTCGACGTGGCGGCGATCGGGCAGGAGGCTCTGAAGGAGACCACGTACCTGACGAACCTGCGTAACGTAGACGCATTGATTCACGTGCTGCGGACATTCGAGGACGAGGCAATTCCACACGTGGGGCCGATCGATCCGTTGCGCGACGCGAAGAACGTAGAGTTCGACCTGATGGTGAGCGATCTGGGGCAGGTGGAGAAGCGGCTGGAACGCGTAGAGAAGGACCTGAAGAAGGCGCGGACCAGCGATCTGGAGCGGGAGCAGGCGCTGCTCCTGCGGTCGAAGGAATGCCTGGAAAAGGAGAAGCCGCTGCGGGAACTGGAGATGACCCCGGAGGAGAAGAAGCTCATCAAAGGCTTCATGTTTCTGTCGCAAAAGCCCATTCTCTACGCACTGAATGTGAGCGAAAGTGCGACCCTGGGTGACGATCTGGATGCCGCGGTGAGCCGCTGGAAGCTGGACGAGCCGGCCCACCGGCCCAATTCGGGCGCGACGGCGATCTGCGGCAAAGTGGAGGCGGAGCTGGCCGAGATGGACGACGCCGAGGCGGCGGACTTTCTGGAAAGCTATGGGCTGCACGAGAGCGGGCTGGTTCGGCTGATCCGGAAGAGCTATGAACTGCTGGGGCTGATCAGCTTCTTTACAGCGGGCGAGGACGAGTGCCGGGCGTGGACGGTGCCCGTGGGAGCAAAGGCGCCGCAGGCGGCCGGCGTGATCCACACAGACCTGGAGCATCACTTCATCCGCGCGGAGACGATTCGCTGGGACAATCTGCTGGCGGCCGGCTCGGAGGCCGCGGCGCGGACGAAGGGAACGCTACGGGTGGAAGGCAAGGAATACGTTGTCCAAGATGGCGACGTGCTGCACATTAGGCACAGCGGGTGAAAGACAGGTTTCAGGTTCCAGGTGTCAGGTGTCAGCTAACCGGAGGCTCTTTGCTTTAGAAAGGCGAGAATCATGCTGCGGTCGTTTCGTCAGTTGACGGTGTGGCAAAAGTCGATGCAACTGGCAACAGGAATCTACAAACTTACGCAAGGTTTCCCGCGGGAGGAGACATACGGGTTGGCGAGCCAACTTCGGCGTGCCGCAGTTTCGATTCCAAGCAACATTGCCGAGGGGCATGGCCAATCAGGTGTCGGAGAATACAGGCAGTTTCTTTGGATTGCCCGAGGATCAAACTTCGAGCTCCAAACGCAGTTGGAGATTGCAAGGTCACTCAAAATGGGCGACTCGAAATTGCTCAAAGAATCCGAGGGGCTTTCACAGGAGATCGGCAAGATGCTTTATGCGCTTCTAGACAAACTACGGCCAAAGGCTTAGGCGCGTTCCGCCTGAAACCTGACACCTGACACCTGGCACCTGGTTTGTGAATGCTCAAGATTTCGCTCATTCTCGGAACGATTGCGGCGCTGGCCGATGTGGCCGGCGGGCTGGTGCTGGTTCGCGCGCGCGGCATCGAGCGCTATCTGCGCTACTTTGTCGCGCTTGGCGCAGGGTTTCTGATGGCCACGGCGCTCTTGGAGATGGCGCCCGAGGGGCTTCGACTGAACCCGCGGCTCGGACCGGCGCTGATCATGGCCGGCTATTGCGTGATTCACTTGCTCGAGCACACGATCAACGCCCATTTTCATTACGGCGAGGAGACGCATAACGCCGAGTTCGTGTCGGCGCGTACGAGCTACTCGGTGCTGGGCGGGCTGAGTTTCCATGCGCTTTTCGACGGCGTCGCGATCGGGTCGGGGTTCGCGCTGTCGAATTGGCTCGGCTGGCTGATCTTTCTGGCGATCCTTCTGCACAAGGCGCCGGAGGGATTCACGATGGCCAGCGTGATGATGGCCAGCGGGCGAAGCCGGGCGTCGGCCTTCTGGTCGGCGGTGGCGCTGGCCGGGGCCACGCTGGCGGGCGTGCTGGTGATCCAGCTTGTGCCGCGATGGGTTCCGTTCGGGTTGCCGATCGCGGCGGGCGTCGCGCTGTACGTAGCCGCAACGGACCTGGTCCCCGAAGTGAACCGGGAGCCGGGGATCCGGATGGCGCTGGTGTTCTTCGCCGGGGTGGGCAGCTTCTTGCTGCTGCGGATGCTGCTGCCGGCGCTGTAATCCGGGAATTGGCGGGCGCTGTTCACGGATGGGAATTGCCGGTGATTCGCTGATTGGAATGAAGTTGCGCTGGTGTTCGAATCCCCGCATAATGCAGTCATGAAAGCGCGACGCCGCTTTGACCCGTGGCGGGAGCGTTATTGAAGAGGTCCGAGTGGGAGAGACTTGAGGCTGAGTCATCGCGATTCCCACAAGCCCTTCACCGATCGGTCAATCGAAGGCCTGGCAGCGAACATCTCAAGGAAACGGTGCTCTCCATGTGCGGGATCGTTGGTTACACGCATGTTTCGCGAAGGCTCCCGGAGGGGGTGCTGGCAAACGGGCTTCGCGGGCTGACGCACCGCGGACCGGACCGGCAGGAAGGCTTCACGACGGCGAACGTCTCGCTGGGAGCCGCGCGGCTGCGCGTGATCGATCTCGAGGGCGGCGAACAGCCGATGCACAGCCAGGACGGAGACTGCACCATCGTCTACAACGGCGAAATCTACAATTTCATGGATCTGCGCACGGAACTGGAGCAACTGGGCCGGCGGTTCGTGAGCCGCTCGGACACAGAAGTGCTGCTGACGGCCTACCTGCAATGGGGGAACGAATGCTTTCGCCGCCTGCGCGGCATGTTTGCCGTGGCCATTTGGAGGGAATCGGAGCGGAGGCTGGTTCTGGCGCGGGATCGAATGGGCATAAAGCCTCTGTACTACCGGGTTCAGGACGGCGAGCTGTTTTTCGGCTCGGAGTTGAAGTGCATCTTCGCGCATCCCGAGGTTCCGCGGCGGATCGACCTGAACGGGCTGAACTGCTTCCTGAGCTTGAATTACGTTCCGGGGCCGTACACGCTGATCGACGGCATCACGAAGCTGATGCCAGGCTGCCTGCTGGAGTGGCACGACAAGAAGCTGACCGTGAGCTCCTACCTCCGGCCCGCATCGCCGGCTTCCCCGCCCCGGAGTCTGGATGAGGCGTGCGAAGAACTCGACGGCCTGCTGAAGCGGTCGATCGCGGAACAACTGGTGGCCGATGTGCCCGTGGGGATCTGGCTGAGCGGCGGGTTGGACTCGTCGACGTTGCTGCACTACGCGATGCAGGCCGGGGGACGCAACCTGAAGACCTTCTCCATCACGTTTCAGGGCAAGTCGTTCGATGAAAGCCGGTACGTCAGAGAGATCACCGAGCACTATGGGGTGGAGCACAAAGAGCTGGACCTGAACGAGGGGATGGACCTGCCCGATGTGATCGGCGAGCTTGGCTACTACTCCGACGAGCCGAGCGCGGATGCCGGCGCGGTTCCGATCTGGTACCTGGCGAAGATGAGCCGCCGGGACGTGACCGTGGCCTTGAGCGGCGAGGGCTCGGACGAGCTGTTCTGCGGCTATCTGACATACAGGGCGGACCGATACCGGCGGATCTCGGCACGCCTGCCCCGGCCGATGCTGCGCGCGGCGCTTGGGCTGGCGCGGTTGATGCCCGCCAGCGACGAGAAGATCGGGTTCGAATACAAGCTGCAGCGGTTCTTGCAGGGCTCGCTGCTATCGGCCGAAGCCGCGCATGTCTTCTGGGACGGCGCGTTTACCGAGGAGGAGAAGCGCGCCATCTTCCGCTACGCCGACGGCGCGCCGCTGGCCGGAGTGCTGAGCCACGTAAAGCCGGGGCGCACCGTCGAGCGCTTTCTCGATTTCGACCAGCGGTATGCGCTGCCCGACCGGCTGCTCTACAAAGTGGATCGCATCAGCATGGCCCACTCGATCGAAGTGCGGCCCCCTTACCTGGACGACCGGATCGTGGATTTCGCGGCGCGGTTGCCGGAGAGCTTCAAGCTGCGGGGTGCGCAGTCGAAGGTCGTGCTGCGGACGCTGATGCGGCGCACGCTGCCGCCCGCGATCCTCCGCCGGCCGAAGGAGGGATTCGATATTCCCATCCACGAGTGGTTCCGCGGGGTGCTGAATCCGCTCTTGCGTGACACATTGAGCCGGGAGACCATCGAGCGAACGGGCCTGTTCCAGGCCGATGCGGTGGAGGCCCTGATTCGGGAACACATGGAGAGGAAGGCAAACTGGGGGTACCACCTGTGGGGCTTGTTCATGCTAATACTGTGGATGAAACGATGGAAGATCGAACCGATTCCGGAGGGGCTCCAGGCGGCGCAGCCGCTCGAGCCGGCGTTCGCGGAGGGTTCCTCGTCGTCCTAGCAGCGGCCCTGGTGTTTCTCCCCGGCGTCCTGAGCCCACCGCATCTGATGGACGACGTGGATGCGGTTCAAGCGCAGATTGCGCGCACGATGCTGGCGAGCGGAGACTGGGTGACTGCCCGCCTCGACGGAGTTGCGTACCTGGAGAAATCGCCGCTCGTGTACTGGATGATGGCGGGCTCATTCCGCATCTTCGGGGTGAGCGACTGGGCGGCGAGGCTGCCGCTGGCGCTGGCGGCGATTCTGCTCTGCTGGGTCACATACCGCTTCGCGCGCTGGGGGATCGGTACCAATGCGGGGATCTATGCCGGGCTTGGGTTGGCCACTGCCACAGGGCTGTATCTTTTCACACGCATTCTGATTCCCGATGCGTCGCTGACGCTGACCATTGTCGCGGCGATCTGGGCGTGGATGCGGCTGCTGGAGGAAGGCGAGAAGCATCCGCGGCTCTGGGCGCTGGCGATGGGAATCGCGTTGGGCTGCGGGCTGTTGTTGAAGGGCCTGATCGCCTGCGTGTTCCCTGTGCTGGCGTGCCTGGCGTACATGGGAATCACGGGGCAATTGCTGCGCTGGAAGGCGTGGAAGCGGCTGCATCTGGGAATCGCGATCGGCGCGGCGCTTGCGGTGGCGGCGCCGTGGCACCTGCTGGCGACGCTGAGGAATCCTCCATATTTCGCATTCACGCTGCACAGCGGGCCGGGCCAATATCACGGCTTCTTCTGGTTCTACTTCTTCAACGAGCACCTGCTGCGCTTCCTGAACCTGCGCTATCCGCGCGACTACAACACCGTTCCGCGGGCGGTTTTCTGGTTGCTGAACCTGGCGTGGCTGTTTCCGTGGACCGCTTATCTGCCGGGAGCGGCCAAACTCGGCTACAGCCGCTCGACGCGCGCGGGACGAATGCGGATCATGGCGCTGTGCTGGATCGCGGTGGTGATGATCTTCTTCACCTTCTCGACGACGCAGGAGTATTACTCGATGCCGATCTACCCGGCGCTGGCGATCCTCTTGGGTGACGCGCTGGAGCAGAAGCGGTTCTTGCGCTGGAGTACGGGGGCGCTGACGGCGATCTTCTTCGTGTTGTTCGCAGCGTTGGGCACGGCGTTTGCGCTGGTGGTGCGCGTTCCGGCGAAGGGAGAACTGGCGCAGGCGCTCACACAGAACCCGGAGATGTACACCTTCTCACTGGGACATTTGACGGACCTGACCCTGCCTGCGTTTGCCTTTCTCAAATTGCCGCTGGGACTGGCTGCGGCGGCCTTCGGGCTGGCCGCGATCGGCCTGTGGATCTGCCGGAAGAACGTGGCGCGCACGGCGGCGGTGCTGACCATAGCGATGATTGTGTTCTTCGGGGCCGCGCACATAGCGCTGATCCGATTCGACAACTATCTTGGCTCGTATCCGCTGGCGGCGAAGCTCGAACAAAGCCCGCCGGGACAGCTCGTCGAATGCGATGCGTACTATGCATTTTCGTCGGTCTTCTTTTATACGAACCGCACCGCTTTGCTGTTGAATGGGCGAAGCAACAACCTGGAGTACGGCTCGAATGCGCCGGATGCGCCGAAGGTGTTTATCGACGATGCTGGATTTCAAGAGCGATGGATGAGCAACGACCGCACCTACCTGCTGACCTGGGGCGACGACATGCCGCATTTGCAGGCGCTGGTCGGGAAAGAGAATCTGCACGTGGTGGCGGAGAACAGCGGGAACTACTTGCTCTGCAATCAGCCGTAGGCACGCTCGAGGGGTAACGAACCTCTCGGCCGGTTCATCCATCCGATTTGGAGTTACGGCCACGTTAGGAGTCTGGCTTTGAAGCAGAGCAAGTTCGCAACCGTCGTGGCTCCGCTCCTGTTCTTTACGGTTCTCAGCTTCCTTGTGATGGGTTACCATCCTGGCTACGAGGACGACGGCGTATACCTGAGCGCGATCAAGGCGGACCTGAACCCGGCGCTCTATCCGCACGACGCGGATTTCTTCCGTCTCCAAATGCAGGCCAGCGTTTTCGACAAGGCGGTCGCGGGCGCGGTTCGGCTGACCCGGATCGATCTCGCGTGGATTGAGTTTTTCATCCAGATCCTTTCCCTGGCGTTCATCCTCTGGGCGGCGCGTGGCATTGCGCGAAAACTGTTTGTGCAAATAGCTGCGCAGTGGGCGGCGGTGGCGATGCTGGCGGCGATGTTCACGCTGCCGGTGGCGGGAACGGCGCTGTTCATTTGCGATCAGCATCTGCATCCGCGCAACCTGGCGACGGCGTTCACCGTGATCGCGATCTGGCGCCTTGTGGAGAACAGGACAGGTCAGGCAGTTCCCTGCCTCGTTTTGAGTTTCGTGTTGCACCCCATCATGGGGGCGATGGGAATCTCGTTTGCGTTCTTTACGTGGCTGATCTACACCGGGTCTGGCGCCAAGACTCTTGGCAAATGGAGTACGCCCTCGTTGGCGGCTGTGGCGGCGATCCCGGTCTTTGGTCCGCCGAATCCCGAGTGGCGTCAGGCGGTCGAAAGTAAGTCGTATCTGTTCCTCGGCCGCTGGGAGTGGTGCGAATGGCTGGGCGCACTGGCTCCTCTGGCGCTCTTCTGGGTGCTGGCGCGATTGGCCGGCCGGCGCGGCGAACGCAACTTGGCGCGGTTTGCGTGGACGGTGTTCGTGTTCGGAGTGTTTCAACAGACCATCGCCTTCGCGATGCTGTCTCCTGGCGCGCCGATCCGGCTGGCGCCGCTGCAGCCCATGCGGTATCTGCAGCTTGTCTATCTGTTTCTGGTGATGATTGCGGGTGGGCTGATCGGCCGGTTTCTTTTGCGGCGCGCCATCTGGCGCTGGGCGGTCTTTCTCGTCCTGGTCAATGGCGGGATGTTCGCTGCGCAGCGGGCGCTGCTGCCATCGAGTCCGCATCTGGAGCTGCCGGGAGTTGCGGCCGGCAACGATTGGCTGCAGGCATTCGCGTGGATTCGGCAAAACACGCCAGCCAACGCGTATTTCGCACTGGACCCGCATTACCTGGAAGCGCCGGGCGACGACGAACACAGCTTTCGCGCGTTAGCGGAGCGGAGCGTATTGGCGGATGCGGTGAAGGACGCCTCCGTGGTGACGCAGACGCCCGAACTGGGGCCGATCTGGGCGTGGCAGGTGACGGCAACGGAGGGCTGGCGCAATTTCAAACTCGCGGATTTCGAGCGGCTGAAGGCTGAGTTTGGCGTGGACTGGGCGCTGGTGTCGTACCCCGCGACGGAGGGTCTTCATTGCGTGTGGCACGACCGCACGCTGGCGGTTTGCCGTGTTCCGTGAGCCCCGAAAACCCACGGCGTGAACCGCGGGCTTTGCAGGTTGCGGCTGCATCCGCGAGAATGGAGTTGTCAACACTCTCCGGCGCGGACACCGATCATGCTTAACCTGACCCAGCGATTGATTCTCGGCTGTGTACTCCTAGGCTGCCTGACCGTTGGTCTCGTGGCCGTCGCGCATGAGGCGCTGGCGGCAAGCGGACTGCTGCATCTGGGATACGCGGCCGGCGTGGCCGCGGCCGCGATCGCTGTGACGACCATCTATTTCGTGCTGCGGCCGATCCAGACGCTGGCGCGCGACGCACATCGCATTGCGCAGGGCAACCTGGAGCACCGCGTGGAATGGAGCGGGCGCGACAGCTTTGGGGCGCTGGCCGGCGAGCTGGGCCGGATTGCGATCCGGCTCCGGGAAACGCGTGACACCGAAGCGGGACGGCGCCAGATGGAGTTCCAGCTCTCCGACGCGGTGCTGCAGTCGATCTTCGAGCCGATCATCGTGACAGACGGCAAGGGACACGTGCTGAAGTTGAACCAGGCAGCATCGGAGCTCCTGGGCGAGGCGGCGGGAGACCGGATGGCGCTGGCGAACACGCCCGGCGGCGAGAAGATCCTGAGTGCGATCCGGGACGTGGTGTCGATGCAAAAGGCGGTGGCCGCGGAGGGCGAGGCGTCGATGCTGCCGATGCGGATCGGCCAGGAGGAGCGCAGCTACCGGCTGCGAACCACCCCCATGCGCGACTCCGACGGCAGGCTGCTGGGCGCGGTGACGACGCTGGAAGACGTGACCAGCCTGCAGGACACGGACCGCTTCAAGACACAGTTCATCGCCGTGGCCAGCCGCAAGCTGCGCGACCCGCTGCTGCAGTTGCGGCGCGGACTGTACGCCATGGCGCAAGGCTTCAGCGGAGAGATGACCAAGCTGCAGACGGAGCTGGTGGCATCGGTAAGCCAGGAGGCGGAGCAACTGGACGACCTGATGAGCGACCTGATCGAGGTGACCGAGCTCGATACGGGCAAGCGCGAGCCGAAGCTGGAACCGCTGCGCCCGCTGCAGGTTCTGAACGAGGCACGCGATCGTTCGTGCGACGAGGCGGCGAAGAAGCACATCCGCGTGGAAGTGAGCGCCTACGCGGACCTGGCCGCCGTGCAGGCGGACCGGCGCGCGGTGCGGTCGATTCTGGACAACCTGCTTTCGAACGCGCTGCGGTACACGCCCGAGGACGGCGAGGTGCTGCTGGCCGCCGAGGAGGTAAAGAGCTTCGTGCAGTTCAGCGTGCGCGACACGGGCCGGGGCATCGAAGCCGAGCGGCTGAGCTCGATCTTCGACCGCTTCAACCCCTTCTCCGAGCAGGGTTCGGGGCTGGGGTTGGCGCTGGTGCGGCGGCTGGTTGAGTCGCTGGGGGGGCAGATCGCCGTGGAGAGCAGGCTGGGACATGGATCGACATTTCGATTCACGCTGCCGATTGTCGTCGCGGACAGCGTTCATCATCCCGTCGAGGTGGGCTAAGCCATGGCCGAGATCGTTCTAGAGAAGAAGCCAGAGCCCGCCAGGCTGCGGATCTACATTGGCGCGGCGCCGGGCGTCGGAAAGACGTATCACATGTTGAACGACGCCTACAACATGAAGCATCAGCAGGGCGTCGACGTGGTGATCGGGCTGGTGGAGCCGCATGGGCGCAAGGAGACCGAGGTACGGATCCGCGATCTGGAGATCGTGCCGCAGAAGGAGATTCCCTACCGCGGCGTGACGCTGAAAGAGATGGATGTGGACGCGATCATCGCTCGGCATCCGAACACCGTGATTGTGGACGAGCTGGCCCACACCAACGTGCCGGGCAGCCGGAACCGCAAGCGCTATGAGGACGTGCTGGAGCTGCTGGACGCGGGCATCAACGTGATGACGGCGGTCAATATCCAGCATCTGGAGACGCTGAACGATGCGGTGAACCGCTCGGCGAACACCACCATCCGCGAGACGCTCCCTGACAGCTTCTTCAAACGGGCCGACGAGGTGATCAACGTCGATCTGACCGTGGAAGAGCTGAGGAGCCGCCTGCGACAGGGGAAGATCTACGCGCCGGAGAAGGTGGAGCAGTCGCTGGCTAACTTCTTCCGCAAGGGCAATTTGAACCTATTGCGCGAGCTGTCGCTGCGAACGACCGCGGAACAGGTAAGCAACCGCGCGGCCGAGTACCGGCGGACGGAAGGGCTGGAGCAGGCTCCGATTCCGGAAAAGGTGATGGTGTGCCTGAGCACGAGGCCAGGCACGGAGCGGCTGCTGCGCGTGGGATCGAGGATCGCGGGCCGGCTGGCGACGAACTGGTATGCGGTCTACGTCAACCGGCCGGACGACAAGGGCCACGGCGATCCCGAGGCATTTCACCGGCTGGAGGAGTACGCGCGGATGGCGCGGGATCTGGGCGCGAAGGTGGTAATGCTCACGGATCGTAACGTATCCGACGCGCTGATCCGGTTTGCGCAGCAGGAGAATATCTCGCACGTCGTGTTCGGGCAGTCGGCGCGGTCGCGTTTCGACATTCTGTTCCACGGCTCGGTGCTGAACCGGTTCCTCTCGGAGGTGCGCGACGTGAGCGTGCAGGTCGTGCCGATGCAGAAGCCGCTGCGGCGGGCGTAAGAGGCAGGGGCGAGGGAACACGGGAACAAGAAAGCCTGTTGCTTCGGTCTGGCCAAATGGGGCAATGCGGCGCTGGCCAGTCTCTCCACGGCGCGCTTCCGATCAGTCGAGACAGGAGTCGACTGTGTGCGGACGCGGCAACGCTTCAGCATCTGCTGGATCAGAGATCTGCGCGGGGATTTCCTGGGATGTCCGTTGTTTATCGGCTGTGTTCTGCAGCCTCTCTGGCCAATAACCGTTGGGCCTGACGGTCCCCAGCACTGGCTTCCTTAAAGGTCTGCGCTGGCGTTTCGGTGATCTCCTTCAGCATCGCTTGCGCTGCAGTGCTGATCGTTACCGTGTCGACCGGCGCCGACGTCGCCGACCTGCTTGAAGTCGTGCTGGAAGATGCTGGCTGCTGCGGGGCCACATTTGTAGTATCACTTGCCGCAGCGGTTGCCTGCGCCTGTACGTTATTGATTGCGTTGACCATTCGCACACCTCGATCCCAATATCGGCAGATCTCGTTTCTGAATTCAGGCCTGGGTTCAAAATGATCATTCGAACGATCCCGGCCCTTGAAGCTTCCTCTGGCTATGTTCCTATTGAACAGCGGCTTACAGCAGGCAAAGTCGTCACGTTCTCTGGGCGGCGGGTGGTCCGTATCCAGGGAAGCGAACCCGCCACGACAGGGGGTGCCACGGGTCCCGATTCCGGGACCCGGGAACCACTCTCGTACGCGCTGCGCACGCGAAACCCAACCCAAACTCCGTCTTCACCCGTCCAAATCATCTTCCGCGCACACAAGATGCGACGATTCTTCGCTTTGCTTCCGCGCCAAATTTCCGCCACCTGCAGGTCATCCGGTCAAGAGCCTGCCGCGCGCCTGAAGTCGCCACGTTGGTCACGGTTGATGGTCCATCTTTTCCTCTTCCTGCTCTAGAATCGAAGGCGAAGCATATCTCGTTGCTTCTTCTTCCCTGCCCGTCTCACTCACAGAAGACACGAACCTTCGCCTTCTCGTCCTTGGCGTCCACGTCGACGGTGAGGTCTCCGAGATGGTCGATCAATTCCTCGAGATTCTCCGGCTTGATCTGCGAGACGGTGAGCGGGACGCCGTGGCGGCTGAGCGCCTCGTCCAGTTGATCCTGGGCCTGGACGGGGATGAGGCTGGCCAGGCGCACGCCGGCGCGGAGCAACTGCATCGGAACACGGACGTTAACGGTGGTGGGGCCTCTCATGCCGTGCGCCGACTCGTCTGCTTCGACAACTACGCGGAGGTACTTGGCCTGGCTCTTGCCGTTGGTGTCTTTTGCGCCAGCGAAGCCGCCGCCGGTGGCGCCAAATGAGCTCGCAGTGGCGGTTGAGTCCGGCTCGAGAGCAGCCAGCAGGCGGTCGGCTTCTTCGGCGGTGATCTTGCCTGCGGCCAACATTTCCAGGATCTTGCGGCGATGTTCGTTCATGTTCTGACTCCCGATTAGGTTGGAGATGGTCTGTCTTGGAGTTTCTCCGCTGGAGCGTGTGCGGGTTTGGAGACAGGCGCTACAAGATGCGAATCAAGACCTTGTTGCGGTTCGAGCTGACGTGAAGATGCAGTCCGCGAAGGCCGCACAGGAGCGCCCAGAGGCCCTTGCAGGTCTTCCAAGTGCTGATTCCGCCAATCGTGCAGGCAGCCAGCAAGGTCAGTAAGATCAACGGTGAGAACAGGATGACCGGAATCCACAGAAGGAACAGGGGCAGCCAGAGCCGGGGCGTGCGCCAGTGCGGACTTTGGATTTCAAGAACTGCGATGTTGGGGATCACTTGAGTGCCTCCAGTTCCCGGATGGCGTCTTCGGCAGAAATTTCGCCACTGCTGAGGCGGTCCAAGACCTCGGTGGGCGATGGGTCCGGGTTCGTTTCGATGAACTCCAACTGGCTGGAAATGCGGTTCAGGCGCCCCTTGATAGTTGGGTAGCTGACGCCGAAGGTCTGCTCCATCTCCTTGATGGTGCCGTGTGAGCGGAGGAAGGCGATGACGAAGACCTGGTCTTCGAGGCTGAGGTTAGCTAACTGGGGGAGGGTGAATTGGCCCTCGATGGCGATCTGCTTCTCGGGGATGCGGACGCGCTCGACGACGAGAGGCGAACCCTGTGCGATTCGGACGAGGTCCTGCCAATCGGAAGCGGGTTTGGGGTCAGAGGGCATCGAGGTTGCTCTGTTTCTTAACTGCTGTTAGGACAATAATCAATATTTCTTACATTGTCAAGTACTATTATTAAGTTTATTCTATCCAGAGTTGCTTGCCGCCGCGCGAGAGCTTTGCCGTAGCGCTGAGTGTCTAGGATCGAGGAAAACCGGAAGCAAACCGAATAAACCCGAACCGGTTCGCTGCACTCTCTGACCGTTCTTGACCGCGATTTCGAGGCCGCTTTGTTGATTAAAAACGAGTTAGGCTAGAAAAGATATCCCCTGGGGGTATCTGGAAAAGTGCATTAATCAATTTCCGCAGATTCGGGGAAAGACAAAGAGGCCGATTCAGTCCGCGACGAAGTTGGTCTGGCAGGAGGCTCATGGAGACATTGTGCGCCGGAGGCGGGAAATGCTCCGCAAGAACAGGGTGCGAGGGAGCAAGGGAGCTGCAGAGCGGGAAATCAATGGCTTGCAGGGATAGAGAAGCATCTCTTTGAGGAACTGAGGGCTTGACATTTGCCGAGATTGGCGCGGAAGGGGCGAAATCCGGCTCTTCAGCCCACCGAGGCTGGTCGTAAGGAGAGGTCCTGTGCTTTGTTCCCAAGCGCGAATTGGGAGTCGCACTGCTGCGTCCACCGGAGAGTCTCGCCGCGGGAGAGCGCCGCAGCGGTGGAGCCGCCGCGGCTCAGAGTATCTCGATCAGCAGGTTCGCAACCCCTCTATCGTGGAAGCCCAAGGCGGTCGCCGCGGCTTCGCTCAGATCCAGATCCCGGCCTTTCACGAACGGACCGCGATCGTTGACGGTGACCACGACGCTCGTTCCGTTATGTGGGTTGGTCACACGGATGCGGGTACCGAGCTTCAGCGAGCGGTGCGCGGCGGTCATGGCGCTGGGATTGAAGAGGGCGCCGGAAGCCGTGGGCCTGCCGGCATATCGCTTGCCGTACCAGGACGCACGGACGGTTCGCGGTCCCTGCGGCTGGAGATGCAGCGTCCGAACCGGCACGCGATGAATCAGCAGAAGCCTATGTGGAGATGCCGGCTCCAGCGGCCGGGCGTATGCAGGCAGCGCGATAAGCGCCAGCGCAAGAATGAGGGAAACCTTCATGCTCATACTCCTGTTCCGGATGTCGTTCTTTGGCACTCTGCGCTTCGTATGCATGATGATAGCCCCCTTCAAAAGGTCCACTGACATTCTTCCTAGTGGACAACGAGAACCAATGTAATTGCCAACATCGCTTTTGGTAACGCGGCGAAAACACAATCGGACAATACGCGGCAACCCGACCAACGCGCCCTCGTCCTCCACGGACGATGCAAATCGCCGGCCGTCCGACGCGCTTGTTTCAATGAGTCCCCTGAAAAAGGTGGAGCCCAGATGTTCGAGAAGAAAATCCCCCGCGCAATCGTCTCACCGATCACCGCGTTTCAGCAAGGTGGAAATCGCGGTGGAAATCCGACGCCAAATTCACGCTGGCGATATGAGGTGAGTCCTCATGCCGAGAAACCAGCGCATCAGCGAGTCAATTCGCCTTGGGCTGAGCTGTCGAGGAGCTTGCCTCGGCCGGTTTTCGGCTGCGAACGGGCGAACGAAACTGGTCGAGAAGAGCAGCGATGAAAGCGAACACCATGAATAACAAACCGAAGAAGATGAGAGGAACGCCGACAAGCACGGGCGCACCGGTGCTTACGATGTCCAGCGTAAGTTTGGTGTCGGCGACGGGAAAGGCTACGTTGAAGCCTGCCGTGCCGTGGCACCACGCGAGTAGACTCCATACGCCGGATACCAGCAGAACCAGGGCGGCAATCAACCAACGATCAGTTCTCATAAGTCGTTCTCCTTAAGACGCGGCAATTCTATCTGAAGACAAGGAAGAAGGGAACAGGGGAACAAGAAGACGGTGCGCTAGGGGACAGTGACGGGGCGGGGGCCGGTGGCCGGGAACAGTCCTGTGGGAGCGGTGACGATGGAGGGCTGCTCGCGGGACATGAAGCGAACAAAGAACCCGGCGGATGTGCGGGTGTAGTTGCGCTTGTTGTTGGCCGAGAGAAATTCGCCTGCGAACCAGTGCTTTCCGACTGCGGGCCGAAGTAGACGCCCTGGCTCGAAAGGGCAGGCTGCGCGACCGGCGCGGCAGGCGCTGGTGCGACAGGCAGGTTCGGCACGGGGCGGCTGACGGCGGCTTGAATTGCGGTCAGGCCTTTCCATGCGGCGGCACTTTTTGGTTGTCTGCTGTGGATTGTTGATAACGAGCATACGATTGATCGTCATCGCCGCGAGAAATGCAGGTCAGCTGGAGTTGGAGGGAGGCGGAAGGCCGCGACCGGTGCCGTCTCGGACTTCACCGCGCACTCCAACCGCCTTTCGCTGTGCTCAACTGATTTGTCTGCCGATAGATAACAGCACGAACCGAGAAACTGCTTGAGTCTTCGAGGACCTTGTCTTAGGTGGCCGGAGGGATACGCTGCGCACCGGCGAGGGCTTCGGCATTCAGGTCCTGCTCGTGATGGGTGCCGACATGGCCCATCCGCGCCGACCCACCCACGGGATCGCCTGCGATGACCTGGAAGCAGAGTGTGACGACCTGCGAGAGATGGAAGGCCTGCATCAAGATCCTTGCCTACCACATTCTCGCATAGACCTTTAGCGTCTAACTATAGCCCCGAAATGGCAGTGTCAAGGCGAGGGCAAGGACGCGCTGGGTGTCGGCGGTTTGGCCACGGGCCCGGTTGACGGCGTCCAGAGTGCGAAGGAACTCGGGGTCCTTGTCGAGGGCCGCACGGACCGGCGCGGGGATGCGCGCGACGACTGCAAGGGCTTTGTCGTTCTGCTTGGCGCTTGCATAGGCCAGGAAGAGGCCGCGCCAGCCGTCGAAGGAGCTGGGCACGAGTTTGACGAGCTGCTCGTAGACCGCCGCAGCGGCGGTGAACTGGCGAGCCTTGACGTAGACGCCGGCGAGGCCGGTGAGAGCGTCGGGGTGGCGTGGACTTAACTCAATTGCTTCTCGATAGTTCGCTGCCGCAACTTCAAGTTGGTTCTCGCTAAACGCCTGGGCGGCTTGGCTCATGGCGAGCCAGAAGCGGGCGGAGGCGAGACCGTCGACGACGATCTTGGCCTTGTACCCATGCCGAATGGCGAGGTTGAAGAAGTCGATGGCCCCGCTAAAGTTCTGCTGCGTCATGCGAAGGAAGCCCATGCCGGCCTCGACGCGGCCGTTATTCGGTTCCTTCTGGAGCAGATCGGCGAAGCGATTCTCGGCTTCATCGAGGCGGCGGGCGTTGAGGGCCTCAAAAGCGGCGCGCTCGGCTGGGTTGCGGGCGATTCCGGAGTTCATCTGCGCGAGCTTGGCTTGGTCCTGCTTGAGGCGGGCAGCGACATCCGTATCATGTGGATGCGTCTTGAGATAGTCGCGCAACTCGGCCGCCGAGGCAGGATTGGCGGAATCCCAGATGAGGGCCAGGCGCAGGGCGGACTGCGCGCCGGAATCGGCGGGGTGGGCGCGGAGGATGCGGATGCCTTCGGCGCGGGTGTGGGCGTCGTAGGTCAGCATGGCGCCGAGCGCAATGGCGTACCGCGGATCGCCGGGGTTGCGAGCGACGAGCGCGCGCATTCCGGCGATAGCCGGCTGCCTGCCGCCCGCAGTGCCGGAGAGGGTCTCGTAGTACGCCAGGGCGATGTCGCCGTTCGGGGGCCGGTCGCCGTAGAGCTGGCGGTAGATGCGCATGGCCTCTTCGTTGCGGCCCTGGCGCGCCAGCTCGCCTGCCTGGCGAAGCCGATCGCTGGCGGCGCGGGTGCTGATCATGGACTCGATGCGGGCGATGTTGGGGTCGTTGGGATTGACCTTGCGCAGGCGGGCGAGGGCCTGGCCGGCCTGGTCGTAAGAGCCGATCAACTTGTAGTCGCGGGCAAGGCCGGCGAGGGCCTCGGCGTTCTCCGGAACGGAGAGTAAGATCTGCTGCCACAACTGGATGGCTATGTCGGGCCGGCCGCGGGCATCGAGGGCGCGGGCCTTATCGGCCAGGACGGCGCGAGCGGATTCGGCTGAGGCGGCGGCCGGCTTCTGGGCGCGGAACTCCGGAAGCGTCAGCATCAGGCAGCCCGCTACGAACAGACACGCTTTCCAAGTTCGCCAGCCCAGCCTCATTGGCGCTTCCATTCTACGGTCAGTTCACCCTCGGTACTGAAGTGAAATCTGGCTTGGAGAAACCCCGTAGCAAACAAGGCAAGGCACTGATCGTAATACGCTTTGTCTTTCCCATACAGTCCTGTCGCCGTATCCTCCTGCGCGTGGAGGCGGATCATCTGCCGGGCGCTGGCCTGGGAGAGGCCGGGAAAGGCGCGGAGATAGGGCAACAGGGCGGCGGAGAAGCCAACCGGACCGTCCTGCGCGCCTGGGATACCCTGGTCGCTGACCTTTTCGGGGGGTGCATTGCGGCCCGCGAGAATGACGCCCATTCCGGGGATTGCGTTGAGGGTGGGGCCGCGCAGAGGGTCGTCGCGGTCGATCATACCGGCCCAGAGGTAGACGCGGATGGCATCGTAGCTGCCAATGGCGCCGTCGGCATTGGGGCCGGCGGAGCTGGCTACGGCTGGCGAGAGGGCGGGATAAAAGCCGTCGCCGGGGACGTACTCGATCCAGTCCATGGCATAGCCGTGGCGGGAGCTCTGTTCGAGCAGGGATGGGATGTTGCGGGCGATCTGGCGCCACGGGCCGGAGGGATCGACGGCGGCAAACCGCTCAAAGAGAAAGGGCGGCAGGTAGCTGGGATTCAGGGTCCAGTTGTTGCCGTGCTGGAAGCCGGTGGGGCCGGGCAGGAGCATGGGACCGAAGCCGGGCAGGTTGGCGACTTCGTTTTTGGCGATGAGCGCCAGCATGGCGCGGCCGAGGCCGGCGTCGGCAGGGGCATTCCAGAGGCGGCCGGCTTCGATGAGCGAGTAGGCGATCCAGGTGTCGGCGTCGGAGGCCGAGTTGGGGTCGAGGACCTTCCATTGGCCGTCTTTGTCTTTGCCCCAGAGCCACGCCGGAGGATGGGTCGCGAGATCGCCGCCGGCGAGGTTGGATTGGGTCCAGTCGAGGACATGGTTGAAGGTGGGGCGATCGTTGGCGGCGAGGGCGAAGAACAGGGCGTAGGCCTGGGCTTCCGAGGTGGTTTGCTGGTCGCCGCGGGGATCGGAGACGCGGCCGGCCCGGGGATCGATGAAGCGGGCGGCAAAGGACTGCCAGAGCTGCCAACTGCCAGCCCGGCAGCCGGCGGTGAGTGTGAGCGACAAGAGAGCCGCGATCAGGAAGAATCGCTTCCCTGCCCGGGATATCGAAGCGTGCATGGTGCGTGTACCCCCTGAAAGGAAGCTTCCAACTCCTCGCTTCCGGCCCCTAACTCCCGGCTCCGAGCGGAGCGCTCAGCGGCAAAAGGGCCGCGGTTTTCGCACTACCTTTCGGCACACGACAAAAACCATCCCCGATAGGCGCCAGTTTGTTAATCGCGCTGTGGAAGGCGGAGATTATTCCCCGATCATCGTCAGGCGCGATCTGGCCTTGGCGCGCAACCATTGGCGGGCCCAGACAGCCAGCAGGAACGCCAGAACGACGACCACCACTGCAATCAGCCACGGGTACTGCGCGGCCCACAGTCTCAACTGCGTGTACCGCGGCAATACTCCCACATGATAGACCGCGGCGCCAATGCGGAAGGATCGAAACTCGGTTCCGCGAAGGACGGCGACGGTGCGGGAGATGTCGCTGGATTGCTGGACGGAGAGGAAGGTGTCCATGAAGGGGTCGAGGGCGGCGGCGTCCTTGAGGTAGATGGCGACGATGCTGCGGCTGCCACTGAGGTCGTACGGGGACTGGATGCCTTCGATCACGACATCGGGCGTGCCTCCGGAGGCAAGTTCGCCGGACGCGGTGTGCTCGCCGGAGCGGACCTTCCACCAGGCGTTGTGGAAGAAACCGATCAGGAAGCCCTGAGTGTCGCTGACCTGAATCTGCCCGCTGTGCAGGGAGACGCGGAGGTGGGTCCCCAGCTTGTCGAGAGCGGGTTGGTCGTCGCCTGTGCCGACGATAAGAAAGTCGGTGGCGGCGCCGCTGCGGAGGGCGTCAGGACCGGCGACGGTGACGCGCAGGCCGGGGAAGCCGGTCTGGCGGCCGAAGTGGCCCATCAAGGTGACGAAGGTCTCGATCTCCGGCTCGGTGGGCGCGGGCGGCAGTACGACGGTGGTCTCGGCCAGGTCGGCGACGCGGGTGAAGGGAAAGCCAGCATTGGCGAAGATCTCGAGGTTGGGCATTGCGGCCCAGTGCGGGTATTCGCGCAGGTCCAGGTAGGAGTCGCGCAGGACGGCGCCCCGCAGATTGATGGGCGTCGTGTCCTGGCAGTAGTTCTGCTTGCGGATCTGGAAGGTGAAGTCGAACGAAAGCGAGTTGGAGAAGGGGCGCAGGTTGACGACGGGGACCGCCACGTCGGTTTGCGTGGTGCGAGAGGTCTCCTGGCCGGGGACGAGAGGGGTGGAACCGAGGAAGGCGTTGTTAATGCGCACCTGGAGGCTGGAGATGGGGCCGATGGGAATGGGGTTGTAGCGGTAGCCCAGGTGGAGCCTGGCATCCGTTGCGCTGGCATCGAAGAAGAGGTCGGGCGGGATGCGGAAGTTGGCGTTGAGCGGTGCGGTTCCGTCCCGCTGCAACTGCTCGGCGGAGGCGTAATCCCACAAGGGGATGGTGCGATCGGAGCGCGCCCAGCGCGGCGCCGCGTCGGGGGCCTGTTTGTTGGGCAGTTGCAGGCTCGTGAAGCCGGTCTGCGCGCCGGTGAGAATGTCACTGTGGAGAGCGATGGCCTGGGCGGCGAGGATCGCGTCATCGGCGTCGGCGCCCGATACGATGAGGATCTTGCCGTAGGGATCGCCGGGGTTAGTGCGCATGGCCACAACGGGGCCGATGACCGCGGGAATGCTCAAGCTGGGGGGGAGATTCGCGGCATTTTCGGCGACGACGATGACGTTGCCCTGCGGGATGGTTCCGATTCCCACGGGGAAACGCAGGGGGCGGTTTTCGGAGACCATGCCGAAGTAGCTGGTGACGATGCCCGCGGCCTGGATGGCCTTGTAGGAGGGCATCGCGGGAAAGACGACGGGAATGCTGACCGGCTGCACGACGGCGGGATCGACGAAGGGGATGGGAAGCTGCTTCAGATCGTCTGCCAGCGGAAGCAGATCGCCGTGGATGTCGAGGTAGGTGTTGCGGTGAACGCGGGCCCAGAGGGCGGTGCTTGCCGGGTCCTCGCAATTCATCGTGCAGTGGCCCACGAACTCGATGGTGAGGGTGTTGTTGTGCACCAGCAGCTCAGGCGGAATGGGGAACTCGGCCTCGGCGTCGGCGGGGTCGGAGCCGCCGAGCTTGCCTGGAATGGGCTGAATCGTGGCGAAGAGGGTCCCGTTGAGGAGCAGCTTGAGATGGCTCATCTGCGGGATGAGCGATGGAGAGAACGCGTAGTCGACGTGGATCTTCGCCGTGCGGGCAACGTGGGTTTGCGGCAGGGTGAAGTAGACGTTGTGCGTCCGGTCGATCGAGCGCAGCTCGATCTGCGGAGAGCCGGCATCGGCGAGGGTGAAGACGTCGCGATATTGGCCAGGAAGAACAGCGGGGTTAGCGGAGTTAGCGGAGTTGGCGCCGCTGGGAGCAGGGTGAGGCGGCTGAGCGACGACGTTGGCGGTGAAGACGGCGAGGGCGGCAGCCATGGACAGGAAGCCGGCCCAGCGGGCGATGGAGACCGTGACGGGCTTGCGGTCGGACTCGTCGTCCTTTCCGAAGAGGCCCATGAGCGTCACCTTGAGGCCACGCATGGAGATGAGGAAGATGCGGCCGAGGCTGCGCAATACCCGATCGTTTTCGCGCGCCGCGCCCCAGCCCAACCATGAATCGGCGCGGGAGTAGAGCACGATGGTCAGGACTTCCTGCTCGGCGATGGACAGGTTCTGGAAGCTGACGCGGAGCATTGATCCTTCCGCGGAGACAACCGAAGCGGGCAGATCGGTGTTCACCAAGGGGTGCGGGAAGGCCAGACGAACTTGCGAACCGGGCGAGAGAGAGCGCGCCTCGTTGAGGCAAATGCCGGCGCCGCCGTTGGACATGTCGGTGGTTTCGGCTTCGATGGAACGCCCGCCGGGGAGCTTGATGGCGAGCGGAGTGACGAGGTTGATGCGGACACTGATGCGGCGCTGGCGGAGCTCGCGCGCCACGGCGGTGCAGACGCCGAGGATCACAATGTTGAAGCAGCACCAGATTACGTTCATCAGCACGGCGCCGCGGCGGCCGGTGTCCCAGACGAAGAAGCGCGGGACAGCCATGAGCAGGCCGGCGAAGTTGAAGAAGAGGATGACAACAAAAGGCAGCGCGATGCGGGAATCGAAGAAGGTCTGCTGGACGACACCGCCCTTGGTGGTGACGTTGAACCTGCCCCGCCGCGGACTGATGAGCGCCATCATCGTCGGCAGCAGGATAAACGGCGAGAGCACGGTTTCGTAAATCTCGTTCCAGAAGGAATGGCGGTGCTCGCCCTGGATGCGCGAGTTGGTGACGTTGGAGAGGGCGAGATGAGGCAGCGCGTAGGCCAGGATGGCCGCCCAGTAGCCGGGAATGTTGGTGTGGCCGAACAACAGATAGATGAGCGGCGCGGTGAGGAAGATGAGCCGCGGAACGGCGTAGAGGAAGTGGCCGACGGCGTTGAAGTAGCAGAGACGCTGGGGGAACTTGAGGCCGCGCGCGAAGAGCGGATTCTCCAAGCGCAGGACCTGGATCATGCCGCGCGCCCAGCGGATGCGCTGGCCGATGTGAGCGGAGAGCCGCTCGGTAGCGAGACCCGCGGCCTGCGGGATGTTGATGTAGGCCGTGTTCCATCCGGCCATTTGCAGGCGTAGGGAAGTGTGGGCGTCCTCGGTGACTGTTTCGACGGCGATGCCGCCGATCTGGCCGAGGGCCTCGCGGCGCAGGATGGCGCAGGAGCCGCAGAAGAACGAGGCATTCCAGAAGTCGTTGCCGTCCTGAACGACGCCGTAGAACAGCTCGACCTCGTTGGGGATGAGGCGGAACTGCTTGAGATTTCGCTCGAATGGATCGGGCGAGTAGAAGTGATGGGGCGTTTGCAGGACGGCGAGCTTGGGATCGCGCACGAACCAGCCCGCGGTCATCTGGAGAAAGCTGCGCGTGGGGACGTGATCGCAATCGAAGACGGCGATCAGCGGCGAGGAGGTGGTTTTGAGCGCGGCGTTGATGTTGCCGGCCTTGGCGTAGCGGTTCTCGGGGCGTGTCCGGTAGCCGATGCCGGCCTCGAAGGCGAACTGCTCGAATTCCCGGCGGCGGCCGTCGTCGAGGAGGTAGATGTGGAGCTTGTCGGCTGGCCAGTCCATGTTGAGCGCGCCCAGAGCGGTGTAACGCACGACGTCGAGGGGCTCGTTGTAGGTGGGGATGAAGACATCGATGTCGGGCCAGTCGGCGGGGTTCTCCGGAAGCGAAACGGGGGCGCGACGCAGCGGCCAGATGGTCTGGAAGTAGCCGAGGAAGAGGATGACGAAGGCGTAGGTCTCGGCAAGCAGCAGGCAGAAGATGAAGAAAACGTCGAGAGCTCCCCAATGATTCGCCGGGTCCTGAAAGAACCGGGAAACCTGCGCGATGCGCCAATAGCCATAGCGCAGGGTGCAGAAAATGGAGAGCATCATGAGGGTGAGGGTGACCAGATAGGATTCGGAGCTGCGCCCCAATGCCATGGCGGCCAACAGGCAAACCAGCCCGAGGACCGCCTGCGGCTCCCAGCTCATAGGCAGAATAGCGAGAAAGCAAAAAACGACCGCCGCAACGGGGAGGAAGAATTCGCGTATGAGCCTTGTGAAGCGATTCTCTCCTGCCCCGCTGTTCTGGCGGAGGGAGGAGGAAATCATCGCTCGCTCCAGCGCACTCCGCGGAAGCTTGTGGTGGCCGGCGCGGACAGGCTCTTGACCCAACCGGCGAGGCTCGAGAAGTCTTCAGCGACGGCGGAATTGGGCGAGTAGTCCATCACCGTCATGCCCTCGGCCAGAGCCTCGCTGACGGCCGGAGCGCTGCGCAGGGTAAAGGGCAACAGCCGCTCGCCCAACTGCTCGCGAAGGACCTCGCGGACGTCGAGATGGAGAGGAAGCGAAGCATCGAACTGATTGAGCAGGTAATGGGGCAGCGGTGAACTGCCGGGCTGAGCGCCGTTGCGCTCGAAGAAGGAGTCGATGGATCCGACGCTGACCACCGAGTTCATGTCGGGAATCAGGGGAATCAGGACCTGGGGCGCAAGGCGCATGATGCGGCGGGTGGTGGAGCCTGAGGCCGTGGCCAGATCGACGATGACACGGCCGACTCCGCGGGCGTTCTTGGAGATCTCCGCCGTGAGAGCCTCCTGCCCAGCGGACTCCGGGCCGAAGGCTTCAGGATCGAGCGTGATCATCTGGATGGGAGCGTCGCTGCTGGAGGCCGGCGGGCTGAAGGTCCGCAACAAGCCGGGACGTTGATCGCAGGCGCCGAAGAAGAACGGAAGCAGGCCGTAGGCAGCGGTATCGACGAGAAGGACGCGTTCGCCGCGAGCCGAAAGGGCGCGGCCAAGAGTGGCGACGAGGCTGGTCTTTCCCACGCCGCCGGCGAGCGAGAAAACTGCCAGGACGGGAGGGCGCACCGAGGCGGGAGCCGGCGCCGCCTGCGCGGGCGGAGGACCGCCTTCATAGACGGTCCGGAGGGTATACCAGCGGGTGGCGAGCCGTTCGCGCGAGCCTTGCAACGTGTCTTCGGGAGTCGGAGGCAGACCGGCTTGAGTCGCAGCGCCGGTGTTTTCCGGCATCAGCCATGCGGGCTGGCTCGTCGCCTCGCCTGCATCGAATCGGGACCATGAACTCCGCGGCGGCGGAACGCTTTCCTCGAGAATGGGCGGTGGGGCCTCTTTGGGCAGTTGACGATATGACGGTGGCACGGCCAAGCCGCGCAGTGCGGCAGCGAGATCGTCGTGCGGCTGGGAGTCCACTTGCGGCCGCTCGGGCGGCGTGGGGGGCGAAATCAGGGAACGATCGGTCCGCGGCGGCTGCTCGGGGGGTGGCTGCAAACTCAGGCTGGGCGCGGGCTCCTCGGCGCGTGTGTCGCCGTCGCCGCCTTTGCTCTCGGCGCCGGACTGCGTTCGCTGGCGTTCCTCTTCCATGGCCTGCTCAACCCGTTGCCGGGCCCTTTCGCGCGATTGTGCCCGCGACGCGGAGAAGTCGCGGTAGGTGGCCCCGTGGAGATTCGCCCAGGAGTACAGCGACGCCACGTCTTCCGGGGTCTTGTTCGTGTCGAACTGCCCTTCCAGATCTTCCATGGGTCATTCCAGCAGCTTCCGCCCCGGCACGAATCCCCATTCCTTCGGCGCCCCGCCGCCTCTGTTGCGGTGCGGAACTCCGGAAACGCGCACCCGGATGGCGGCTATCCTTAGGGCAATCGTAGAAGCTCCGCCGCTGGCAGAACAATAGCACTTTTCTGTCATCAAAGACGCAGGAAATGCCCCATTTTCTATGTGATGCGGGCTTCTTTGCGTCCTTAGTAACCGATCGCATCCGCGCCCGCGGGTACCATCGTACCACTGAGATAGATTACGCCGCGGAGAGGGTTCGCCGGAGGGGGCCAGAAGCACCTAGAGCGCCGTGAGCCGGAGCGGCGCTGGAGCCCTTCCGGACGGATGCGACTTCCCTGCACCGCAGCCCTGGGGTGGGGCATTCGCGAAGGCCGCATTGTGGTAGCTTGAAGGGAGCGGCCTTAGATGAGCTCGTAGCTCAGTTGGTAGAGCAACGCCCTTTTAAGGCGTGGGTCCCGGGTTCGATCCCCGGCGAGCTCACCACCGTGGCCGCAGTGATTCGCTTCCCCTTCAAACCCGATATGCGCGCATCGAACGGAGCTTCGGACTTGCCCAGTTTTTCTGTCACGGCGGAGTTTCGGGTTGCGAGGCGTGTTTCGCTTGGGCTAGTCCTCCGGGACTTCAGCGATCCGGCCGGATGAGCAACGCCCATCCGGCTCAGGACACCGGAACTGGCTTGAATGCACAGGCAAGTCGTGGAATCCGGTGCATTGCGGAGTAGAATAGGCATGATCGCTTCTGCAGCCGGTGGTTCTTCCCCAGCCGACCCCTAGCGCCGGCAGGAGCGACGAAGCTTCGAAGCACGCACAGGTACGACACTGGCAGAAGCCGCCAGTCGATCGTGTCAACCTCACGGGTGGAGGGGGTTGCGATGAAAGTGCTACGAGCGGTCGGGTGGTCTGCGCTGGTGCTGATCGGCATGTGGGGCACCACACGGACGGGGCGCGGCCAAAACTCAAATTCAATGAACCATTCGGGGCCGATTTTTGGCGAGCTCCCTCCGCATCCCACCCTCCCGCCCGATATCCGCAAAAAGTTCGAAAGCGATCCTAGTGTGGGGATCGCTCTTCGCGAACAGGCACGGCGGAACCGCCGTCTGCGACAGAAGCAGCTGACCGAAGCTACGGAGCTTTTGCTGAAGGTTACTCTCGAACTGCGGGCTGAGATGGCCGCGAATCCAGATGCCATCCCGACTGACACCGAGACTCAGTGCCTCAAGCTGATCCAGAAGCTCGCCCGGTTGATTCAAGAGAGTGAGATGGCTGAGGATCAGGCCAGCGCGACTCTCGCCAAAGAGGGGATAGCTCCATGAGCGGACACCGTTTGTACTTGCCACCTGTTTTCGCCGGTTTGTTCATTCTGGCCTGGTCCGGGGCAGCGGCGCAGACGAATCCCACTTCTTCCCCCTCACTCGCCACCGCGTCGCAGAGTGCGGCGCAGACCGGCGTACAAGTGGACGGACCAACGCCCTCACGGACTGCGGCTTCACCCGCAACGAACGCTACGTTGCCCGGTTCTTCTTCAAAGGTAAATCCCCGGGTCCAGCTCGTCCTTGCCAATGCCGATAAGCTCGTCGATCTGGCACAGCAACTGAAATCGGAAATGGACAAGACCAACCAGTACATGCTGTCGCTCAACAGTATTCACCGGGCCCAAGATGTCGAAAAACTCGCAAAGGAATTGCAGAAGCAGCTGCAGCAAGCCAAGAAGTAGCGCGGCCAGTTCGCGTTCCCCCTTACCGCAGACCGGAGACCTAATTCACCCGCTGCGCTTGAGTTCGCTTCCCCGGCTATGCATCGTCCCCCCTCGTGCCGGCTTTGCTGGGATTGCCAATTCGAGTCCGAGAATCTCACGGCCTGCTCGGCGGGACTGACCTATGCGCGACCGCACGAATCGAATCATGATCGGAGTCCGGCGCCGTGATGCGTTTCGAGCGAGGCTCGGACTGAGATGGCTTGTTGGCGGCTCCTGGGGCGCGCGGCCCAGGTGCATCTACTAACGCATCAGCTGCGCGATCAATCATTTGGAGCATCTGAGACCGAGGTTTTACGATGGAGCGTGCGGTGGCGAGGAAGGCATCTGAGGATGGTTTCGGCAAAGGAGATTGTCGCGCTCCAGGATGAAACGACGCGCAAGTGGCACAAGAGGCCGGATGCGCGGAGCGACAGCTTGCCGGATGGCGCGGAGCGCGCGACCGGAAGTGCGAAGGAAGCGAGGGAGTGGCTGCGGCTCGTGACCCGCCAGCATCGCGCCAACTTCGATCTGTGGCACATCGAGGACGAAGCGCGCGCGCCGGACGTGAGCGATGCGGAGCTGGCCGCGGTGAAGCGTCGAATCGACGTGACGAACCAAAGACGTAACGACCTGGTGGAAGAGCTGGACCGGGCGATGCTCGGCTGGCTGGAATCGCAGGGGCTCCCGAATCCCGATGCGCCGCTCCACTCCGAGACGGCGGGAATGATGATCGACCGGCTGTCGATCCTGGCGCTGAAGGTCTACCACACGCGCGAGGAGACGGAACGACACGATGCGCCGCAGGGACACGCGGCACGAAATCGTGAGCGGCTGGCGATCCTCGAAGAGCAGCGCGCGGACCTTGGAGCGTGTCTGGACGCGCTGTGGCAGGAGGTTCTGGAGGGCACGAGACGCCTCAAGCTATACCGGCAATTGAAGATGTACAATGACCCGTCGCTGAACCCGGCGATCTATCGAAAGGGCCCTGCCGAGCCGGTAGGATAGCCGCCTATCGGAAGGCCCCCATTGACGTAAGGCGGAGTTCTGCGTATAAACATGGCCTAAGTAGCGTTGTTCCCCAGTGAAGGTTTCCCGGCCCGCCGGCAGCCGGCGCAAGGGGGAAAGGAATGTCCGCTTCCGACACGACCATGACGCAAGAGGCTCAATCCGTATTGCCCGGCCACAAAAGATCGACGTTGCATTCCGGCAGATCCGACGGCCAAACGTCCGCCAGCGCGGAGGTAGTCTTCCAGCACTATCAGAACGCCGTGCAACTGCTGCAGCAGGGCAAGTACGAAAAGGCGCTGGGCATTCTGGAGAAGTTGGTTCCGGACGCGCCGATGGAGATCAAGGACCGCTGCCGGATTTACATCACAACCTGCCGCCGGCAACTGGACAAAGACGGGTTGTCGTTCCAAACTCCCGAAGAACACTACGACTATGCCATTTCGCAGTTGAATACGGGCTACTACGAAGAAGCGCGGGAGCAGTTCAACAATATCCTCGGCGGACATCCGGAAGCCGATTATGCGTTTTATGGATTGGCGGTGCTGGAGGCGATTACGGGGCACGTGCAGGAGTGCCTTACGAACCTGGCGCGGGCCATCGAGCTGAATCCGAAGAATCGTTTGCAGGCACGAGTGGACAACGACTTCCAGAACATGCTGGACGATCCTCGATTCACCGAGCTGCTTTATCCCGAAGTTCCATAAGGCTTGCTTTGAGCGCAATTACCGCCCCCGATGAACCCGCACGGACTACGAATCCCGCGCAGGCAGAGTTGTCTGCGAGCCGGTCGTTGCGGGTTGTGGCCATTGGCGGCGGGACCGGCCTTTCCACGCTGTTGCGCGGGCTGCGCCGTCATGTTCCCGCGCCCGGAGAGAGCCCCGATGCGAGCCGGGCGATCGCCGACCTGGCCGCCGTGGTGACGGTGACCGACGACGGCGGTTCGTCGGGGCGGCTGCGGCAGGACTTTAACATGCTGCCGCCGGGCGATCTGCGCAATTGCATGGTGGCGCTGAGCGAGGAGGAAGACCTGCTGTCGAAGCTCTTTACCCATCGCTTCAAGGGCGGGAATGGGCTGAAGGGACACAATTTCGGAAACCTCTTTGTGGCCGCGCTGACTGAGATCACCGGGGACTTTGCGCAGGCCGTACAACTGGCGTCGAAGATCCTGGCGACGCGCGGGCGGATCTATCCGGCGACGACCGCCAACGCCACACTGGTGGCGAACATGGACGATGGATCGGTAGTACGCGGGGAGACGAAGATCACTGCGAGCAAGCAACGGATCGTGGAGTTGACGCTCGATCCGCCGAATCCGGCGCCGCTGCCCGAAACGCTGGAGGCGATTGAGCGCGCGGACTTGATCACGGTGGGGCCGGGCTCGCTGTACACGTCGTTGATCACCAATTTGCTGGTCGAGGGAATCTCTTCGGCGCTGAGCGCGGCGCGCGGTCTGCGCGTTTTTGTGTGCAACCTGATGACGCAGTCGAACGAAAGCCTGAACCTGACCGCGTCGCAGCACATCGAGCGCATCTACGACCACACGCACGCGCGCATTTTCGACTACGCCATCGTGAATACGGGCCGCTTTTCCGACGAAACGCTGGCTCGGTACGCGGCCGAGGGCGCATCCCCGATCATGCCCGACATCGAGCGGATCGAGGCACTGGGCGTGCACTGCGTCGCGGGCGACTTTGCCAGCGAGGACCGGTTGGTGCGGCACACTGCGAACCGGGTGGCCGATGCGCTGCTGGAGTTGGCGAGAAGCGGTTCACGGCGCCCGCAAAATCCACAGTAGAAGATTCTCTTTCAGCCGGCGACGCAATGAGATAGAGTCGATGCACGCGCTTACATTACCTGCACTCCGGGGATTAGGTTGCGAGGAGGAAGTATGGGCAAGATGCAAGTTTCGTTGATGTTGGCTGTTTGTCTTATTGCATTTTCGGCAGTTGGACAGGGCCAGGCAAAGCAGAAGCCGGGTCTGTGGCAGGAGACGGTCACCATGAGCATGGGCGGGGCCAGCGCGCCGCAGTTGCCGCCTGGGATGCACATGCCGCAGATTCCGCCGCAAACCATGCAGGTGTGCGTGACCCAAGCGATGATCGACAAATACGGCGGCCCGAGCTCCAGCCCGTCCAAGGGAAACTGCACGATGACCAATGTCGTGATGACGCCGACCGGCATGACCGCGAACATGGTCTGTACGGGACAGATGAACGCGACCGGGACGGTGCAGACGACGTTTGTAGACGCCAACACTACCAAGACGACGGTGCACATGACGGGAACCACGCAGACGGGATCGACCACCAGCCCGATTGACATGACGACGCAGTCAACCTCTGTATACAAAGGACCCGACTGTGGCAGCGTGAAGCCGCTGCCGATGCCCAGCAACTGAGCGGCGTCGGGATTCCGCGAACTGGATTCTTCTTACCCTTCAATGGTTCGCTTGAGCTGGCCGCAAGCGGCGAAGATGTCGCGGCCTCGCGGCTGGCGAATGTAGGCGGAGATCCCGTCCGAAATCAACGACTTCTGGAAGGCCGCTATCTGTTCGGGCTCGGGCATCCTGTAGGGGATGCCCGGGCCCGGATTCCAGGCGATCAGGTTGACCTTTGCGGGAAGGCCCGTGCGGCGGACGAGGCGGGCGAGTTCGCGCGCGTGCTCTGGGCGGTCTGTGACGCCGGCAAGAAGAACGTACTCGAAGGTGACGCGCTCGCGGGGGCGAAGCGGGATGCGGCGCACTGCATCCACGACTGCAGCGATGGGCCATTTGCGGTCGATGGGCATCAGCTCGGCGCGGACCGCGTCGTTCGGCGCATTGAGGCTGATGGCGAGCTTGGGGCGCAGGTCCGGCGGCTCGGCGGCGAAGCGCTCGAGGCCGGGGACGATGCCGGACGTGGAGACAGTCATCCGCTGCGGGCTGAGGCCGACTTCGCGGACGAGCAGACGGACGGCGGCCATGAAGCTTTCGTAATTCAGGAACGGCTCGCCCATGCCCATGAACACCAGGTTCACGCGATCGCGGCCGACCTGAACGGAGTGGCGATCGAGAATCGCGACAACCTGGCCGGCGATCTCGCCCGCGGTCAGGTGGCGCTGCAGGCCGAGCCTGGCCGTGAGGCAGAACCGGCAGTTGACGGCGCAGCCGACCTGGCTAGAGACGCAAATCGTCGCGCGGGTCCAGTTCTTCGCCTCCTCGCCGGTCTCGTCGCCCGCCTCGCCGCCGTCGCCTTCCGGCATCCAGACGGTCTCGACGGTCGTGGGATCGTCCGGACCAAGTTGCACGAGGTAGCGCTCCGTGCCATCAGTGGACTGGAAGGTCTTAGAGATCTGCGGACGGCCGACTTGCCAGCCGTGGGCGACGAGGCGCTGGCGCAGATCCAGAGATAAAGTGGTCATTCCGGAAATCTCCGTAATCTGCTGACGGTACATTGCTTCAGCGATCTGGCTTGCACGCCATGCGGGTTCCCCTTCCCCGGCCAAAATCGCCGCCAACGCCTTGGCATCTAAACCAAAGAGGGATTTCCGGACGTCGGCCTGCGCGCCGGCGGAGTCTAACGGAACGAATTGGTCTGGACTTTCGGGCATCGCGGCTGAGCTTAGAGTACCGCGCTCCGATGGAGCAAGACCGGCGGCCGAATCCCGAGACGGACCCGGTTGCGCGCTGCAGCGGCGAAAGGCGGCCTGCCTGGGCCGGGGTTGTCCTACAATCTAGTTTGGCGAACCCGAAGTTCGTCGAGAAGCAATCGCAGATCCTTCGACTCCGCTTGCCGCGCCCAAAGGGTGCCCGACGCGGCAAACTGTGCTCAGGATGACAGCGCGACTGTTGAGCAGATCTCAGTCTCAAGACACCCGATACGACACGATGCCGATGAGCGCTGAACGAAATTTGCGGCGAACCGTATTGCCGAACGGCCTGATCGTCCTGACCGAGCGGATGGACTATCTGCGCTCGGTGGCCATGGGGGTATGGATCAAGTCGGGCTCGCGCTGCGAGACGGCGGAGATGAACGGTATCTCGCACTTCGTGGAGCACATGCTGTTCAAGGGCACGCGGTCGCGGTCGGCGCAGCGGATCGCCCGCGAGATGGACTCGATCGGCGGCAACCTGGACGCGTTCACAAGCAAGGAAGCGATCTGCTTCAACGTGAAGTCACTCTCGGATCACGTGCCCATCGCGCTGGATATCCTGGCCGATATGGTGCTGAATCCCACATTCGCGTTGCCTGATATCGAGCGCGAACGCGGCGTAATTCTCGAAGAAATAAAAATCGATGAGGATAACCCGGAGGTTCTGGTGCACGAGCTGTTCACGCAGAGCTTCTGGAAGGGGCATCCGCTGGGCAAGCCGATCCTGGGCACGACCGAGACGGTGGGCAAGCTGGAGCAGCAGCATCTGTTCGCCTACCACGGCGACCGGTTCCATGGCGGGAACATGGTGTTCTCGGCGGCGGGCAACCTGGATCACGACCGCTTTGCCGAGGCGGTGGCGGAGAAGTTCTCGACGCTGGCGGGCGGGGAGACGCTGCACGAGCTGTCGGCGCCCGAGCCCAGCGCGCGGATCATATTGCGCAACAAGAAAGCCCTGGAGCAGGTTCAGATCTGCCTGGGCGTGCCGGCGCCGCCCATTACCGACGAAAGCCGCTACGTGACGCTGATCCTGAATACCGTGTTGGGCGGCGGCATGAGTTCGCGGCTGTTTCAAACGATCCGCGAGGAACGGGGGCTGGCGTATTCGGTCTACTCGGACCTGAGCCCCTATCGCGACACGGGGAACCTGTGCGTGTATGCGGGAACGTCGGCGGGCAAGGCGCTGCAGGTGGTAGACCTGATCCTAGCCGAGTTCCGCGACCTGAAGGAGACGCCGGTGGGCGACGAGGAACTGCAGCGCGCGAAGGACCAGGTGAAGGGCAACATCCTGCTTGGGCTGGAGAGCTCGAACTCGTGCATGGCGAACCTGGCCCGGCAGGAGATGTACTTCCACCAGTTCTTCTCGGCCGACGAGGTGATTGCACGCATCGACGAAATAGACGCGGCGCAAATGCAGGCCATGGCGCGGAAGCTCTTCGAGACGGAGCGCATCGCCGTGACGCTGCTGGGAAGGCTGGACGGGGTAAAGCTGAGCCGGGCGAAGCTGGAGTGCTAAAGACAGCTTCTAGCTCCTGGCTGCCAGCTTCCAGCCCCTGGAAGCATCGTTTCCGGATCGGCATTCCAATTGGCACGCGGGAGTTTCTCTGTCTGCGGCGCCGCCGGGCTCGTGTCCGCCACTCATCGGAGACAAAAGCTGGAAGCTGGCAGCGGGAAGCTGCTGTTCGAGCGCTTGATTTCCCTTTCGCGTCGGTACGTTGTAGGATTTGGACGGATGGACCGTGAAGCGACGGCCTGCCCGAAGAGGCATTAGAGATCCCATGAATCGCAAGTCTTCGCCCTGTTGCCGCGATCGCGCGCGACGCTATGCCGTAGCCAACGGCTTCACGCTGATGGAACTGCTGATCGTTATGGCCATCATCGCGATCCTTTCTCTGCTGGCGATCGCGAGCATCGGCGTCTACACCAAGCGGGCGAACGGCCTGTCGGCGGTCAATTCCTTGCAGAAGATCGTTCAGGCGCAGATGCTGTACTCCGAGTCCTATCCCGCGAATGGGTATGCGTGCAGCTTGGGAGCGCTGGGAGGAGATCCGCACTCCGGGCCGCCGTCGGTTGCCAGCGCTCAACTGCTGCCGGCCGATCTCGCGTCCGGGTTCAAGCAGGGGTACGAGTTCACGCTGAAGTGCTCCGACAACGTGACGGCCAACGGCATCGACCGATACAACAGTTTCACGGTGATCGCCCGCCCCCAGACGGTGGGGAAGACGGGAGACCGCAGCTACTGCACCGATGAAACCGGGCAGTTAAAGTTCGATCCGGCGGGCGGCACCGACTGCACGCAACTACTGCAATGACGTTCGCAACTTCGCGGCGGCGCGCTCGCGGTCCGGTTCCGGCAAGTGCCGCCGTGCTGCTCCTGTTGCTCGCGATTGGCGCAAATCTTGTTGCCGGCCAAGTGCCCTCGGCGCCGAGCGCGCACGACATGGCGCAACGCGTCGACCGACACTATGACAGCCTGTCGTCGCTCAGGGCGGAGTTCTCGGAGAGCTATGCCGGGCTCGGTGTAACGCGATTCGAGAACGGCACACTCTATCTGAGCAAGCCGGGCCGCATGATGTGGCAATACAGCTCGCCCGCGGGGAAGATCTTCCTGCTCGATGGGAAATACGCGTGGTTCTATGCGCGGGGCGACGCGCAAGTGCAGCGCATTCCCGCCAAGGAGCTGGACGATCTGCGCTCGCCGCTGCGTTATCTGCTGGGCCACTCGCAACTTGAAAAGGAGCTGACTGGACTGAGGCTGGCGACAGCGCCGAACGGCTGCTTTACGCTCACAGGCCTACCCAAAGGCCAGGAGAAGCGCGTGACGCGGCTGGCGCTGACGGTGACCGCTGCCGGCGCAATCACCGCCATCGAAGTGGAAGAAGCCGACGGGGCGATCACGCGGTTCACCTTCGCGGGAGAACGTCCCAACGTCACGATCCCGGCCGAGACTTTCCGATTCACGCCGCCGCCTGGCGTACCGGTGGCGGATGCGATGCCGCCGGTTTAGCCAGAGACCAGCAACCGCGGCGCTCTCTCACTCGTTCGCCTCAAACTGCAGCCCATCAGCGCTTGTCACGACTCCTTGTGATTCGGCGCACCGACACGATCCCCCACAGGACTATCCTTCGGCTGTCGCAAAACAGGCCCCCGTTTTGTTCCTGCAGATTGGATCGGTAAAGGAGCGTTCAAATGCGTAACGCTACGCTTGGTACAGCCATTCGGGTTTGCCGCGCCAAAAGCGCATTCCACTTCCTCGCAACAATCCTTCTTGCCTTCTTCGCGCTGTTGCTCTTTGGCAGCTTGACGCCGGCTTCGGCTCAGGATGCCAAACCGGCGCCTCCGCCGACCGCTCCATCGGCGGGCAAGGCTCTCGTCTACATCTACCGCGTGGGAAGGATTACCGGTTCCGCCTCCCATGACCACCTCTACGTCAATGGCGTTTATCTGGCCTATCTGAAAAACGGCGAATATGCGGGAACGGAGGTGGGTCCAGGCACAGTGGTCGTGACCGGATTGCCGGAGATGTACACTGTCGACATTTTCACGGCAGCCGGCTCGGTGGTCAACGGTGCCACGAGGAAGGAGAACGAGAGGATTCGGTTCGAGGCGGAAGCGGGTAAGACCTACTATCTGAAATGGACGTCGGGGACGATGGCCACGGGCATCAAAGTCACGCAAATGGACCCCGAGGTTGGAGCCAGGGAGATGAGCAAGCTGCATCTCTCCAAACCTGTCGACCAGCCAGCCGATAAGAAGAAGGAAGAGCCGAAATAAGTTCCCGCTCGTTCTCTCCAAAACTGGGCTGAACTGCGGCAAAACCAGAGTTGGTGTGGTCTTGCAGCGAGAGAACCATCTGACCTTCGCACCAAGAGGTTATGGTCGCGAGATGCACGCCCTGTCGAATTACAGCGGATTGGCGGCACGACGACCAGGGCGACTTCAAGAAGTGCGCGGACGCAGCGTTGGCGAAGGGGAAGGCCGCACCGCCTGCGGCGCCTGCTGGCTCATCAGCGCCCCCGCAACCTGCCCAGCCGGCTTCGCCGCCGAAGTGAGTCCGGGGCGCATTTTCCCTGGAAGAATTGAGCGGCGACGGAATGCCTTCAAGCGCGGCACCAGCGCATGGAAACGTGCCGGTCGTGGGCTGGGCTTTGCGTGAGCCGGAGCGGTAAACTCGCGGCTCTTTGCTGACGGCGCTCTACTTGCCGGGCTTCGCGGGGGCGCTGACCGGCGCTGAGTGTGAGCCTTCCTGCACCGAGTGCACGGAGGTTGAACGCTCGAAGAGAACCACAAGCGTGATGGACGTGCACATGAAGATCACCGCCGACCAGGTGGTCAGCCGCGTGAGCACGTTGGCCGCGGCGCGGGGACCGAATGCGGTCTGCGAGCCCTGGCCGCCGAAGGCGCCTGCGAGATCGGCCGACCGGCCCTGCTGCAGCAGGACGACGCCGATCAGAAAGAAACAGACGAGAATGTGCAGGACGATAACAAAGTAGAAGAGAATGTGCATTTGTTTGAGCTGCTTTCCCAATGCGCCCGAGAGCCTGGGCACTAGCGTGGCAAATCCAAAGTTCGTTGAAAAACAACCACAGATCCTTCGCCTCCGTTTGCCGCGGAAACCACGGCAAACTGCGCTCAGGATAAGAGAATGATCCGTCAACGTATTTCAGACTCGGGACGCTAGCGCCGCCGGTCCGAGGCGAAGATCGATGGTGCGGAAGGCGGGACTTGAACCCGCATGCCTTTTGGGCGCCACCCCCTCAAGATGGTGTGTCTGCCAATTTCACCACTTCCGCACGCGTTGTGCCTTTGAAAGTATATCAAATGCTGGATTCGCGGGGACGAGCGGGGACTGCTGTCAGCGGTCGAGGTTCGGGCCCAACAAGCGCTCCATCCAACGGGCGAGGGCCTGCTCATCGGGTAAGCCGGAGGACTGGGCGGAATGCACGCTCTGGCGCTCCTGGGGATTGCGGTTCTGGCTGAGCTTGAATTTGCCTTCGATGCGCGCGATGGGAATGCGAAAGCCTATGATGCCGACGAGCATGGTGCGGCGAAATCCCTCAGGCATGCTGTGCCAATGTTCCAGATAGCCAGGTTCATGCGCGGCGATGAGATCGGCGAGGAAGGATTCCTTACCGGGCTCGTCTTCAACGAGCGAGAGCGTGCCGTAGGCGTGAACGGCGATGTAGTTCCACGTCGGCACGGAGAGTTCTTCCGTGTAGAGGGATGGCGAGACATAAGTGTGCGGTCCCGCAAAAACGACCAGAGTTTCGCGGCCGGCGAGCGCCCGCCAGTGGGGATTGGCTTTGGCGAAATGGCCCTCAAGAAGACCATGCTCGCCCTCATCCTTGACGACTAGCGGAAGATGAGTTGCCCCAGCGCTCGCGCCAGGTTGTTCGCCTGACGCGGGCCCAAAGAGTGTCGCGAACGAATAGGTCCGCATGGCTTCAAGCAGGATGGTGCGATCGTGGACCTGGTTGAATTTGGGTGAATACATAAGGGGTAAACCGGCTGCTGGATTCGAGTGCGTGCCCGGTGACAGGATAACAATTACCGAAGGAGCGGATGGGCGGGAAAATGCCGGGGTTCGGCGAATGCGCAGTTGGTATACACTCATCGCAAGCCTATGCGCGCCGTTGTGTTGCCGATCCTTCTTCTCATCGCCGTTCCGGCCCTCGTTTGGGGCCAGAATCCAGCAAGTGCTCACCAGACACCTATGAAGCCAAAAGCGCCAAGTCCGCAGGCGGTCCACGCGTCCGCCATCGTCATCGACACCCACGCCGATACGCCGCAACGATTTCTCGACGAGCACTTCGATCTCGGCGGTCCGCTGAACGGCGGCGACCTGAACCTGGAGACGGCGCGCAAGGGGAACCTGGGCGCGGAGTTCTTCTCGATCTGGGTTCAGCCGGACCGGTTCAAGGGCCAGTATGCGCACCGGACGCTGGAATTGATCGACGCCGTGAAGCAGCAGGCGGCGAAGCATCCGGACCAGATGGAGATTGCGACTTCGGTTGCGGATATCGAGCGCGCGCACCGCGAGCACAAGCTGGCTGCGCTGATGGGGATCGAGGGCGGGCACTCGATCGAGGATTCGCTGGGATTGCTGCGCCAGTACTACGCGCTGGGCGTACGCTACATGACCCTGACGTGGGCCAACTCCAACGGATGGGCCGACAGCTCGGGCGACATCAACGACAAAAGCATCCCGCACACCGAACAGGGGCTGAGCGAGTTCGGCAAGGACGTGGTGTATGAAATGAACCGGCTGGGGATGATGGTGGACGTCTCGCACGTCTCGGACCGCACGTTCTACCGGGCGCTGAACATCTCACGCGCGCCGGTGATCGCGTCGCACTCGTCGGCGCGTGCACTCTGCGATGTGCCAAGAAACATGAGCGACGACATGCTGCGCGCGATTGCCCGCTACGGAGGACCGGACTCGAAGGGTGGCGTGGTGATGGTGAACTTCTACGCTGGCTTTCTGTCGCCGGAGTACCACAAGGCGCAGCAGGCGATCGAGCCTGAGGTGGAGAAACAGATCGCGGAGTTGAAGGCGAAGAACAAGGCCGAGGGGCGCGAGACACCGCAGGCCGAGATCGACAAGATCCGGCGCGAGGCGGCGAACCGGATTCCGCGGCCGCCGCTTTCGGTGTTGATTGACCACATCGACCACATCGCCAAGGTGGCGGGTGTGGATCACGTGGGGCTGGGATCGGACTTCGACGGGATCGGCGGGCAGTTGCCCGAGGGACTGAACTCGCCGGCCGATCTCCCGAAGATTACAGAGGCGTTGATGGCGCGGGGCTACTCGGCCGAGGACTGCCGGAAGATTCTGGGCGGCAACCTGCTGCGGGTCTTCCGCGAGGTGGAGCAGGTGTCGAAGCAGTTGCAGGCGGAGGAACGGCCGAGGATTGTCGAGAAGCAATGAGCTGCAAATAGTGATCAGCCGCCAGCAGCCGGTGATCAGTTGCCGCGAATCGAATTCAAGAGGGCACGGTGGCGATTTGTAGCCACTGCTCTCAACTGCCGTTGCGCCCGCCCGCGCTTTATACTGAGCTATCGCGAAATTCCCTTCCGGAGAATATGACATGAGTGCATTTTGGCGGCGGTTTACCGTGCTGTTTGCAGCAACGGCATTGCTCTTCAGTCTCACGGCGCGCGCCGAGGACGATAAAACGGCGGCAAAGCCTGCCGCGCCTGAGAAAGCCGCGGAGCCGACACCGCCCGCAGCGCCGGCCGATTCGACGACGCCGGGATCGATTGATATTGGCGGGCAGCACATTACGTACACAGCCGTCGCTGGGATACTCTCTGTGGGCTCGACCGACGAGCAGGACGCGGAGCTCGGGCCGGACGGGAAGCCGCAGCCGGGGAGCCAACTGGCGCTGGACGAGCCGAAGGAGCCGAAGGACTCGCCAGCCGTGGCGCGAATGTTCTACGTCGCGTACTTCAAGAAGGATGCGAAGCCTGAGGAGCGGCCGGTGATGTTCTTCTACAACGGCGGGCCAGGCAGCTCGACCGTGTGGCTGCACATGGGCTCGCTGGGGCCGAAGCACGTGGTGACGGCGGGCGACACGCATCTGCCGGCGGCACCCTACTCAATGGTCGATAATCCGTATTCGCTGCTCGACGTATGCGACCTGGTGTTTATTGATATGCCGGGAACGGGCTTTGGACGATTGGTGGGGAAAGACGCGCAGAAGGCGTTCTGGGGCGTGGACGGAGACGCGAACGCGTATGCGCGGTTCATTGCGCGGTTTATCACCAAGTACGGGCGGTGGAATTCGCCCAAATTCATCTTCGGCGAGAGCTATGGAACCACTCGATCGGCGGTGCTGGCGGACCTGCTGGAGAACAAGCAGAACATCGACCTGAACGGCGTGGTTCTGCTATCGCAGATCTTCAACTTCACGGCCGATATCGACCGGCCGGACGCCAATCCCGGCGTGGATCTGCCGTACGTGCTGGGATTGCCGACCTATGCGGCGACGGCGTGGTACCACAAGAAGCTGCCGAATCAGCCGGCCGCGCTGGAGCCGTTCCTCAAGGAGGTTGAGGAGTTCGCGATGGGCCCCTATGCGCACGCGCTTGCGCTGGGCACGGACCTTGGGACAGATGAGAAACAGCAGGTGGCGGAGAAGCTGCACGGATACACCGGACTGCCCGTGAGCTACCTGCTCAAAGCGAATTTGCGGGTGAACGGCGGGGAGTTCGAAAAGACGCTGCAGGACGATGCCGACCTGACCACGGGACGGCTCGACACGCGTTTCTCAGGGCCGACGCTCGACCCCCTGAGCCAGTACGCGGATTACGATCCGCAATCGACGGCCATCTCGTCGGCTTATGTCTCCTTGTTCAACGTGTACGTGCGGCGCGACCTGAAATACGGCGAGGGGCAAACCTATCTGCCGGATATCTACAGCGAGGCGCATTGGGACTTCAAGCACCGCGGCAATCCGGTGAGCGTGAACGTGTCGCAGGACCTGGCCGAGGCGATGAAGACGAACCCGCGGTTGAAAGTGATGGTGAACGGCGGATACTACGATCTGGCGACGCCGTTCTTTGCCGCGCAGTACGAGGACAAGCACTTGCCGATCCCGCAGTCGCTGGCCAAGAACATCGAGTACGACTGGTATGAGTCGGGGCACATGGTGTATGTGCGCGACGAGTGCCTGAAGCAGCTTCACGACCGCGTGGCGGCGTTTGTGAAGAGCGCGGACGGAGCGCAGTGAGGAAGACAGGGACTAAGGACTAGGGAGCGGACCTCGATCCCGAAGCGATCGCGAGCGGCTTGGTGTAGATGAGGGCGGCGCGGTTGCGGGCGTAGTAGTGCTCTTCCCTGCCCTGTTTCGCGTAGCCGCGGCGTTCGTAGAGGCGAACGGCGGCGGTGTTCTCCGCATCGACGTGCAGCCAGATGGCCTCCGCGCCAGCAGCGCGGGCGGAGTCTTCGACTCGGTGCAGGAGCTCGCCGGCGACGCCGCGCTCGCGATGGCCGGGAGCAACTTCGACGGTTTCGATGTAGGCAGCGCGCGGCTCTTTCGCCGGCGCCTTTTCCCACACCACGATGGCGAAGCCGGCGAGTTCCGCGTTCTCTTCCGCGATCCAGGTCGCAGCGTTCGGGCTGTTGACGAGGCTGCGCATGGTCGCGCGGGGGAAGCGGGCGGGCGGCTGGAAGCAGAGCTCTTCGACCGCATAGAGAGCGGCAAAGTCGCCGGGTTGGTAAAGCCGATACAGCATCGCGTTCTCCACCTGCTGCAGAAAGCAAAGAGCCATCCCCGCTTTGAGGATGGCTCTTGCGCGGTGTGAAGCCGAGAGGCTAGACCTTGGCTTCGAGGTCGGCGATCACGTCGAAGAAGCGCTGGTCGAGGCGGCGGTTGCTGGCGATGGCTTCCTTGATGGTGATGTCGGTGATATCGGTGCCGTGAAGGACGGCGATGCGTCCCCACTTGCCCTGGTGCACCATGTCGATGGCGTGCAGGCCGTAGCGCTGGCCGAGGAGGCGATCGAAGGCCGTGGGCACGCCGCCGCGCTGGGTGTGGCCCAGGTTGACGGAGCGGGTCTCGAAGCCGGTCTTCTTCTCGATGAGCTCGGCGAGGGCCTCGCCGATGCCGGAGAGGCGCACATGGCCGAAGGAGTCGACCTGCTGCGAGCCGACGACCTGGCCGACCTCGGGCAAATGGCAACCCTCGGCGACGACGACAACGCCGTAGTGCTTGCCGTGGTCGTAGTTGTACTTGAGCAGCGCGCAGACGTGGTCGATGTCGATCTCTTTTTCCGGCACGAGGACGACGTGAGCGCCGCCGGCGATGCCCGAGGCGTAGGCGATCCAGCCGGCGTCGCGGCCCATCACTTCGATGACGACGACACGGTTGTGCGAGTCGGCGGTGGTGTGGATGCGGTCGACCGCCTCGGTGGCGATCATGACCGCGGTGTCGAAGCCGAAGGTCTGGTCGGTGCCGCTGATGTCGTTGTCGATGGTCTTGGGAACGCCAACGGCATTGATGCCGTGCTCGGCGAGGAAGAGCGTCACCGACTGCGTGTCGTCGCCGCCGAGGGCGATGAGCGCGTCGATCTTGTTGATCTTGAGGACTTCCTGCACCTTCTCGATTCCGCCGGGAATCTTCTTCACGTTGGTGCGCGAGGAATGCAGGATGGTGCCGCCCTTCAACTGGATTCCGTCGGTGTTCTCGAGCGTGAGCGGTATGAAGTTGTTGTCGAGAACGCCGCGCCAGCCATTCAAGAAGCCGATAAATTCGTCGCCGTAGTGGTTGATGCCTTTTCTGACGGCCGCATAGATGACCGCATTCAGTCCGGGGCAATCGCCGCCACCGGTCAATAGAGCAACTCGCATCGGGTAATCTCCTCGTGATGTGAGCCCGGTTCTCCGAGCCGGGCTTGAAATGCAGCGCGTGAATGGACCGCCGGAGATGGGGAGGACCACCGGCTTCAACGCCTTATCCAGTGTATCGCGCAGCTGTCAAGGGGATCGTGATGGGGAATACAGGGAACAAGGGAATAGGAGACAGCATCGCCAGCGGAGTTCGCTGAACAGACCGATTGACGGATGAGGGCGCGATTCCGGATTGGGAATCAGCGGGTGGAGTGATTCAATAAGGTATGCCCGAAAGTGGCGCATTGTCCCTGCTCGCGTTTGTCGGCGTAGTCGTCGCCGTGCTGCTCGTGCTGCTGCAGTTGACGCGGCTGGGCATCCTGATCCGCGCGACGATTCCCGACCGGCCACGGCAGCGGATGTTCATTGCCTCGGTGTCGTTTCTGATCACGTTTATCGGTGTGCGCATGCTGGTGCACCGGATCGTGAACCACCAGGGACATATGCACTGGGTGGTGGTGCGCGGGATGCACATTCACCACCTGGTGTGGGGCATTCTGATCCTGCTTCTGGTGGGTTACGGCTGGCTGCTGGACCTGGGGTGGTCGCATTCGCCGATATCGATCTTCTTCGGGCGGCTGATGGCGGTGAGCTATGGCGTGGGCGCGGCGCTCACGCTGGACGAGTTCGCGATCTGGCTGAGCCTGGAGCCGGACGCGTACTGGACGCGCGAGGGCCGGCTGAGCATCGATGCGGTTGTGGTTTTCGGCGCTGCGCTGGCGGCGGGAGCATGGGGCGCGCCGTTCTTCAGCGCACTCAAGCGCGCGTGGCGCAATCGCGGCGCGGTGCGCAGGGAGTTGCGCACACTCAGTTCGACGATCCCCCGCGGGCGGTTGCTTCGTCGGCGTAGAGTTCGGCGATCACCGCCGCATATCGGGCATTGAGGACCCGGCGCTTGATCTTCATGGAGGGCGTGAGCTCTCCGGATTCCAGCGCCCACTCTTCGGCAACCACGCGGAAGCGCTTGATCGTCTCGAAGTTGGCCAGAGTGGCGTTCACTTCGCGGACCAGCTCGGCGTACAAGGCGACAACACGATCGTCGGCCGCCAGCTCTGCGCGCGATGGCGCCGGAATGCCGTGACGGCACGCCCAGTCCTCCAGCGCGGCAAAGTTGGGCGAGATGAGCGCGCAGATGAATTTGTGGCGATCGCCGACCAGCGCCGCGTGCGCCACATAGACGCTGTTCTTCAGCTTGCTCTCGATGGGCTGGGGGGCCACGATCTTGCCGCCCGAGGTCTTGAGCAGCTCCTTCTTGCGATCGGTAATGTAGAGGAAGCCATCGGCGTCGAGATGGGCGATGTCGCCGGTGCGGAACCACCCCTGGCCGTCGAAGCACTCGGCCGTGGCGGCCGGTTTGTTCCAGTAGCCGGTGAAGACCGAGGGACCGCGGACCAACAGCTCGCCATCCTCGGCGAGCTTGATCTCGAGGTTGCCCAAGGGCGGCCCAACGGAACCCAAGCGATGGCGAAGGGGGGTGTTCAGAGCGATGACGGGCGAGGTTTCGGTGAGGCCGTAGCCCTCCCACAGGGCGATGCCCGCGGCGGCGAACCAGCGCGCGGTGTCGATGCCGAGGGGCGCGCCCCCGGAAACGAAGATGCGCACCCGGCCGCCGAACGCCTCGCGAACCTTGGAGTAGACAAATCTGTTGGCCGCCTTCCAAAGGATCGAGGTCGGCTGTCGGCCGTCGAAGACCGTGTCGGCGAAGCGCGCGCCCAGTTGGATGGCCCCCGCGAGCAGGCGCTTTTTGACGGGCGACTCCGCTGCCTTCTGCTCGACGGCCTGGCGGATCTTCTCGTAGACGCGGGGCACGCCGACGAGGACCGTGGGCCGGATCTCGCGCATGGCCTGAGGTAGCTTGTCGAACTTGGAGCAGTAGGCCAACTGGGCGCCGTAGTTGTACATCACGTAGTCGAGAACGCGCGCAGTGACGTGGGAGAGGGGCAGGAATGAGATGCAGGCGTCGCTGGAGTCGAAGGTGAAATCGACCGGGGCGAAGCACTGGTTGGCGGCGATGTTGCCGTGGGTGAGGATGACGCCTTTGGGCTCGCCGGTGGTTCCCGAGGTGTAGATGAGCGTGGCCGCGTCGCGCGGCTCGACGGAACGCGCGAGGGCATCGAAGACGAGGTCGCGCTCCGCGCCGCGGGCGTCGGCATCGTCGATCAGCTCGCTCATTGCGACGGCGTCTTCCGGGGCGGGGGAATCCATGATGACGATGTGATCGAGTTCCGTCTGGGAGCGAACGGAGTAGATCTTGTCGAACTGCTGCCGTGTGGAGACCACGGCGAGACGGGCGCCGGCGTCGTGGATTTGCGCGGCGATCTGCTCACCGGTGAGAGTGGGATAGAGGGGCACGTTGACCGCGCCGATGGCTAGGGAAGCAAAGTCGGTGACCGCCCACTCCCAGCGATTCTCGGAGACGAGGACGACCCGATCGCCCTTTTTCACGCCCAAGCGAATGAAGGCCATGGCCAACGCGCGGATTCGCTGGTACATCTGATCCGAGGAGATCGGGCGCCATTGGCCGAACTCGTCCTGCCACAGAACAGCGCGCGGGTTGCCGGCCGACGCGATGCGAAAAAACAGGTCGTTGACCGTTGAGATCTGAGGAACAGGCATCATTGCAGTGGCGTTAAAGAGAACGCGAACCATCCTAACACCCGGGGCGGGGAGGGTGTCTCAGATGAAGCAGCTTCCAGCCACTAGCTTATACCGTTGCGCTGCGAGCGTTGAGACAGAATCAGCCGAGCCGGCCAGGGTCTCACTGCAGATCAGATCCGCGGAATGGACGGAGAGGAAAGGGGAAGCCGCGGTTCTGTGGCGACGGCTGGCGCGTCAGATCGAGCGAGGAGTCCGGCGGGCGCCGGACCCCCCGGTTTCTTGCTACGGCAGCGAGTAGACGGTCTGGAGGACCTTAGCCTTGAGTTCGTCGGGCAGCGGAGCGTAGGAGAGAGCGGAGACTTCGCTTTCGCCCGACTTGATGACCCAGTTCAGGAGGTCCTTGATGACCTTCTCCTTGGCCGCATCCTTCGGCTGCGTGGGGACGAGGAGATAGGTGAAGCTGGAGATGGGATAGGCATTGGGGCCCGGCGCGTTGGTGATCGAGACGCGGTAGTCGGCAGGGATCTTGGCCGTAGCCGCAGCGGCTGTGACACCTTCGATCGAGGCCTTGAGCCAATTGCCCGCGGCGTTCCTTACGGAGCCGTAGTTGATGTGGTTCTGGAGCGCGTAGATCAGCTCGACGTAGCCGATGGCGCCGGGGAACTCGCGGACCTGCGCGGCCACGCCCTCGTTGCCCTTGCCGCCGACGCCGGTAGGCCAGTTGATCGCGGTGCCCTTGCTGGGGCCGCCGGCCCAGTCCTTGCTGACCTTGCTGAGGTAGTCGGTCCAGATGAAGGTGGTGCCGCTGCCGTCGGAGCGGTGAACGACGATGATCTTGTCGCCAGGCAGCGAGACACCAGGGTTGTCCTTGGCGATGCGCGGGTCGTTCCACTGCGTGATCTTGGCCAGATAGATGTCGGCCAGCACGTCGGGGCTGAAGCGGAGTTCATTGACACCGGCGACATTGAAGATGGGAACGACCGCGCCGAGCACAGTTGGGATGTGGACGAGCTTGACCTTGGAGGCGGCCAGCGCCGCGTCCGCCATGGGCATGTCGGAAGCGCCAAAGTCGACGGTGCCGTTGGTGACCTGCTGAATGCCGCCGCCGGAGCCGATCGACTGGTAGTTGATCTCGACGCCGGGATGTGCGGCGCTGTACTCGGTGAACCACTTGGAGTAGATGGGATACGGAAACGTGGCGCCCGCAGCAGTGATCTTCTGAGCCTGAGCCACGCTCAGCGCACCCACAAACAATGCAATGACGACCAATGATTTTTTCACGGTTGACTCCCTTTCAAAGTTCCTGCCGGGAACAATTGTCTACGCGGTGTGTTACTGGCAGTTGAAAAAATCAGGGAGTAGGGAGTAGGGAAGGAGAAAGCAGCTTCTAGCTTCTAGCTTCTAGCTGCTAGCTTCCAGCTTTCAGTGGTCAGCTTGGCAATCCCGAATGCACCATTTTTGGTGCATGGGAGGCCGGAAAGGCCTGTTTTGGGGGTCAAAAGGGGGTGATTTCGGCCTGATGTTACTCTTTCGTCACTCGGGGTGCCTCCCCCGGCATCTGAAAATAAGTGCTTTTGTTTCATAGGGTTGGCGCAAATAGGGTCCGCTATCCGTCTGATTCAAAAGCACTTCTTCGCAGATGTGTCTCGGCAAAGGGGTTAGAAGCGGTTGTCAGTTGTCAGTGACTCGAGATCAGGCACCGGCTTCAACCTTTGCTGGATTGATTGTGCGACGGATGCGGGAAATGATCTGCAAGATTTCGCAGATCTATTTCGGAGTGTTTCCTCAATGGCTTGGGGGCGTGCGGGGGCGGAGGGCGGTTGTCGCCTCTTGACGGTACGGACCGGTCACATTCCTGACATTTTGAACCGGGGACATATCTGACACTGCTTCGAGGCGATGAGGACGTAAAAACGAGCTCATGGCCTGGAAAACGAGCAGTGCGATGGAAGAGAA
>JBEKUS010000004.1:0-67452 GCA_049514795.1 Occallatibacter sp.
ACCGCAGCGAGAAGATCCGCACCTACAACTTCCCGCAGAACCGCGTCACCGACCACCGCATCGGCCTCACCCTGCATCAGCTCGATCTGGTGATGCAGGGCCGCCTGCAGCCCATCGTCGACGCCCTCATCCTCCACTACCAGGCCGAGCAACTCAAGGGCGAAGCCCAGCCCGCGTAAGGGACCTTACACCCCGCCTCATCAAGCGGGCGATCCCATCCTTCGCGCAAAAGCGCGCAAGGATGGGGTGCCCTCGGTGATGAAGCCTAGAAAAGAGAGCCTAGGGCGGGACCCGGCGACCAGCAGCTAAAACGCGTGTTCGGGACCGGATTCAAGCGTGCACCCCACCCCCCTTATTCCTCGTGGTTTCGGATGCTATCCAACGTTGTCCACGTCGGCGTGACGCATCTGAAGCGGTTTATAGAATGCCGTGTAATCATTGCAGATGATGAGCCGGACGTCTGAATCCGGCGCACTTGCCAGATACCCGTCAATTTGCTGGAAGTACGCCTCCTTGCATTCTGCGAGGAAATCATCAAAAACAATGTTCAGGTAGACAAGGTGCTTTGCCTCGCGGCTAGGATCATGGGCCAACAATTGTTGTTTGGCCACGCTAACGGTTGCGCTCAGTTTCCCTAGGAACTGGGGTGCGAGTTTCATGGGCAGTGATCGGACCGTCGGAGGACTCGTCCGCGCTGCAACTTCGTCATCGGAGATGTTGATCGTTTTAACCTCGCAAAAGAAGCGATCCCCAAAACGTGTCCCCTCCAAATCTGGGGTAGGTTTCCTTGCTCTCGGAATGAAGCGGACAGCCGTACAACCGATTGATTTCAGGTATCTATAGGCCCGCGCCTCGTTAAGGATGTCGAAAAGCTGCTGCCACCCGCGGCCACTATCCCGATTTCCGAGATACGGAACGATTTCCTCTTTCAGATGCGCCCAAGCCGAAGCGTCAAGTTCTTGCAGTGTTCGCTCAAGTCGTGAGTACACTTCCCGGACATGAGTTGAATTGAGGAGGGTCTCATCAAAATTCTGAAAGTAGGCGTCCGGAGATGTCGGATCAGCAATGCAATCCTTCAATCCATAGAGCCGGGGATACTCCGCCCTGAAGCTCTTCATGGGTCACTGCCTTTCGCATCCGTTTTGTGCGTGTTCCGCCATAGCAGCGATTGAAGGCGAGGTCTCACCGAGAGGGTTCGGATTCTTGAACACCCAACGTGCAAATATGTGGGAACTTGCTGCAATCGTGTACATGCTTCTGTTCAGTTTTCAGGGCGTCCAATAGTTGCCCCTCCGTCTTCCTGCCAGATGCTTTGTCGCGCAGATATCCCATCGACCAACCCAGCGAAATGATCTGATTCACCGAGTCTGAGTAGAAGCTATCCAAGTCTTTCACAGTCACTTTGTTGTAATCAGCTGTGTCAGCAACTGAACTGCAAACGTAGACCGCCTGTGTCATTGCTTTAAGAGAAGGGTCTTTGTCCTCGGCCAATTGCTGGCGCAAAACCTCGCATGTAATTCCTGCGAGTTGGTTGGCCTGGCGCATCGCTTCTTGAAAGCCATCCAAAAATGCCGCCTTTTCGTTCTCATTCATGAAGCTCCACCACCCACCGAAGTTCCCAAATGCACGTGCGGTCGTTTTCTGTTCGTATGGCCAGTCTTGAGGATTGTTGTCACCGTTAGCGAGTATCCGAGATTGAGCCGAGGCGCGACCAATGAGTGTTGCTGCGAGAATGTATAAGCAAGTGACACCTTTCCAATGTCCGAAGCAGGCAACTTTGATAGACATTTATCTTGCTCCTGGTTGCAACCAATTGTGATTTCAGTATGATAGCTCCATAACTGCTTGCCGAGCAAGGCATTCTGTCGCCAAGTTCCCCAAGTCACGATTATAAGTAGAGGCAAAGCGCCGCTCGGACGATGAGTTCCTGAAAATCAGACAAACAGTACCCGCATCGGCGCTTCGACCTGCACGCTGCTCTTCACCTCATCCGCCAGCTCGCCCGTCGCCGGATCGCGCGCAAACACGCTGATCTGGTTCGAATCCTGGTTGGCCACCAGCATCCACCGCTCCGTGGGATCGAGCGTGAAATTCCGCGGCGTCTTCCCGCCGCAGTTCGACCGTTTCATCGGCGTCAGTCTGCCCGACGCCTGGTCAGCCTTGAACGCGAAAAGAAAGTTGTCGTCGCGGTTGGCGAAGTAGACGAAGCGCCCGTCGCGCGTGACTACCGTGTCGCAGCCGCGCGTCGGGCCTTTGTAGCCGGACGGCAGCAGTTCGATGCGGTCGACAAGCGTCAGGCTGCCGTCGGCCTTGTGCCAATCCAGCACGTCCACCGTCGACACCAGCTCGTTCATCGAGTAGGCCGTATGCCGGTTCGGATGGAAGTGCAGGGTGCGCGGCCCCGAGCCGGGCGCCGCGCGATAGGTCCCCGCCGACGTCATTTGCGCCGTGGCCGAATCAGCTCTGTAGATGTGAATGCAATCGCCGCCCAGGTCGTTGATGTAGGCGAACCGGTTGTCCGGCGAGAAGGACGCAAAGTGCGCGTGCGCTTTCTCCTGACGGTCAGCATTCGGCCCGTGTTCCGTGTAGTGCCCGGTCCATACGGCCTCGCTCAACTTGCCGGCATCAATGCGGAAGCTGGCCGCGCTCGCGCCGGTATAGTCGGCGGCGAGCAGCATTCTGCCCGTTGCATCCACCGCCACGTGACACGTTCCCGTTCCGGCCGAGTTCCGCGCCGAAACCGGCTCCAATTCGCCGTCCACAACGCGAAAGCTCGCCACTTCGCCGGTCGGCTTGCCCTCGAACGTGTCCAGCTCCGACGCCGAATAGACGAAGCCCTCGGAAAGCGCCAGCCACGCTACCTTCGGCACCTTCGCCGCCACGCCCGCCGGCGTCAGCGTCGCTGTTTCCGGATCCCAGTCGTACTTGAGAATCCCGTCGGGCGCAAGCGAACCCACAAACACCCGTTTGCGTCGAGCCTGCGCTGGCGCAGCAGCCCGGAGAAGCCGCGGAACGGCAATGGTCCCAAACAAAGCGGCCGAAGCGCCGCCAAGAAACTTGCGTCGAGCAACTCGTCTCATAGCAGAAGCCATTTTCGCCGACTTCGGGCGCTGCACACCACTCGCGGCGCTGCGAATCGACAACTGCTCGCCGTCTGCTCATGGGCCCGCCCCTATTCCGCCTCCCGCTTCCCTGCGCCGCATTAGACTTGACCCGGAGAGGAGTTCGTGTCGCACATCATCAGTTTTGTTCGCATTCCCGCGCTGGCCATCCGCCAGGCCATCCGTCCGCTGCCCCCGCTCGGGATTCTCGAGGAAGACACCCTGCGCATGCGCGTGCTGCCGAACGACATCGACCTCAACCTGCACATGAACAATGCGCGCTTCCTCAGCGCCATGGACTACGCGCGCACGCACTTCCTGGCCCGCACCCGGCTGCTCGATCACATCATCCGCTCGCGCTGGCAGCCGCTGGTCGGCGCCGCCTGGGTCACTTATCGCCGCTCCCTGCCGCTGTTTTGCCGTTTCACGCTCAATTCACGCATGGTCTGCTGGGACGAGAAGTGGTTCTACATCGAGCAAACGTTCTGCCGCCGCGGCGAAACGGCCGCCGTCGGGTGGGTGAAAGGGATCCTGCGCGATGCGCATGGCAGTGTCGATCCGCAGAGTGCCATCGAAGGCGTTGCGCCCGGCGTGGTAAGCCCGCCCATGCCCGAACCCATTGCGGCATGGAACGAGCTGACGCGCGAGAAGCTGCAGGCGAGCGCCGTCTGACCTGTCCGCGCGTCTGGCCCTGCGCGTTCAAGCCGCACCGCCCGCCCGCAGCGCCGACATCAATTCAGCGTGAATTCAACGCTCACCGTGGTCTCCACCTCCACCGGCTGGCCATTCAGCAGGTAGGGCCGGTAGCGCCACTGGCTTACGGCGTCCCTGGCGGCCTGTTGCAGCATGGGCGGTCCGCTCAGCACGCGCAGGTTCTCGATGGTCCCGTTGCGCGAGATCGTGGCCTCCAGCACCACGGTCCCGCTCAGGCGAATCGCCAACGGGATCGCCGGATATTTCGGGACGACCTTGTGGATCAGCATTCCCGCCATCACGCCCGAGGATATGTGTTTCGCCCCCTCGACGGCCTGACGCACGTCGGGATGCGTGCCGGCGTGGGAGAACGGGTTGCCCGGCCCGCTGCCAGGTCCACCACCGCTCAAGGCGACGACTGTGTCGCGCGTTGGGGCCTCCGGCGCATTGGGAATATAGGGATGTTTTGGAATCTGCGATGGCGCCGTGAGAACCCCGGTCTGAAACTCTCGCTGCGAAGCCGGCGCTTGTTCCGGCTGCGCGGCCGGCTTCGGTTCTTCAACCGGAGTCGCCGGCGCAACCATCAGAATCGTCTCAGCCAACTTCGGCAGCGCTTCAGGGTAGATAAGCGGGATGAGGATCAGCGCCAGCAGGATGGAGCTGTTCAGCCCAAACGTCGCAATCATCCACCACCGGCTGCGCGTGTGGATCTTGCCCACGGATTCGAACGTGGAGTCTTCAAACATAGCCGCCCCCCAAACTTCCATTCAGTCGCGCCGGATGGGAGGCGGCAGGGTCGAGTGGGCGCAAGCATCCGGCCGCTCCACGCGCGGCCTGCGCTGGGGAGCGGGGGTGAGCGGAATCAGAGCAGATGCATCCGGCAGCCACAATCATCGAGTGGCTCTCTCCCCAAGAGAGAGCCACCTTGAAGCTCGTCTTCATCCGGACCTTCGCTCTGATTCCGCCTTAACGGCCCTCCGATCATCCCTTTCGGTGCCACTGTGCTTGTGTAGACACCGCGCCCTCGCGGACTGTTCCCGCAATCACCGGAATTATTTCTCACCATCGAATCGGGGAGTGCTTCTGTTCCGCGCAGCCGGCTCAGCGGCTCTCGACTTCCCGCTCCAGCCGCGCTTCGACCGGGCGGTTGAAGCGGATGAGCGCGACCCACATGCCTTCGTCGTCGCGCTTCCACACGAGAGTCCCGCCCAGTTGCTGCGCGATCGCCTCGGGCGGCAGATCGTGATGCAAGCCGAAATAGCGCTCATCCATCGCCTCGCCGCCGAGCTTGAGCAGCGGTGACGATGGATCGTACTTGGTCGAGAACACCAGCGCCGCCGAATACGCTTCCGGCTCCTCGGCGGCACGGGCGATCTGCGCGGGCGAGAAATCGTCGATGGCGACGACATCCCACGGCTTCTTCACGTAACCCAGTTCCGGCCGCTTCAGTTCGTCGCTCATCGGCCAGGCCGTGAGCACAGCCGCGTCGGGATAGAGTTTCGCCAACTGCGCGATTCCCGATTGGTGCATCCTCACCACGTGCGCGTAGGCCAGGTTATCCTCCGGAGCGAACCCGTACGGCGGGTTGATGAAGAGGCCCGCCACGAAGCCCGCTGCCGAGATCAGCGCCAGTCCGTGCCAGTACGGCACGCGGCGGTAAAAGGCCGTCACGGCCACCAGCAGCACAAGCGGGTACATGGGCAACAGGTACCGCGTGAGCAATGCTCCGCCCAGCACGCTGAAGAGCGCCGCATTGGCGAGGAGCAGCAGGAAGATGCGCCGCATCACCGGCCGCGCGATCGTCGCGCGGTCGTGGCCTTCCGAATCGGGGCGTGGCTTCAGCAGCAGCGCCGCAAATGCCATCCCCACCGGCACAAACAGGTTCATGTGCAGGGTCAGGTGAGCCACGCGATGCAGAAACGCAGCCGCGATCCGCAACGGCGTCATCGTGGCTTCGGCGTTGTAGCGCAGCCACTCCGGATCGCCAAAGAGGAACCCGGTCTTGGCGTAGTGGTAGGCGAGCCAGCCCGCAAGCGGAACGACGCAGCTTGAGAGCCAGGCCGCCTCACGCCATAACCGGACCCGCGACGCCGCGCTCGCAAAGAAGCTTTCCGCCACATTCACCGCAGCCAGCGTCAACGGAATAACGATCGCGGTTTCCTTGCACAACGCCGAGGCGGAGAACCATAGTGCGGCATGCCAGGGTGCGCGGCCGCGCGCGGGCAGCGCGTAGACCAACCCCCACAGCGAGCAGGCGGCCGCAAAAATGTCGGCATGGGCCAGCGAGCTCTGCGCAAACCAGATGGGATAAAGGCCGGTCAGCAGCACCGTCCAGAAAGCCACCGAGGTCACGCCTACCAGGCGCATCGCCAGCCGCCAGACGGCGAGCAGCCCCAGCGCCGCCGCCATCAGCACGGCCTCGCGTGTCACCTCGGGAAAATAGCCGCTGACCTTCCACCACAGCGCAAGATAGATGCTCGGCAGGGGCGGATGCGCGATGGAGTACGTCGAGGTGGGGATCAGCGATCCGGTGCGGAGAAAGTCCCACGCCGCCGGGATGTAGTAACCGGCCTCGTCCCAGTAATAAGGAAGGCGCAGCAGGGTGAAGTGCGTCGCATACAGCGCCGCAAATACCACCGGGAAGATCATCCAGAGCGGTAGTGGCCGGTCCATCCGTGGATTCAGGATTCTGTTCAGCCGCACGGGCTAGCTCCCTCGCCGCCAATGATCCCCTCTCCGCGGCAAATCGCCAACCCGGTTCTTCCGTTCTGCACCGCGCTCACTGTTTTCTCTCCACTACCGAATCTGACACCGGCGTCATGCTCAATGTTCCCAGAGCCGCCTCGCGACTGAACCCCGCCCCTACTTCCTATTCCCGACTCTCTGCTCGCTGTCTTTTCAGAAGTCCGTATGAAAGCGCACGGCCGAGACTGCCACCGGTCCCCGCGCCTGGTTGTACCCGGGATTGTCGATGTGCTGGAAGTCGTAGGAGGCGAAGAAGCCGCGCCACAGATGTACGGTATAGAACCCTTCGAATATCTTCTCCCGGCCGTAGGTCAGGGCGCCATCGCCGAGCAGGACGCCGAGTCCGCCCAAGGCCAGATACTGCTGATGCACCGCCACGATTCCGTTCACAACAAACGCCGCGCCGGCGCGATCGTCGTCGCGCCGCCACGCGCTGCCCATTGCAACTCCGCCGATCTGCACCGTCCGGTCGTCTTCGGTGTAGCAAAACGACTCGTTGTGTCCATCGCTCCAGCCCAACCGCCCGAACACCCCCACCTGCGGAGCGATCTCCTGCTCGGCGTTCAGCCCGATGCCGTAGCGATGCCGTCCTTGCTGGCGCGTCGCAACAATGTCCGGCGTCGCCGTCTTGCCCGCCTGAAACTCCGCAATTGTCTCGCGATAATTCCCCATGTCGGCGTGATTCAAGTAGCTCAGCAACCGCACCGCGCCATCGCGATGGAAGACATGCTTGCCCCGCATTTCCAATTCCAGATTCTCCGCGCGCGCCCTCGCCAGGTCGGCATCCAGATGAGATCCGTTCGCGACCTTCGGCATCAGCGCCTCGGCAAAGCGCGCCGACCACGATCGATCGTCGTACTCGAGGATCGCGCCGTCGGTGTAGCCGCGCGTGTTCGCCGCCACGTCATACGCGCCGTCGTTGTCCACCGTCCAGTTCAGGAACTGCAGGTTGCTGTCTGAACCGTAGGTATTCACGTCGAAGAAGTCGGTCAGGTCGAACTTGCCCACGCGAAACTCCAACCGCCGCGCGGGGAGCGAAGTAGCCAGATCCAGTTCGTCGCGCTCCGCATCCACCCGCTCCTTCGTCAGCGGAACGATCTGCCGCAGCATGAGTTGCGCCAAGTACGGCGCTTTCGACAGCGGGGTGCCCACGACCAGGCGCACCGAATCCAGGTTGACGTAGCCAGCCATGCCGCTCGCGTTCCCGATGCCGTTCCCGGTCGCATCTTCGATGTCGGCAAAGACTTCGGTATTCCGCGTAAGCTCGTAACCGGTGTAGAGCGTCAGCAGGTGCGTGGTTGCCGACTGCCCCCAGTTGGCCAGGCTGTTCGGCCCGCTGTACCTCGCCGGGAATGCCCCGTGACCCTGCAAGACGACGTTCGCCTGGCCTGAAATCCAGTAGCGACCCGTCCGGGTATGCGGAAACAGTGTCTCGGAATCGCCCGAGTCCGCGCTCCCGGCGCCTAATCCCTTGCTTGCTGCCTGGGCGGGTCGCGCCTGCCCAGCCGCCTGTCTCGCGCAAAAGCACCCTGCGGCGATTGCGCCGCAGAGAATCGGCCATGCCATGAGTTGGAGGAGCCGCCGCATACGTTCCGGAACGGGGCGCTTCAGTTGACCTTCCCGTTATGGGTTCTAGTAGATCATCCGGCCGCCCGTTTCGTCGCTCCGGCGGCGATGAGCCCGGTCCCTCGCGCCATGCACGCCTCGAACCGGCGCACTCGCGGCCCGCTGGACCGGGGGCGTCCTTTGCTTCTTCAAGCTACTTCTGGTTGGCATGCGCTTCGGGCGCCTGTCCCGGCTGCTGGCCGTTGTTGGTGATCTCCTGCCCGTTGTAGAAGACCTTTGTCGTCGACCCGAATCGCTTGTAGTCGCTGTACTTGATCGTCTGGCGCAGGTGCACATCGTTGGCCATGTAGCCGTAGCCGCCGGAGAAGTGCAGCAGCCCCTCGCCCTTGCTGTACACCGGGAACCAGTAGCGTCCGTCGATCTGCTGCCGCCACGTCATGAACGGCGGGTGCAGGTCCTCGTGGTTCTTCCGCGTGTCGTCCGGCACCATCCGTCCGTTGGTCACCACGATCTGCAGGTCGGCCGCGTCAACCCACACGCGCCCAAGAAAATAGCGCTTGTTCTTCGCGATGGTCTTGGGACCGATGTCGAAAGCATAGCAATCCAGGTCGTCTACCTTCTGCCGGCCAACATATTTGACGTCGTACTCCGGAAGTTCCTCCGTCGTGAGCACGAAGGAGTAGCCGCGCTGAAGGTCCTGCAAGTCCGAAGGCGAGATCATGATCTGCTGCAGCGTGCTCGCCGGCGCGTAGACGACCTTCTCCATCCGGGCGCCGCTGGGATCGAAGACCACGTCGTCCACCTCGTACCACTCGCCGCTGACCTTGTTTTCTTCGTTCAGTTCCTGCACTCGCGCCACACGGCGGTAGGTGTAATGGTGATACGCCTCCTCGAATTCCGATTCCTTGGCGGTAAAGTCCTTGACGATCTGCTCCACGGAAATGGGGGGGGGCGTCAGCTCCATGCGCCCAAAGCCGGAATCGAGCGGCATGGGGGTTAACGTATCCCTGTCCTGTCCCGCAGCCGTCAATGCGCAGCCCACGGCTGCCAGTACCACAACCCAGTATCGAATCGCCACCGAAGTTCGCCTCCTAGCGCCGCGCCCGGATGGGGCCCTTGGGGACCCGGGTTTTCCGCCAAACGCTCATCTCTCTGCAACTTTAGACGGATTCACACAGCTCTGGGAAGACCTCAATCTAAGCTCGGAACGCCCTCTTATGGCGCGAGTGGGGAGACATGCAGATGCGCGAGCCGCGTTCGCCGTTTTGCGGACACGTGGCCGGATTCGCGAATCGTCGCAGCCGCACCTTGCGTCGATAGGAAGCGCGACTCGCGGTCTTCATGCCCGACTATTACCACGCTCCGGCCCTGATCCTGACGGCGCTGCTGGTGCCCGCCTTCGGCTACCTCTACTGTCGCTTCCGTGACACGCGCACCCTGCTCTGGTTCGTCGGCTTTTTCTTCGCCCTCCTCTCCATGATCCTGCTCTACTCCACGATGGGGCCAGGCGGCTTTTCCGGAGACGTGTTCCCATGGCTGGCTGCCGCGGGAAGGACATGCTCCCTCATCGGCACGGCCATGTTTCTCGGCTCGCTGTCGCCGCGGCGTTTTCGCCTGGGCCGCTACCAGGTTCTCTTTGTGATTCCGTACGCCTCGATCCTTGTCCTGTGCGCGATCCTCTACTGGGGCGTCTTTCATGGGGATGCTCCTCGGGGACCGCTCTCCTTGATCTTCCCTGTTCTCGCCTCTCTCGCCTTCCTTGTGGGCATTTTCTGGAGCGGCGCAAGCAAGGTGTTTCCGGGGTTTCTGGGGGTCCTCTTCTCCGCGATTCTTGGCAGCCTGGCGTTCATCGCCGGTCTTGGCATGGGACCCGGCAAAACGCTCGTTGCCGCCGTGTGCCTCAACCTGTCGGTGACCGCGTTGTTGCTGGTCGTCACCTTCAGGCGCTTCTCCCCCGGGGTCTTCCTCAGCGTGGCGGGCTTCCTGGCCTGGTCGCTCTCTTTCCTGCTGCTGATTCCCTGGGTTGGCCGTCATCTGGCGCTCGATCTCAACCTGACTCGCGTGGTGGTGATGGGAAAAGCTGTGGCGGCGCTCGGCATGATCGTGCTGGCGCTTGAGGACGAGCTCAGCCTCAACCGAATCGCCCGCGAACGCGAACGCCGCGTCCGCGGCCAGCTCGAAGCGTATGCCAACCTGATGCTCACTCGCCGCAGGCTCGAGGACTTCGACCGCCAGGGTCCCGACATCTGCGAGACCGTGGTCAACAACAGCCGCTTCACCCAGGCAGCATTGCTGCTCGAGCACGCCGGCCAGTTCAGGCTGGCCGGATCCGCCGGCCTCGAGGTCGCCATCTCCAAGCCTCTGGGCGAATTGGCCAGACGGATTCCGGTCGAGGGCTTTCCCGCCCCCGGCACGGCCCCTGCCGCTGTCGAACACAGCAAGACTCTCCGTCTGGATCTCAAGCCCTGGCTCCTTCCCGGCGACGACCTTGAACGCTTCTGCTTCACCTCCGTTCTCGCCGTGCCCATGGTGGGCCGCTCCGGCGTCGATGGAGCCCTCCTGCTAAGAGGTCTGCGCCCCGAGAACCGCCGCAGCGCTGCCTGCACAGGCGATGCGCCTCGCCTCGACGACCTGCTCCCGATCGAGATGCTGGCCTCCCGCCTCCAAGCTACGCGCGCACAGACCATGCTCTTTGAGAAGCTGATCGATTCGGAACGCTTCGCCGGCCTCGGTCAATTGGCGGGCAACGTCACTCAGCAGTTGAACAGTCCGCTCACGGTAATCCTCGGCTATGCCTCGCTCCTCGGCGATTCGGACGCGCTCGATCCGCAGGACCGCAAATCCGTCGAATCAATCCTGCAGGAGGCGCGGCGCATTCGCGCGACCCTCGACAGCCTCTCCCGCGTCTCGCTGGCGCAGGCCGATCAGCCCGCCGCCATCTCCGTCTCCGAGTTGCTCGCCGACATGGACCAGCTCTATCGCCCCGAATTCCTTCTGCGCTCTATCGAATTTGAGGTCAACGTGGCGCCGGGTCTGCCCCGCATTCTCTGCGGCGCGCAGCAATTGCGCCAGGCCCTGCTGCATTGCCTGCAATACGCCATCGGCGCGGTCGAGCGCGACGGCTCGGCCGCCGCCCGGGAGCTCAGGTCCGTTCGCCTTGAAGCCGGCCGCGAAGGCAACCTGGTCCAGATTTCCGTCAGCCACACCGGCCGCAGCTTTCAGCATCCCGAGCGCGCCTTCGATCCTTTTGTCCCGGCGCGCTCTGGCGACATCGCCGGAATGGGCCTCAGCCTGTGCGCCACCATCCTGCGCGACTTGAACGGCCGGGCGTCCGCCGTCAACCTCGAGCCGCGCGGCGCCGCCATCATTCTCGAGTTGCAGGCGGCCTGACCGGCACGTACCGCCGATCTGCAGCCGGGGCTCCTACAGGCTGGTCTTCGCCGGTAGGCGGGTCGATCGGCTGTAGCGCGGGTGTCCACGCCCGCACATCCGCCGCTGCGGTTGCATCATCCAATCCGTAGAATTGAACTGGATGCCTTTCGCCGAACAATACGACGTAGCGGTCGTGGGTGCGGGCCACGCTGGCTGCGAGGCCGCCATGGCCGCGGCGCGCATGGGCCTCAAGACCGCCCTCGTCACCATGAACCTCGACCTGATCGCTCAGATGAGCTGTAACCCCGCCGTCGGCGGCGTCGCCAAGGGCCACCTGGTCCGCGAGGTCGACGCGCTCGGCGGCATCATGGGCGAGGTCGCCGACGCCGTCGGCATCCAGTTCCGCCTGCTCAACTCCTCGCGCGGCCCCGCCGTCTGGAGCCCCCGCGCCCAGTGCGACAAACAGCTCTACCGGGTCAAGATGCGCGAGGTCCTCGAGTCCCAGCGCGGCCTCCACATCCGCCAGGCCGAAGTCGTCGATCTCATCATCGAAGGGGTGGAGGGTACGGGCTTCAGCCCGTACGATCAGACCTCGCTTGATGACGCGGCTTTGGCCGCCGGGGGAAAGCCGGAATCTCCCGATCATGTTGACTGGGAGGGAAATTCGCCGGACCGGCCCGCCGAGATTCCACGTCCCACTCGCCCCCACCGCCGCGTCCTCGGCCTCAAGCTCCGCGACGGCCGCCGGCTCATGGCTGGAGCCACCATCATCACCACCGGCACATTCCTCAACGGCCTCATCCACTGCGGCGAAGAGCGTTACCCCGCCGGCCGCTCGGGCGAGCCCGCCAGTGTTCTCTTGGGCGAAGCCCTCCGCAGCCTCGGCCTGCGCACCTGCCGTCTCAAGACCGGCACACCTCCGCGTCTCGACGGCCGCACCATCCGCTGGGAGTGCTTCGAAGAGCAGCCCGGCGACGCCGACCCCACGCCCTTCAGCTTCCGCACCAAGAGAATCGTCCAGCCCCAGATCTCCTGCCACATCGCCTTTACCACGCCCGAAACCCTTCGCCTCATCCGCGAGAACGTCCACCGCTCGGCTATGTACTCCGGCCGCATCCAGGGCATCGGCCCCCGCTACTGCCCTTCCATCGAGGACAAGGTCGTCAAGTTCCCTGACAAAACCCAGCACCAGTTCTTCCTCGAACCCGAAGGCCTCAACACCCACGAGGTCTACATCAACGGCATGTCCACTTCGCTGCCCATGGAAGTTCAGTGGCAGATGGTCCACTCCATCCCCGGCCTCGACCAGGCCGAGATGCTGCGTCCCGGCTACGCCATCGAGTACGACTCGGTCGACGCCACCGAGCTCGACCGCACCCTCCGAGTGAAGTGCATGACGGGTCTCTACCTCGCCGGCCAGATCAACGGGACAAGCGGATATGAAGAGGCCGCCTGCCAGGGCATCATGGCGGGCATCAATGCCGCGCTCTGGCTCAAGGGCCAGCTTCCCTTTACCCTCGACCGCACCGAGGGCTACACCGGCATCCTGATCGACGACCTCATCTCAAAAGGAACGAACGAGCCCTACCGGATGTTCACCTCGCGCGCCGAGTTCCGCCTCCATCTGCGCATCGACAACGCCGATCGGCGCCTCACGCCCTACGGCCGCCGCCTCGGCATCATCGACGACGACGCATGGGCCGAGTACGAGCAGAAGCAGGCACGCATGTCCGCTCTCGAGCGCCTGCTCACCTCCGGCAAAGCCGACGCCGAAAAGCTCGAGCGCGCCGGCCTCGGCTCGCTGCCTGCCACCGCAGGCCTCACCTGGGCGCAGCTTCTCAAGCGTCCCGAGGTCACCATTGAGCCGCTCCTCGCCGCTCTCCACGACGACCTCGCCCGCGACCCGCTCCTCGCCGAGTTCGTGACGATGGACAAAGCTGGAGGAGAAAAGGCGGAACGCGAACTCGACGGTTTGAAAGGGCACGGCTTTAGCCGTGCCGTAGATGCTCCAGAATCCTCGCGGGCTCTAGCCCCTGAGGGAAGGGTTTTGGAGGGAGGAGACCAACTCGACCCCTCCATCGCCCGCGCCATGCGCCGTAACGAAGCCCACGCCGTCGAGACAGAAATCAAATTCGCCGGCTACCTCCAGCAGCAAAAGAAGTCCATCGAGCGCCTCAAAGCGGCCGAGTCCGTCGTCATCCCCGGCTGGCTCGAGTATGGCGCCATCAGCGGTCTCTCCCGCGAGATGCGCGAAACGCTCGAGCGCATCCGCCCTATGACCATCGGCCAGGCCAGCCGCATCCCCGGCGTCACCCCCGCCGCCCTCTCGCTCGTCCACGTCTCGATCAAGTTGCAAGGGCAGCGCAAAGTTCCCCGCGCCAGCTAGCCCGTTTACCTGCGAGCGACCTCCAGCCTCATTGGCGTGAACCGGATCCCGTTCTTTTCCTGTTCCGGCCCGATGCTTTCGAATCCCAATCTTTCGTAGACGCCCACGGCGTATCGCGACGAGTTGACGGTCACGGCTTGCAGCTTCGGGTCGGTGGCAAGACAGGCCTCGAGCGCCTTCGCCAGCAGCGTCCGCGCAATCCCTTTCCGCTGATCCTCCTTACGCACGAACAGCAGGGAAATATGGTGGTTTTCCTTGATGGCGATGACGCCCGCAATCCCGCTGCCGCTTTTGCAGCAAAGCACGAAGAAAATACCGGCGGCGCATCGGGCTGCCAGGGATTCCGGCGCAATGAACCGTTTGAATTCGTCGATGCCTTCCTGTTTGTACTCGGCGGCCTCGAACTCCTCAAACACGTCCCAAACGAGGCTTGAGACCTCGGCCTCTTCTCCGGGTCTCATGAACTCATAGATCATTGCGCAGTTCCCCTCCTGCGGAGCATTCCCACCCTGGTGACAAGATTTCGTGGTTCGAATGGAGATCATTGTATTGGAGGAGCTGCTCCAATATTTGCCGACTCGCTGACCTGTCGACTTGCCGACTTGCTGACTCGCTTATCCTATTCCCGTGATGAACCTCGACCGGATCCAATCCGCTCTCCGCGACGCCGCTCTCGACGGCTGGCTCTTCTACGATCACCATCACCGCGATCCCATCGCCGTCAGCCTCCTCGGCCTCGACCCCAAGGCCCTCGTCACGCGCCGCTGGTACTACTTCATCCCTGCCTCGGGCGAGCCCCGCAAGCTCGTTCACCGCATCGAGCAGGGCCGCCTCGACGCCCTGCCCGGCGCCAAAGCCCAGTACTCAAGCTGGCAGGAATTGCACTTGGGGCTGGCGAATCTCCTCCAAAACCAGAAAAAGATTGCCATGCAGTACTCGCCGAACAACGACATCATGTACGTCTCCATGGTCGATGCCGGCACCGTCGAGTTCCTCCGCGGCCTTGGTAAAGAGGTCGTCACGTCTGCCGATCTCGTCAGCCAGTTCGAGGCCGTCCTCACCGAAGACCAGATCGCCACACACTCCGTGGCCCAGCGCGCCATCGATTCGATCGTCGCCGAAGCCTGGCGCGAGGTCGCCCGCCGCCTGCGTCCCGCCACAGGCTCCGTGCCCGGCCGCTTCTCCGAGTACGACCTCGTCGTCTGGCTCCAGGAAGCCATGCGCCGCGAAGGCCTCGTCTGGGAGAGCGGCCCCGACGTCAGCGTCAACGCCAATACCTCCGACTCGCACTACGAGCCCACCGCCGAGCGCGCCGCGCTCATCCGCGAGGGCGACTTCCTCCTCATCGACATCTGGGCCCGCACCGACGCGCCCACCAGCATCTACTACGACATCACCTGGACCGCCGTCGTCGGCCGCGAGCCGAGCGCCAAAGAACAGCTTGTCTTCGAGACCGTCCGCAACGCCCGCGACGCAGCCATTCACACCGTCGAGCAGGCCTTCGCCCAGAACCGCCCCATCCGCGGCTTCGAGGCAGACGATGCCGCGCGCGCCGTCATCCGCGACGCCGGCTTCGCCGAGTACTTTACCCATCGCACCGGCCACAACATCGCTCACCAGATTCACGGCCCCGGCGCGCACCTCGACAACCTCGAAACCCACGACGTGCGCCAACTCCTGCCCAACACCTGCTTCTCCGTCGAGCCCGGCATCTACCTGCCCGAGTTCGGCGTCCGCAGCGAAATCGACATGCTCACATCCCCCGGCAAAGCCTGGGTCACCGGCCGCATCCAGCAGGAGTTGGTGCGCATTTGAGTGTGAAAGATCGACTCTCGGGCTAGCGGTAATGATGGAGAATGTGAATCACGTTTAAGGCGTCGATAGCGTGTTTCCCCCAATGCGTACGAAAAGAGAATCGCCATTCCCAGATCCTGTCTTCTGGGCTAAGTGGGCCCGCTTCATTTTCAACAAGCATCTCTTTCAAGTCGTGGTAGATGTCAGCGAGATCATCTGCCAAACTGCCTTTGATTGACTCAGTATCCCCAATCGGATCGAAAAAAAGTCGATAGGAATCCCAATCACCCAACTTCTCTCTCAGCAGATCGAATGGGCGTTTCCATTCCTGGTGCCCCTGCCGGCTAGCATGATCGGTAGCCTCCTCGTTACTGTCATCAAGTTCAACATCTGGCATGCAAATCCCCTGGTCGATCAGCTTTGGAAGAATCAAATAGACCTGGTTTAGAAACTCTTTCCTGCTTAAGCTCGACGCAGCATCCACAACCGCGCAGAACTGCCTCGCGGGAACAGCGAACCGGTCATCGAATCCTTGATTTTCCCTGGATGAGTCCATCGCTCGACTCCTGCATGCAAAATGATACGCAAGTGATAGTGGACATCATATCGCCGATTGCCCCATCTCTCGATGTTGGACAACCCTAACTCCGCGAACCCCGCTCCAATCCCTGACCCCTATTCTTGTATAGTCAATAAAGGAATGGCCACTACCCCAACCAAGCCCGCCGCGGAGAAGCAGTCGCAGAAGGGCTTCGTCTATCTTCCCCTCATCGCCGGATGGCTTGTGCCCGGCGCCGGCCACTTCCTTCTCGGCAAGTGGATTCGCGGCACTCTGCTCGCCGTCTCCATCGTGGCCATGTTCGCGCTCGGCCTCGCCATGCAGGGCAAGCTCTACACCGGCGCGCAGGACATTCTCGATCTGCTCGGCGTCGCCGGCGACCTCGGCAGCGGCCTGCTTTACGTTGTCAGCCGCGCCGCCGGCTGGGGCGGCCAGCCGGTGCAGACGACCGTGGCCGACTACGGCACCAAGTTCATCGTGGTCGCCGGCCTGTTGAACATCATCGCCGCCGTCGACGCGCATAACCTGCGCACCGGGAGGAAGTCCTCGTGATCCATCCCTCCCACTTTGCGGCGGTCGTGCTCTTCTCGCTCTTCGCCTCCACCGTCTTCGGCATCACCATGCGCGACACCCCGGTCCGCATGGCCCGCTACGGCGCCTACTGCTTCATCCTCTTCGTCGGGTCGGCCATCGTGCTCAGTTGGGTCATGTTTCTGATCGCCCGCTAGCGCATCGGAACCGGCTCCCGCACACCCTCCGCACAGACAAGAAATGCCGCCGTCCCCGTGGGAATGGCGGCGCCGGTTCCGCGGCCCCCAAGATTTTTCTTGACAAAAGTATCTAATAGAGCGATATCTATTAGCACTATGCCGCCCCGCTCCAGTTCCAGCTCCGAGGTCCTCCTTGGCCTTCTCACCATCGAGCCCATGTCGGGATACGACTTGGGCCACGCTGTCCGCGCCTCCATCGGCTTCTTCTGGAACGAAAGCTATGGCCAGATCTATCCCAACCTGAAGCGGCTGGCCGCCGCCGGCCTGGTTGCCGCGAAGACCGAACGGCAGAAGGGCAAACCCGACCGGCAGATCTACTCCATCACTCCCAAGGGCAGAGCGCATCTAGCACAGTGGCTCGCCGTCGAACCACAACCGGAGGTTCCGCGCAACGAACTGCTCCTGAAGCTGTTCTTTGGCATGCAGGCCTCGCCCGAAGCGCTCATCGGATACGTCGAGCGAATGGCGGAACGGGAGGCGGCAATCCTCCGCAAGCTGGAGCAGGTGGAGCACGAGCAGATCGCAAGCCTCGAGCGCTATCCCGACGCGCCCTATTGGAAGATGGCGGCGCGGTTCGGCCAGCTCGAACTCGAAGCCCACCTCCGCTGGGCCCGCGAGACGATCGCAGCCCTGCGCGGCCTCGCAGGCAACCGCCGGGCGCACCCGGCATTAGGAAAGGAAAAACGTCATGCAGGCAAGTGAAGCTTCCGTCGCCGTTGACACAAAGCGCGAAAGACCTGCGCCGATCGCATCATGGCTTCATTTCGCCGGCTTTCTCGCCATCATGGCCGGCATCTGTGCCTTCGGGTTCTATCAGCAACTGGCAGGTGGTGGCAGTAGCACCGGCGCCGGGTCCGGGCAGCTTGCCAGCCACAGCGCCGCTCTCCAGATCTACTTCGTCGCGATCCTGATGGACTGGGCGCTGCTCTACTTCTGCTGGGCCGGTGTACATCGCCATGGCGGAAACCTCTGGGACCTCTCGGGTGGGCGCTGGAAGAGCGTGCGCGATGTCTTCGCGGACTTCACTGTGGTGCTCCCGTTTTGGGCCGTCTGGGAAGGGACCGCCTACGGCGTTCACTGGCTGCTTGGATTCCTCGGCTCCGGCGCGGCCGCGAAAACCGTGGAAAGCCTCCTGCCCAAAAGCCTCGCTGAAGTGCTTCTCTGGATCGCTACGTCGATCACCGCGGGCATTTGCGAGGAGATGGCGTTTCGCGGCTACCTGATGCGCCAGTTCCACGCGCTCACCGGTGGAGTAGTTTGGGCGGTGCTTGCGCAGGCACTGGTCTTCGGCATCGCCCACAGTTACCAGGGCTGGAGAAACGTCGTCGTCATCACCGTGCTCGGCGCCCTCTATGGCGCTTTGGCTTCATGGCGCAAGAATCTGCGCGCCAACATCATCTCTCACGCGTGGTCCGACATTTGGGAGGGCTGGCTTAAGTTCGCCATCTTGAGATAGGAGGCAGCGCACTCGGCTGCCTCTCCCTCCACCACTCCTTACTCTCCGTTCTTTGTTCCTTCTATAATCGCCCCATGCGTTTCCTCGCCGACTCACGGCGCCGGAAGATCGCTCTGCTTACGGGTGGAGCACTGCTGGTCTTCGTTTTGCTGGGAACGCTGCAATGGTTCAACACCTCCCGCATCGATTTCCTGAATCCCGAAACCTACGAGCAGACCATCGCCCTGACGGCGCTTGAGGTCCTCCTCTTCCTGTTGTTGCTCCTGCTGATGCTCCTGCTCTTCCGCACCGTCCTGAAGGTCTACGTGGGGCAGGGCAGCAGCGGAGTCGGGGCACGCCTCCGTTCGCGCATGGTGGGGGGCGCGGTCCTGATCACGGTGACGCCCGCGATCCTCATGTTCGTATTCAGCTACCTGTTGCTGAATCGCTCACTGGAACGGTGGTTTTCGCCCGATGCCTCGCAGTTGCGCGACGACTCAACCGGCGTAGTCCGCGAACTGGTGGAATACGTAGCGGGCAACGCGCGCAGCGAAGCCGAGTCAGTGGCTCAAAGCGGTGCGGCGGACCGCGATCCGCAAACGCTCCAGCAGGCGCTCAGCTCGCGCCGCTTTTCCCTGGAGGGCGGATCTCTCCTTATCTTCGGCAACAATGGCCGGCTGATCGCAAGCTATCAGCCACTCGCCGAATCGAGTCCGGTGAGCCTGCGCACCGCCTTGGATGAGCCTGAAAGTTCAGGAACCCCAGTCGCCGGGCCGCTTTCGGCGGTCCTGCTCTCCGCCGCCGGCCGAGCCGATCATCCCGTGGTGAACATCGCGGGCCAGGAATATGCGCTCGGGTTGGCCGTAACCTCGTCGGGCAAGCGCGTGGTGGCGGTCCTGCCCATGCCGCAGGGACTCAACGCAACGACCGCCCGCATCCGCTCCAGCGCGAACGAGTACTGGCAGCTTTTCCGCTCCCGCAGGACCATTCGCACCACCCTGTCCCTCACGCTCGTGCTGGTCACCGTGTTTGTGTTCTTTTCCAGCGTCTGGCTGGCGGTTTTCCTCTCCAATCAGATCACCCGCCCGGTTGAGTCGCTGGCCAACGCCATGGATGAGATCGCCGCGGGCAAATACGAGCAGCGCGTTCCCGAGATCGCCACCGGAGAGATGGGCGACCTGGTGCATTCGTTCAATCACATGGCCGCGGACCTGGAGGCGAGCCGCCAGTTGGCCGAGTCCGCGCAGGCTCAACTCACTGCAGCCAATCTCGCGGTTGAGGAACGACGCCGCGAGTTGGAGACCATCGTCGATACAATTCCCTCCGGTGTGGTCACGCTTGGCCAGGACGGTGTGGTTCTTCAGGCGAACCGTGCCTTTGCCGCCTTGATGGGTCTCAAGGAGGACGTTCCATTGGCTGGGGAACGCTTCGAGGCGTTGCTCCCGGCCGACTGTGCGGAAGACGTCGCGGGAGTGATTCGCCGCGCCAGCCGCATGGGCGCTTCGTCTACTGAAGTCGAGGTCCAGGCGCGAGGCCGTACCCTTCATTTGGGAATCACCTGCGCGCGGCTCGATCTCGGTCACCAGAAGACGGGCTCGGTCCTCGTCGTCGAAGACACAACGGAGCTTCTGCGCGCGCAGCGCCAGTTGGCGTGGAAGGAAGTCGCCCAACAGGTGGCGCACGAGATCAAGAACCCGCTCACCCCCATCGCCCTCAGCGCCGAGCGCATCGGCCGCCATCTGGAGCGCGGCCAACCCGATTCGCCCAACATCATCCGCAAATGCAGCGAGGTGATTCTGGGCTGCGTGGGCACCTTGCGCACGCTGGTGGATCAATTCGCGGCTCTGGCCCAGTTCCCGGCGCCCCAGCCCCGCTCCTGCGACATGAACACGATTGTCGAAGAGGCGCTGGCCCTCTTTGGCGGCAGGCTCGAAGGCATCACTGTACAGCGGAACCTCGAACCCGGCTTGCCCCCGGTCATGGCCGATCCGGAAGGGATTCGCCGCGCGCTGGCCAACCTGATCGACAACGCGGCCGAAGCCATGCAGGACAGCCTGCTGCGCGTGCTTGGCCTGCAAACCGCGCTCAGCGAGGACGGCGCCGCCGTCGAAGTCACCGTCTCCGACACCGGTCCCGGCCTGAGCGACGAGATCCGCGAACGGTTGTTTCTGCCGTACTACTCCACAAAGCGCCGTGGCACCGGTCTGGGCCTGTCCATCGCCGCCAAGATCGTGCAGGAGCACGGCGGATCCATTCGTGCCGAAGCGAACAGCCCAAAGGGTGCGCGTTTTCTGCTGCGCCTGCCGCTGATCGCACTCGCAGAGCAAGCTTCGCCCGCCGCGGCGGGCGCCGATCCATCCGGGAGCCTCCCCTCATGAACCATATTCTGGTTGTCGACGACGAGGCCGAGATTCGCGCCTCACTCCAAGAGATTCTTCGCGAGGAGGGCTACGGTGTCGCCACCGCGGCCGATGCAGAAGAAGCACTGACCCTGCTCCGCGATGCGCCGTACGATGTCGTTTTGCTCGACATCTGGCTGCCCGGTCGCGACGGGCTCGAAGCCCTCTCCGACATTCGCGAAATGGCGCCGGGCGCCCGGCCTGAAGTGGTCATAATCAGCGGCCACGGCACCATCGAGACCGCCGTCAAAGCCACCAAGCTCGGCGCCTACGACTTTCTCGAGAAGCCACTCTCGCTCGATCGCACCCTGATCGTGGTTAAGAACGCCGTCGAGGCGCGCCGCCTGCGCACGGAAAACGAGGAGTTCAAGCGCCAGTTCAGCGCCGCCGCTGTGCTAACCGGCGGAAGCGTGCCCCTGAAGGCCCTGCGCCAGCAAATCAAGCTCATGGCCCCCACCAACGGCCGCGTCCTCATCTATGGCGAGTCAGGCACCGGCAAGGAACTCATTGCGCGCTCCATACACGCGGAAAGCCTACGGCGCGACGGCGTCTTCGTCACCATCAACTGCGCAGCCATTCCTGAAGACCACATCGAGGCCGAGCTCTTCGGCTATCGCCACGGAGCCCTGCCCGGCGGACCCGCGGAGCAGCGCGGCACCCTGGAGCGCGCTGACGGCGGCACGCTCTACCTCGACGAAGTCGGCGACATGAGCCTCAAGACCCAGGCCAAGGTCCTCAGCGCTCTCGACGATCAACTGTTCACTCCGGTCGGCGGCACGCAGCCCCTGCGCGTCGACGTTCGCCTCATCGCCTCCACCAACAAGAACCTCGAAGACGAGATCGCCAAGGGCAACTTCCGCGAAGACCTCTTCTACCGCCTCAACGTCGTCCCGTTCTTCGTGCCGCGCTTGCGCGAGCGCAAGGAGGACATTCCGCTGCTGGTCCGCGAGTTTCTCCTCGAGTTCGGCCGCCAATACGGCCGGCCCCGCGTCGAGATTGGCGAAGATGCTCTCGACGCCCTCTCCCGGTACCACTGGCCCGGCAACGTGCGCGAGCTAAAGAACGTCATCGAGCGGGTGCTCATCCTCAATCCCCGCGTCCTGCGCATCGAGCGCAAGCATCTGCCGCCGCTCACGCACAAGTCCGGCTCCCGTTCTACGGAAGGGTTCTCGAGCCTGCAGCAGGCGCGCGAAGCCTACGAGCGCGAGTACATTCTCAAGAAGATAGAGGAAGCCCGTAACAACATCAGCCACGCCGCAGAGCTGCTGGGCCTCGAGCGGAGCCACCTTTACCGCAAGATGAAGGCGCTGGGCATCACCGCGCGGGAGTAGAAGCTACGCGGACGGTCGCTCGCCTGCTGGATTCTCCCGCCGGTCCGCGGCATGGAAGCGTCTTTCCGCTTTAATCGCACGCGAATCTGAAGCGCCATTTCGCCGATCCGATCTGCGGCCGCGCTGCTCCGCCGAAGAGCTTCCCGGCTGCTTGACTCCGGCTGCCGAATCGGCCGGGTGTAACCCAGCCCAGCCCTCGTTGGCCCCGGCGCCGTCGGCGATCGACGCTCTCGTCCCACCCGTCAGGAGCTTGTTCAAGGTCGGTTGTCTTCCCCGCTGCATCTCCACAAAGTCCACGCCATCGACCGTCAGCACGAACTGTGCATTGTCCGCCCTTGAGATGTATCCCTTTTTCTCGAGATACCACAGCGTAAAGTCCAGGTAGTCGCGGGGAAACCCCATCTGCGTTTCGATCTCGGCCAGCGAAATCTCGGGAAAGTTCGGGCATCTGCGCCGCCGGGAATAGAGAACCGCAAGCACCGCGAGCCGCCGATTGGCCTCGCCTTCCTCGTTGTCCATGAAGTCGATCGACGAAGAAAGCGGCTGCGACGCCGAAGTCCTTAGCGTCGCATCGTATTCCGCGCGCAGCTTCGGATTCGACAGCACATCGTAAGCAACCTTCAGCAATTGAAAGCTCTCGGCGCTCCCCGATTTCATGTTGTCGGGGTGCAGCCGTGCCGCCAGGAATCGGTAGACACGGTGGATCGTTTCGGCCTCGGCGTGAGGGCTGATCTGGAGAAACTCGTAATAGTCGACTGCAGGGGCTGCCATCTGTTTCCCAAAAAGGCTCGCTTCGATCGCCATCCGCCCCGGAGGCGCGCGGACGCAGTTCCAGTAGGCATCAAGGTTCTTCTCGGGGTAAATGGCGGCAAAGTGGGACCCAGGCGAACGAACGAAGAATCGCGGAGCCGAGCGGCCCCTCTCGCTTTCAGCGCGGCTGCTTCAATAGCGGCCCGATCGCTCCCGGGTTGTCGCCCAGCCTCGGGTCCACGCGAAAGTCCCACACCGACTCGCTGATATCCGACGGGGACAGTATCTCCACCAGCGCATACTCGCCGAACGAGAGCGCCGCGGCAGGCTTGATGCGTATCCAGTACCTGCCCGGCAGCACCTCCGCCGTGGCCGGGATCGTGTTCTCGTCCTGCGTCACCGTGCCGCTCGGGCCTATATGAATCGCGCCAACGATCCGCACCGCCTGGCGCTCGTCCACCTTCACAATCGCAAACCCGGACTGCGCCGAGTGCGCTCCATGCTTGCCGTTCACCGCCTTGGCACCGCTCGTGTTCACGGTAATGGCGTGCGAAAGCACCGGCTCGTGCTGCTCCTCCTGGCCCAGCGAGACATAGATGTCCGGATCGTTCACGTGCAGGTGCACCCTCGCGTGCGAACCCTCGAGCTCCAGGCTCGCCCGCTGCCCCGCCAGGGGGTTCAGCACGGCCACTCCCTTCCGGCTCTTCGCGTTCATCGCCATGTCGGTCGGCGTCAGCTCCACCAGTTCCGGCGCGCCCTGGTACGTGTCCATCACAAACACGCCTTCCCGGTCGGGCAATTCCAGTCCGGGAGCCACCGCCGGCATCCGAGCTTTCTGGTCGTTTCGCTCCGAGGTTTCCTCTTTGTCCAGTCCCTCGGCCTCCTTCATCGCCGGAGAAGGTTCCTCCGCGGCCAGGTCGGCATGTTCCTTCTCCCATTTCCGTGTCGCTTCCCAGTCCACCAGGTCTGCCGGCAGTTCCTCCCAGTCGCCCCGTTCCTGCGAGAGATAGCGCACGCGATCGCCCACGATCTTGTAGTCGCGCACCATCTGGTAGGAGCCGTCTTTGAGAATCAGCCGGTGGTTCTTCCCCATGCCCGGCACACCGGGCTGCAACGGCAACGGCTTGGAGTTCGGGTTCTGCGCGCTCGGTTCCGCGGCACTTTGGCTGGACCGGCCACTCCCGGCGCTTTGCGCCGGCGCAACTATCGCCGCCAGCAGCAGAGCCGCGGTCACAACGGCCGCAATTCGCCGACCCTCCAGAAATGGAACCATGGCAACACAGTTTAGACGAGCCGGGCGGTCCAATGTTGGTTGTCGTTCCGCGCCTGAAATCGCTCGGAACCGCAACCTCTTCGGGCCGGAAGCATCTAAGGGAATAGGTCGTCTTGTAGAATGGGTTTGTTGAGGTCTAAGCATTGAGAGGGTTTGAGTCACTGCTTCGCGGCCGGCGCCGCGCCGGACGGGCAGTCTTGCCGGCGGTCGCTGTTGTGTGTCTCGCCCTCCTTGCTCTTCTTGCCGTCGCCCAGGTCGCACACCTCCACTCGAACCCAACCGACGCCGACCGCTGCCAGTTGTGCATTGTCATGCATACGGTTGCGCCCGTCGCGGCCACGGCATCCGTTGTCATCCTGGTTCAACTGGAAGCGAACGCCGCGCAAGCCGAGCCCGTCTTCATCGCCTTCCGGCGCCGGTCTCGCCTCTTTATTCGCCCTCCCCCGATTTCCTGCTAGGGCATCTCTCCGGTTCCTTCTCCGCCTCCCCGCTGCCCGGTTCGCCGGGACGCGGATTCAGCACATTTCATCGGTGGATCGGAAACGGATGGATGCCGTCACTTCGCTGAGGACGCCGCAGCGTCACGTACTGCGGCAGATTTCCCCAATTCTCGGTGATCTTTCAGGAGCTTCCCATGCGTTCTTGGCGCGGCACATCTGGCCGCATCCTCGTGATTCTCATTCCCATCCTCGCGGCCCTCTCTTCCTTTGCGGCGCAGGGCGGCAACGCCGGTGTCGTCCGCGGCACGGTTACCGACCCCTCCAGCGCCGTCATTCCCAACGCCACGGTTCGCCTAAGCAGCAGCATGAGCGGCTTCGAACGCACCACCGCGAGCGACGCCACCGGCCAGTTCACGTTTTCCAACATCCCCTTCAATCCCTACCGGATCGAGGTCTCCGCCCCCGGCTTCGCCAGCTTGAGCGAGTCCGCCGAGATTCGCTCGTCGGTCGGAATCAGCCTCAAACTGGTTCTCCAGGTCGCCGGCGCCACCCAGACCGTCACCGTTGAATCCGGCGGCGAACTGATCGAGAACGACCCCACCTTCCACACCGACGTCGACCGCGACGAATTCACCAAAGTGCCGCTGGAAAGCCAATCCTCGACTCTAAGCGCTCTGGTCACGGAGACCACTCCCGGCGTCTCCGCCGACTCCAACGGCCTCTTTCACGGCCTCGGCGACCACGCCTCCAACTCCTTCTCCGTCGACGGCCAGTCCATCACCGACCAGCAGAGCAAGGTCTTCTCCAACCAGTTGCCCACCAATTCCATTCAGTCCATCGAGGTCATCAGCGGCGCGCCGCCGGCCGAGTACGGCGACAAGACGAGCCTGGTCATCGTTGCCACCACGCGCTCCGGCCTGGGCGTCACTCGTCCCACCGGCAGTCTCTACGCCTCTTATGGCAGCTTCGGCTCCGCCTCAGGCGGCTTCGATCTCTCTTACGGCGGCCAAAGCTGGGGCAACTTCGTTGAAGCCGATGGCCTCGACACCGGCCGCTTCCTCGACGCGCCCGAGTTCACCATCTTCCACGACAAGGGGAACGAGGAGAATGTCTTCGATCGCATCGACTATAGCTTTTCGCAGGCAGACTCGGTCCACCTCGATCTCAACTACAGCCGTTCCTGGTTCCAGACGCCCAACACCTTCGACAACCTCGACGTGCGCAACGTGACCGGCGCCGGCTCCAGCGCCAGTCCTGCCTTCGGAACCGTCGGCAACACCGATCAGCTTTCCAAGATCGGAACCTATAACATCTCTCCCACGTACACCCGGATCATCAACAACAATTCGGTCTTTAACTTAGGCGCGTTCGTCAGAAGAGACGGGTACGACTACTATCCCAGTGGCAACCCTCTGGCCGACCTCGGCCCTGCCAACCTGCAGACCTCGTCCATCTCCCAGTACCGCACGCTCACAAACGCGGCCGTCCACGCGGACTACTCCTACGCCAAGGGCGCCCACAACATCAAGGCGGGCATCCAATACGGCCAGACTTTCCTCCGCGAGCACGATGGCCTCGGTATCGTCGAGAGCACCTACAACTCGCCCTGCGTGGACGCCATCACCGGCGACTCTCTGCCCGGCTACTCCAGCCCCTCCCAGTGCAACGGTGTCGCGAACGTCGCCAACTCGAGCTACCTTTCCGTCCTCGCGCCCTACGACCTGACCCGCGGCGGCCGCGATTTCCACTACTTCGGCCACGCCGACATCAAGGAACTCGCCCTTTACATCGAGGATCAGATCAAGTTCGGCAACTGGAACCTGAACCTCGGCATCCGCGGCGATCTCTACAACGGGCTCACCGCGGCCAGCCAGGCCGAGCCGCGTCTAGGCGTCGCCTACAATATCAAACCGACGGGCACCGTGCTGAGCGTCTCCTACGCGCGCACCCTTGAGACGCCTTTCAACGAGAACCTCGTCCTTTCAAGTGAAGGCTGCTCGAGCGCCGTCCTTTCGCCGCTCCTCAACTGCACCCCCGGCGTCTCCGACACCATGGCGCCCGGCTATCGCAACGAGTTCCACGCCGGCCTGCAGCAGGCCCTGGGCAGGAACCTCGTCGTCAGCGGCGAGTACATCTGGAAGTACACCCACAATGCCTTCGATTTCGCGGTCCTCGGCAACACGCCGATCACCTTCCCCATCGATTGGCACAACTCCAAGATTCCCGGCTATGCGCTTCACGTCGAGGTACCGGACTTCCACCACTTCAGCGCCTACACCGTTATGTCATCGGTCGCCGCCCGTTTCTTCCCGCCGCAGGTCGCAGGCGCCGGCGCCACCGTCGGCCGGAGCGGCTACCCCTTCCGCATCGACCACGACGAGAAGTTCAACCAGACCACCCACCTCCAGTACACGGTCGCCCACGACGGCTGGTGGAACGGTCTTTGGGCGGGCTTCAACTGGCGCTTCGATTCCGGCCAGGTGGCGGGTTCGGTCCCCTGCTACGGCGTCACGGACCCGAACAGCGGCTGCGGCGCGACCTCGATCACACTCCCCGGCCAGCCGGCCGTCGATCTCAGCGGCCTCACACCCGATGAGCAATTCGAGGCGGGGCTCGTCTGCAATGGCGTCGCGGCCACTCCCACCTTGGGCTTCGCGTCATGCCCTGTTTCGCAGTACTCGTCGAACCTCGTGCGCATCCCCGCGCCTGGCGCCGAGAACAACGACCGCAACCCCCCGCGCATCGCGCCCCGCAGTCTCTTCGACGCCTCCATCGGCAAGAACAACATCTTCCACAAGGAGCGCTTCAAGACCGATCTCGACCTGACCGCCATCAACCTCACCAACAAGGTCGCTCTCTACAACTTCCTCTCCACCTTCAGCGGCACGCACTACGTCACCCCACGCGCGCTCACCGTCAAGCTCACGCTGAACTTCTGAGCCGATAAGTCTGCGCACCCGTGCCCCATCCTTTCCGCGTCATGTGCGGAAAGCGTGGGAAGGTGCGCAAGACAAAGTCGCCGCATCTCCTGTTGGTGCGACCTCAAAAGCTCGTTCTCGGACGGCGCGGCGTCACCTGCTGACTCCCATACGCCGAAACCCACGCCGGCGGCTCTGGCTCTTTGCTCCCATCCACCTTCTTCCCGCGCTCACGGGCCCATCGGTAGCCCCACATCGGCCCATATTCGGTGACGACTGTATCCGGCGCCTGGTAGACGGGATCCTGTTCTGCTTCCGCGAGCGTCACCCACTGGTAGCCCCGTTTCTCAAACAAGGAGAGGAGATGATCCATCACATCGGCATTGAGCCGGTTGTCGTGGAGCAACAGGATCTCCGGCGGCTCGTACCCGAGGACCTCCGCATTCATGCGGCTGAAGTAATCGATCTGCGCCGCGGTAAAGGCCAGGTACTCGCGCCGCAGACGCTTCGCCGACGAGCGGTCGTGCCGCGCGGCCATCCGCGCATAGGCCGCGGCGAACATCCAGTCGGAGTTCTCGATTGTGCATGGTGCAAGCCGGTAGCCGCGGCGGCTCAAAAACTCCAGGATGGCCTGATGCTTGGCTTCCGTGTTCCCCGTGTGGTTGAAGGGAAAGCGAAAGAACTCCACCTTGCGATTGGCCGCCTGCATCAGCGGAACGATGGTGGGTTCGCCGCGTACGATCTGGTCTTCGAACTGCTCCACGCGCAGATCGCTGAAGTTCAGATGAGCGTATGTGTGGTTGCCCAGCTCCTGTCCTCTTTGGACCCACGACTGCAGAATTCCTGTTCCTTCGGGTCTTCCCGGCGATTCAACGCTCTTCTCGTTCACAAATCCGATCGCCGGAACCCGGCGCCGCGCCAACGACTTAAGTAGTTTCCGGTTCGCCGCGATGGCCGCCGACGCATCCCGTTCGGCGAGTGGCGCGTCGATCCCGGTGACAAATGGAAGGTCGTCGATTGTCAGCGCAACGGTGCGGGTCTGCGCCGGCGCCACCGGTGAGGCCATCGCGAGAAGAACCACAATCCAGGGCAACACCTGCTTGCTGTTCACGAAAGCTTGTCCACCTCGCTCCGGTAGGCCTCGTAGATCTCGTTCCCAAAGCACGCGAAGATCACCTTTTGCACCGCATCGCTTGAGACCAGTTCCGCCACCGTCTCCGCTACCGCGATCTTTACCGCACGCTCCACAGGGAACCGGTACACCCCGCAACTGATCGCTGGGAACGCCAGCGAACGGATCCCGTTCTCCCGCGCAATCTTGAACACCGACCGGTAGCAGTTGGTCAGAAGTTCCGGCTCGTTGCGCTCTCCTCCAGTCCACACCGGCCCCACGGTATGGATCACGAACTTCGCCGGCAGCCGGTAGCCCTTGGTCAGTCGCGCCTCGCCGGTCGGGCAACCGCCAATCTGGTAGCACTCGTCGTAGAGCTCCGGTCCCGCCGCCCGGTGGATTGCCCCGTCCACTCCGCCGCCGCCCAAAAGCGTCGTATTCGCCGCGTTCACAATCGCATCCACAGCCAGCGTCGTAATGTCGGCCTGCAGTACCTCGATTTTGCTCGTCATCGCATCCCGCTTCCCGAGAGCATCCTAGCCCCGACCGTGCCCTGCCGTCATCTTCCATCGCAAGGCGCTCATTTCATTATCGTTACACGTGACGTCACCCAACTTATCATCAGATCCGTCCAATTTCCCCTTTCGCGGCACGCCGAAACTCTGCCATACTTGTATGTGCCCACCAGGTACGGCCAATCGCCACAATCCAACAATGAGGTTGCATCGATGTCGGCAAAGTATGTCTTTGTGACGGGCGGAGTTGTGTCCAGTCTCGGCAAGGGTCTCTCGGCCGCTTCCATCGGCTGCCTGCTTGAGAACCGCGGCCTTCGCGTCAACCTGATGAAGTTCGATCCCTACCTCAACGTCGATCCCGGCACCATGTCGCCCTTCCAGCACGGCGAGGTCTTCGTCACCGACGACGGCGCCGAGACCGATCTCGACCTGGGCCACTACGAGCGCTTCACCCACGCGCCCCTCTCGCGCGACAACAACTACACCACCGGCCGCATCTACGAGCAGATCATCCTCAAGGAACGCCGCGGCGACTATCTCGGCAAAACCGTCCAGGTCATTCCCCACGTCACCAACGAGATCAAGAACGCCATGCGGAAGGTGGCAGCGAACGGCGCTGACGTCACCATCGTCGAAATCGGCGGCACCGTCGGCGACATCGAATCGCTCCCCTTCCTCGAAGCCATCCGCCAGATGCGCCAGGAGCTCGGCCGCGAAAATACCGTCTTCGTCCACGTCACGCTCGTTCCCTGGATCGCCGCCGCCCAGGAGCTCAAGACCAAGCCGACGCAGCACAGCGTGAAAGAGCTGCTCTCCATCGGCATCCAGGCCGACATCCTCCTGTGCCGCTCCGAGCGCCCTCTTAGCCGCGAGATCAAGCAGAAGATCGCCGCCTTCTGCAACGTCGAAGAAAAGGCCGTCATCGGCGCCCGCACCGTCCCCGTCATCTACGAAGTCCCTCTGAATTTCGCCCAGGAGAGCGTCGACTCCCTCCTCCTCAAATACCTGCACAAGGAGGCGCCCGAGGCCGATCTCTCGCGCTGGCAGGATCTCGTCGATCGCTGCTACAACCCTAAGGATGAAGTCGCCATCGCCATCGTCGGCAAGTACGTCGAATACGAGGACAGCTACAAGTCGCTCAAGGAGGCGCTCACCCACGGCGCCATCTCGCAGAACCTCAAGCTCAAGATTCATTGGATCGAGGCCGAAGGTCTCGAGTCCTCGTCGCCCGGCGACCGCAGCTACGAGGCGCAGCTCGAGGGCTACGACGGCATCCTGGTTCCCGGCGGCTTCGGCAAGCGCGGTATTGAAGGCATGCTGAACGCCATCCGCTACGCGCGCGAAAAGCACGTCCCCTACTTCGGCATCTGCCTCGGCATGCAGACCGCCTGCATCGAGTACGCCCGCAACGTCTGCGGCCTCAAGGACGCGAACTCCAGCGAATTCGACCCGGCCGCCGAACACCGCGTCATCTACAAGCTCCGCGAGTTGCTGGGCGTCGAGGAAATGGGCGGAACGATGCGCCTCGGCGCCTGGACCTGCAACCTGCAGGAGGATTCGCTCGCCAGCCGCGCCTACGGCGGTCTGAGGGAAGTCAGCGAACGCCACCGCCACCGCTACGAGTTCAATCGCGAGTACGAGGCCCTCTTGACCGGCGCCGGCCTGCGCATCTCGGGCGCCACTCCCGACCAGACCTACGTCGAGATCGTCGAACTCCCCGGCCACCCCTACTTCCTCGGCTGCCAGTTCCATCCCGAGTTCAAATCCAAGCCCCTCGAGCCCCACCCGCTCTTCCGCGAATTCATCACCGCCAGCTACAAACACCGCCTGAGCCGCACGGCGGGAATTGAGAAGGTAACCTCGGAAACTCTGGCTTGAAGCGGAGAGTGCGGCGTGAAGGCCCAGTATGTCGGTGATATCGGCGATTTTGGAAAGGTGCTCCTGCTCAAATGCCTTGCGAGCCTAGGTTTCAAGATCGGAATCAATTGGATTCTGACGGGAAAGAGCAAGAACAGCGATGGAAAGCATCGCGACTACGCCGCATACGGGCCGCGAGAGTGTCTCTGCTGTTGCGATGAAGAAATCTTCAATCGCATCCTCCCACTCGCGAGAAAGGAAGGGGATCAACGCGCAATAGAGGATCTGGAAGCAATAATTCGCAGCTTTTCACGTTCCACTGTCTTCTTTTCGAAGGAATATAAGAGCGGAAAGACGAGAGCGGACACCGAGGCAGAAGCACTAACAATGTTGGCGCCGAGTTTGGCGGATTTGGTCTTTTTCGACCCGGACAATGGAATCGGGCGCATAGGCGGCACGTCTTCAAAACACGTTTATTATGCCGACCTGCGTCGTTACTGGGAGCGAGGTCAATCCGTGCTCGTGTATCACCACTTGAGCCATGAGACTCCGCACGCCGCGCAGATCGACCTGAAGAAATCAGAACTGGAAAGCGAACTCCTCGACTCGAAGGTTTATTCATACTGGCTTCGTCGTGGCACAGCAAGAGTTTATTTTCTATGCGTCCAGCCAGCACATTTAATGAGAATCCGTGAGCATTCCACGTTTGCCGCGATTGAGCCATTGATAGTGATAAAGCGCGAGTGGAGGCGAAAAGTGGTTTGTCGCACTACTCATTGATGCCTCACCCGAGCAGCACCGCCCCCTTCGCCTTCCCTGCCAGCGCCCTCACGGCGCGACAATCTTCTCCGCCAAATCCGGCGCCACCATCTGGAAGTGCCGCACATTCCATGTGTAGATCCGCTCCGCGTTCACCTTGCGTGCGCAGGACATCAGAAGCGCGTCGTAGATGATGCCGCCGGCCAGTCCCAGCTCTGCGATCCCACGAGCCGTCTTCACGACTTCATCCACGGTTAGCTCCACGCAGTGGAACTTCTTGCGAAATTCATCCAGCAATTGCATCGCCTGCGCTGGGCGGAAGCGGTTCGGCGGGCGCATCCCCGTTAGGCTGGCATACGCCTCGGCCAGGGTGTGAGCGGCGCAGGCGGCGTTGCCAGGATCGCACGCCCGCACCAGTTCGTTGCTGGCTGCGTAACGTTGATCGGCGGTGCGTACCGCGGCGATCAACACCGACGTATCGAGAAAGACCTTCACTCCAGGCCGCTTCCTTCCATGATCCTCTTGTGACGTTCTTCATAGCCTTGGCGGATCACCTCGTTCACATCCTCAACCGTCAGTGGCGGCCCGCCCACCATCACCAGCAGCCCGTCCCGCATCTCCAGCCTCGGCTCTGGACAGTCCTGTTCCAGTACCAGGTGTTCCCCGGAGCGTTCAATCTTTAGCCTCGTCCCCGGCGTCAGGCGCAGGGCATCGCGGAACTTCTTTGGCACCACGATCCGGCCCGCACGGTCGATTTCTACAATGGCATTCATAATGCCATTATACCATCAGAAATGGCATTTCGTGGTCCGAAGCCTGAACTAATGCCTCACCCCAGCAGCACCGCCCCCCGCGCCCTTTCCGCCAGCGCCCGGTCGAACGTCACCAGAGTGAGCTGCGCGGCTTCCGCAAACGCAGCCAGATACGCATCCATCCATGTCTTGGGCGAAGGAGTGGCTCCCGCGGTCAACGCCCGCAGCCCAACTTCCAGGTCGCGCGGTTCGTCTGCCCACGCCACTTGGCCGGTTGAAATCCAGCGGTCGTAGATCTGCCAGCATCCCTGTTGGGTCAGCACCTCCTGGCCCATCACTGTTGAGGTCGTCAGGATTCGGAAGAGTCCTAGTTGTGTTTGCCGGCAAAAGACAATCGTCGCGCTTGACGGAGTGGCTTCATACCACTGCTTTGCAGTCGCGTGATGCGCATGCATCTCGAAATTCAGCGCGACCCACACATTTATGTCAGGAAAAAGCGGTGAGGTCATCGATCTGCTCGTTGGTCAGCTCCAGCGTGCCCGGGCGCGTCGAGCGAATCAGAGGTAGTTGCAGCTTTCGCACCGGCCTCTCCTCCGCGCCCTCCAACTCCCGCCGAATTCCACGCAGAACAATCTGCCGCACTGGTTTGCCCTCGCGCACGGCCTTGATCTTCAAATCAAGATACATCTCATCCGGAATGTCCACTGTCGTACGCATGAATCCATAATAGCATATTTATGGATTTATGCCGCGTCCCTCACTAGTTCTTTTTGATTCACCAGGTTCCCGGGTCTTCGCGCCTGGCAGCACTCTTCCGCCAACCCCGTTCTGCGAAATTTCTTGAAAGTTTCTTCCCCAATCCAACGAGCCCTCAAGCGAATTCCCCGGCGATTTCGTCTACTCCGAACGGAGCGCCCTCTTCGAGGCGGGATTTGATGAAGAAGTGCTTAATCAACGGCATTACGCAGGGTCAGTTTGCTGGCCGCCGCCTTCTCATGGACCAGTCCGGTTCGCATCCCGGAACGCCGCTCTTCGGGTTATTGACAAAGATTTCGCGCCGGGCCTATTGTGTCTAGGTTTTTGGGGAAGATCGGAAAGGAAGGAAATCGAGATGGTTGCCTACTTTCAGCTTCAGCCCGCCGAAGCGGAGTTGCAGCAGTTGGCAGAGCAGTACTGGGAAGAAATCGGCGAAAAGGATCAAGACCTGGAAAGGGAGGCATTTGCGGCCGGCGAGGCGATTCGCTACAAGGCCGAATATACATTGAAGAATCTGGAAGATATCGTCCGCTGGAAATCCGAAAGAACGGTACATTACCTGATTCGAAACAGCGAAGAGATGATTCGCCGCGTCCTAGCCGTCGCTGCTTCCCCCGACTCCACGACCGAATCAGCGGTCAAGGCTCTACTCGAGTTGCACGGCGTCGATATCCCCGTCGCCTCGGCCATCCTGGCCGCGATCTTCCCCGAGCGCTACACCGTGCTCGACTATCGCGCCCTTGAAGCGCTTGGCCATGCCCGTCACGACGTGCGCTTCTACGAGGAGTACCTGGACTTCTGCAAGCGCCTGGCCGAGAGCAACATCGTCGAGCCGCAGAGCAATCTGCCGGCCCCCACGCCGCTGCGCACGCTCGACCGCGCCCTGTGGGAGTGGTCGCGCCGCCACGTCGGCTAGCCAGCGGCACAGTCCGCCGAATCGAACCCCGCGTGCTCTCCCTTCCCTCAACGGGCCCCTCCGGGAGCACGTGCATTCCTCGCATCCGTCACCCGCTGACTCCTGAGCACTGACCGCTGACGACTGTCCACTGTAGAATCGCTTCGTGAGCCACTCCTTCGAAATCGGCCCCGTGCAAGTGGGTGCGGGCCGGCTCTTCCTGATCGCCGGTCCCTGCGTCATCGAGTCCGAAGCCCATGCACGCAAAATGGCCGAATCCATCCAGCGCATCGCAGCCGATCTCGGCATTCCCTACATCTTCAAAGCCAGCTACGACAAGGCCAATCGCACCAGCGTGAAGAGCTTCCGTGGCCCCGGTTTGGTCGAAGGCACACGCATCCTCGGTTGCATCGCCCGCGAAACCGGTCTGCCCGTCCTCACCGATGTGCACGAGCCCGGCCACTGCGAAGTCGCCGCCGAAGCCGTCGACGTCCTCCAGATTCCCGCCTTCCTCTGCCGCCAGACCGACCTGCTTCTGGCTGCCGGCCGAACCGGCCGCGCCGTCAACATCAAGAAAGGCCAGTTCGTCGCGCCATGGGACATGAGCCACGGCGTCGAGAAGGTCCGCTCCACCGGCAACGAGCGCGTCTTCCTCACCGAGCGCGGCTCATCGTTCGGCTACAACAACCTCGTTGTCGACTTCCGCTCCCTCGCCGTCATGCGCTCGCTCGCCCCCGTGGTCTTCGACGCCACGCACTCCGTGCAGCAGCCATCGGCCGCCAACGGCGTCAGCGGCGGCCAGCCCGAGTTCATCCCGCTTTTGGCCCGAGCCGCTGTCGCCGCCGGCGTCGATGGCCTCTTTCTCGAGGTTCACGACGACCCGCCAAACGCCAAGTCCGACGCCGCCAACGCCCTCGACCTTAGGCTCCTCAAGCCGCTGCTCGATATGTTGCTTGCAATCCACGCGGCAACGGGAAAGTAGATGGGTAGGTCGGCGAAACACCAGGTCGGTCAACTGGTCTTCCGTTCGTTTCGGAATCATTCCTCGCGTTTCCGGTGTCTAACGTGAACATGAGCCTGAGAAAGTGGACTTTCCGCGTCCTGGCCTTCGGAACGGTCGCCGTCGTGTCCCTGCTCGTCCTCACACTTTCAGCCGTGCAGACACAGCAGTGGCTACTGCGCTGGCGAGGCGAACGGCTGATGGCGGACATGCACCGGATCCGGCTCTACCAAAGCACCTGGGCTGACGCGTAGCAGTTGATGCATCGCTGGGGCGCCTGGGGACACTACGACGGTAAATGTGACCAGTCGAATTGCCGCTACAGTATCAAACTCGCCGATTCGATTTGGTACGACTCCGACTCCTCGAAGAGCCAATGGGCGGTCTGGCCCGGCCTTCTTGGCAGGCTCGGGCTACTTCAATGGTTCGGAGGGCGTCCCGCAGTGGTCGGGGCGACTTTTACCGTGCAGGATGGGACCATCTGGAGAGAGACTGCTTGGATCGTGGTTGACCCAGTCAAAATGTTCTCGGGCAACTCCAGTGAAGCGGGACCTGAACTTATCGTGGAGACCAAGAGCCGCCAGCGCCTTCGTGAGACTCTCGATGACTGGTGGGAGATGGGCGACGATGATCAACTGGCGCAACACCCGTACTACAAAGCCGGCATACCAGGCGGATGCGAGATGAACTGTGAGGCAGCGGTTGTTACCTACTCCACCCGCACACCACCCGCTGAGATCGAGTGGCTTACTTCCTTCAATTTCTCTTGCCTGACCCGGTTTTCCCCGTGCACAACTCTGGAAGAACTGTTGCCGGCTGCGAATGGCTGGAACCTCTACCACGAAGGAGAATCAATCACTACTCAGCGACGATCGTCACAGCCCAAGCCGTGCGACATCCCTGTGTGGGCGCTGGCCAGAGATGCCCGCTATGCCCTCGCCATCGAGGCCATCTCAAATGGAACCGAGCGCAGGTATGATCGCGTATTTGAGAAGGCGCGAGTCAGAATCGTCGCTATATTGAAAGGCAATCCTCCGTGGAAACAGGGCGCGATTCTGGACGCTTACCCATTCTCTGGCTCATCGGATTCTCCGCCGTTTGAAGAGCCGGAACACCTTCTCAATGGGAAACGCTATGTCGTTTTTCCGGCCGGAGATGACCGAAAAGACATGAGGCTGACGCAGGATTCGCCGATCGGAATGGATCGCTGCGGCGTTCAGGACGACACTCCCGAAACCCGCCGTGAACTCGAGAGAGGCCTGGCGATGAACGACGACCTCCGCGTGCCGGAGCGGTGGTGAGGTTTATCCCTACGCTGCCTATGCGTGTCTCGTTTCCCGCACCACAATCGTCTCCGCAATCCGGTCGTGTACGCACTGGTGATTGGGATACAGATAGTACTGCAGGAATCCGAATCCCGCCTCTAGTGCGCTCGCGCCGTAGCCCAGCGCCCGCTCCAGCGACTGCCAAAGGGTCATCTTCTCGTGCGTGAGCGAAACCACGCGAATGCGCATCAAACGCTTGCCCAGCGTCGACCCGTTCGTTTTCCATGCAACGAGGCCAAAATACAGCAGCATCCACCCGACCCACGCCAATTCCGTCACCATTTGGAATTCGAAACGCACTTGCACGTGGCCTGAGTGATATATCTCCTCGCGCATCCCAAGAACGTCAAAGAGAAGATAGCGCAGCCCTCCCATCGCCGGGCCATACGTCGCGAAGATCAGCACCATGTCGATCGCATACGCCGCCAACCGCCGCCTGAACGATGCCAGCGGCACGCCGGCCAGCGATTCCGCGCGCACTGTCTCATGCGGGTCGAAGACCCCGGGCTTCCTCATTATATGCATAGAGACAATATATATTCGGCGCGGCTACCGCTCCCCGCATCCCGTCAGCGGGGGCCCCATTCCAGCCGCGTCATTTGCGGCTAGGGTGGCGGCTGAATTCCGCCGCACCCGGCCTCCCCCTCCGCCGTCTTTCCATCCAGCACAAAGCACGACACCCCGTGAATGTCCGTCCGGAAGGTCCGCACGTGCGCCTGCTGCAACTCTTCGAGCACTTCCTCGCGCGGATGCCCATAACGGTTGTGCAGTCCGCAGCTGATCACCGCCCACTGCGGCGTCACGCGCCCGAGGAACTCCGGCCGCGTCGAGGTGATGCTGCCGTGATGGCCGATCTTGAGCAGCGTGCTCTCAAGCCCTGTCTCCGTCAGCATGGCGTCTTCGATCAGCTGCTCCGCGTCGCCTTCGAGCAGCACCGACGTCGCTCCGTACGCCACGTGCAGCACAAGCGAATCGTTGTTGACCGGCTCCGCGCCCGGTTGGTAGTCGCGGAACGGCGCCAACACGTTGACCTGCGTGTTCCCGAACGCAAACGAGTCTCCCGCCCGAAAGCTTCGTATCCGCACGTGCAGCGCAGCCGCCTCATCCAGCAGCGCGTTGTACTCTCTGAACCGCGGGTTGTTTCCCACCCACAGCTCATCGGGGTGAAAGTTCCTGAGCACCGCTGGCATCCCGCCCATGTGGTCGGAGTGCGCATGGCTCAGCGCCACCGCGTCCAGATGCCGGATGCCTCGCGCCCACAGCGCCGGCGACACAACTTCCTCGCCGATGTCGAAGTCCTGCGGCGCCTGCCTCGGGCCGCCGCCGAATCCCCCTCCATCCACCAGCAGCGCCTTGCCGTCCGGCGTGACCACCAGCAGCGACTCGCCCTGCCCCACGTCGATCGCCTCCACCAGCATCGCGCCCTTCGGCCGGTCGACGGCGCGGGGCACGACGGCCGCCAGTGCGGCCAGTGCCAGCGAGGCCACAACGAAGCGCCTCAGCCACCGGCCTAGGCCTTCCTCGTAATCGGCGCCTTCAAATGGCGTCCCGAGCCGAACACCCAAAAGGCGCCGGAGTATGAAGGCCCTCAGCCCTTGCCGGTATCTCGCAATTGCCGCGGCCGGATTGACTCGGCCAAATGCCAGCCATCTCAGGCCTCGATGCGCCAGCACAATCGCCGCCCCCAGCAGCGCGCAGAACGCCGTTACCTGCCACAGCAGCGGGCCGGGAATCCGGAGGTCCCCAAGCGCCCTTTCGCCGAGCCAATGCACCAGCCCGGTCCCCGCGTGCAGCACGAGCGCCACAACTGTCCCCGGAACCGCGGCAGCCGCCGGCCATACGATCAGCGCGAGCAGCATCACAAGCGCGGCGGGCATCAGCACCGCAATCAGCGGCACAATCAGCAGGTTCGCCGGCAGGGCATAGATCGTGATGCGGTGGAAGTAGACGGCCATCGGCAGCGTCATCGCCAGCTCCACTACCCACGAAATCACGACCAGCTCGATTACGCGAATCCCGAAGCGCACGCTCCAGGGAAACGCTCGCCACGCAAGCCTCCGGTTCCCTGCCCGTTCTAGCCGCTCCGCAATCATCCGCAACGTCACGCGAAAGGCCGCCAGCTTTGGGGGGAGCTTGATGTCCATTGCCACCAGCCGCAGATCGCGCGTCGCGTTTCCGTACGGATGAATCGTTCCCTGGAGCAGCGGCGCGGCCACTCCTGCAATCGCGATCACCGCCAGCAGCGTCATCTGCAGGCTCGAGTCGAACAAGCTGCGCGGGTTCACCACCAGCAGACACAGCGCCGCAAATCCGATCGTGTTCAGTGCATTCCGCTCGCGATATACGAGCCGCCCCAACAAATAGAGCGTCACCATCCACAGCGACCGCTGCACCGGCGTCGCGAACCCAGTAAACAGCGCGTAGGCGAACGACGCGGCGATCGTCAGGATCATCGCCGGCACACGCGGCATCCGGAGCCTCCGCGTGATCCAGAAGATGCACCCCGCCACAATCGCCAGGTGCAGCCCCGACACGACCAACATGTGAAAGGACCCCGTCCGCTCGAAGCCCACTCGAAGCGAATGCGTCAAATACGTGCGGTCGCCGGCGATCATCGCCGCCAGCATGACCGCGTCGTCCTCGCTCAGCCTCAACGGACCCGGCAACCACCGCATCGCCTGAGGCAGCGCCAGAAGCCGCGCCGTCGTCGCATGCTGCCATTCGCCTACTCGGCACGGGAAGAACGCCCCCGGCGCTCGTCCTAGTCGCTCAACGCGATCGATCGCCGCCGTCGCCGTCGACGTGATTCCCTGGTCGAGGAGATAATCCGCGCGGCTCCAGACGCCGGGATCGTGGTAAGTCTCTGGCGGCAACAAGCGCGCCACAACCCGCACGCGCTCCCCGCACCGGAACGCCTGCACATCGCCGCTCTTATCCGCATCGATCGGCCAACGCACCGTCAGCCGCACGCCGCCGCTCACCGGCGCCTGAGCGTCGCTCTCGCCGGTCACCACCTCGACCGTCGACACGCGCAGATCGATCCGCTGCGTCGGTGACTGAGCCGGCGGTTCGTCCACGTTCTGCTCAAGCTCGCTGCGCACCGGTCCCGTGTTCACCACGGTCCCTTCCACGGTGCGCAACAATCCATCGGAGAGCCTGACGAGCTCGGGCGCAGGAGCAGGCCGCGGCTCCATCTCCGCGCACCACGCGCCCAGCAGCACCCAAAGCATGGCTAGCGGCAGCCAAACGATGCGTTGCGCGCGGAGCGCGGCTACTCCGCACATCGCCGCCAGCAGAGCCAGCGCAACCAGCACAAGGCTCGGCTGCAGCCACGTCCGGCCCCCAATTACAATCCCCGCCGCGAACAGCCACGCCGCATGAAACAGCGGGACAGCACTCAGGCCGGCCGAAGGCTGCGCGCGAGTTGGGGGATCGCTCTGCATCGGGCGCCAGGTTGGACAGTAAATGTGGGATCAAGCGTATCAGGAATCCGGCTGCACGGGCACTGATTTCGATAGTCCGGCTACCGGCGCCGCAATTCGGCCACCGTTTCCAGATGGAACGTCTGCGGGAAAAGATCCACCAGCGTTACGCGGCAAAGGTCATACCCGGCGCCTACCAGGGCTCTCAGGTCGCGTGCCAAGGTCGCCGGGTCGCACGACACATATACCATCTCCGGCGCCCCAATCTGTCCCAGCAGCGCCGTTGTCTCCGCGCCCAGTCCTGTCCGCGGGGGATCCACAACGATCAGCTCCGGCCGCTGTTCCTTGCGCGCCCTCCGCAGGAACTCCAGCGTTGCCGCCTTCACTGCCACCGCGCCCGTCCCGCGCAGATTCTCCTTGAGCGCACGCGTTGCCGCCGGCGCAACCTCAACCGCGGCCACCCGCTCAAACCGCTCCGCGCACCGTCGCGCGAACAGCCCTACGCCAGCGAACAGGTCCCACGCCAGCCCCCCGCTTCGCTTGCCGGTCACGCGTTCCACCAGCGCATCCACCAGCCAGCGGTTCGCCTGGAAGAACGCACCCTGATCCACGCGATACGCGAACCCTGCAACGCAATAGTGCAACGAACTCTCGCCCCAACGCCCTACGCTCTGCGCCTCGCGGCCCTTGCCGCCCGGCGTGGCATACTCCACGCCCTTTGTCTCGGGAATCTTCTCTGCAAGAGCCCGCGCGAACGCCTCCAGTCCTCTGTTTCTCCTGTCCGCCACCGTTGCGCTCGCCAGCAGCGACGTCTCTTCCGCATCGCAGAACAACGAGACCTCGTTTGGGCGCTCGTGCACCGCGAGTCCCCGCACACTCTCCCCGGCGGCCATCGCGGCCCGCACCAGCAGCGGCGCCGCAATCGGACACTCCTCGATCGAGACCACTGCGTGCGACCGCCTGCCCCGATAACCGACGCGCCCCTCCGCATCGAACGCCACCCGAATCCGGTTCCGGTACGCCCACGGCTCGCCTGCCAGCACCTCGATCTCCGCCGGCGCGCGCACGCTGCCACGCTCCAGGCTCTCGCGCAGGATGTCCAGCTTCAGCGCAATCTGCGCCGCGTACCCCGCGTGCTGATACTGGCATCCGCCGCAAACGCCAAAGTGCCGGCAGGCCGGCGTTACCCGGTCCGCCGCCGCGGCAACAATCTCCTCGACCTCCGCCGTCGCGTACCCCGGCTTCTCTTCCGCCACGCGCACCCGCACCCGCTCGCCCGGCAACGCCAGCGGTACAAACACCGCCTTGCCTTCGACCCGCGCCAGGAACGTCCCGCCATAAACCGGCTTCTCAATCTGCACGAGCTGCGCCGGCACGGCACTCTCTGTCGCGTATGCGGGTTTTTTGTCAGGGCATGACTTCAACCGCGCCGCGCCGCCAGCGGAAGGGCTGGGCTTCAGCCCCTGGCTGTCGCGTTTCTCGCTTCCCCGCGCCCACTTCTTCATTGCTGGCTCATGTAGAACAAACTCAACCGCGGCAGATTGTAATGAACCAGCAGTTGCTTCCGCACAAACTGCTCTTTAACCTGGCGCAACTGTACCGCGCCCATGCGGCTGCGGTAGGGCGCCAATTCGCGGGCAGCGTGCTCGTTCAGGCCCAACAGCAGATCCTCGGGCGCGGCAACGTTGAGCGCGGCATACAGCTTGTCTTCAAGTACCATGAGCGATTGCTCTAACCCTTCGAGATCGACAGGGGCGGCCTTTTCGCCGGCGCCCGCCGTTACCTCCGCCGCCAGCTCGCGGAGCCTCGCCGCAGTTGCGCGGCACGCATCCTCTGCAACCTTCGCGGCTTCCAACACCTCCGCTGCGGCCATCAGGTGTCCCGCCACGCGCTCGTGTTCGAATCCAGATTCCCGTGGCGCTGCCGCCTCCTCGGCCGACCCCGTCGACGCCTCGTTCATCTCTATCGCCGCCTGCATCACCGCCTGCGCGCACCAAGCCAGCCCGTTGATCCGCTGCATCCGACCCCGCTTCTGCCGCGACTCGTATTTGTCGAACGCCGCATCGATGCCGCGCAGCGCCGCCTCCAGCGGAATCCCCGCTTCGCGCCACGTCTCGATCAACGCCCAATCCAGCGTCGACAACAGCAGAATCGATCCTCTGCGCTGCTGGAAGCGCTCTTCGATCTCCGTAAAGTAGTTGAAATAGTTGCGCACGCTTTCATCTTAAATTCGACGCCTCGGAGGCAAACGACAGCCACCGTTGGATTCGTCGTCCTCGGCATCATCGGCCGCCCCATCCTTCAGGATCCTGCTTCATCAAAAGGACCTCCACAACGCACTCCAGGCCGCCGAGGCAAACCACGTTTTCCTGCCGCTCACCGCGCAGGTACAGCAGATGCTCTCCTCCCTCATCGCCGATGAGAAAGGCGATCTCGATCATTCAGCCATTGCCACGTTTGTTGAATCGGCCTCGCACGTCGAGGTGAAGGCGCGGTAACGGGAGATCAGATTCTCCGAAGGCTCGTCAAGGTCTCTGTTATCTATCTATGCGTCGGAAATTGGCGCAAAGCAGGCAATTGGAACAGAAAGGCTGATGTAGGATTCCTGCATGGACAAGAAATGGGAAAAACGGTTCGGAAATCTCCGTCTCTTGAGCTGGTTAGTTCTCATTGGCCTGCCTCTGCTTGTTGCGGCCTACCTGACCTCGGATGTTGTGCAAATCATCTGCGGGGTCGCCGGGGTTCTATTTATTTTGCCGGGTTTCATTTACGTCTATGTTCTTGTAATCCTGCATTGGAAGGACCGCTACCGCGGAAAACACAGTGATCTATGGGGAGTGCTCATCCTGATCGAGACATCGGGCTGGATGAAGCTTGTTTATCTGTTCCGCCACTTGATCCCAGACATGCGTCACACGGGACGCTACCGCCTAGAATCTTCGCAACCCGCCTAGCTCAGGAACTCCGCCACCGCCTAGAATCTTCGCAACCCGCCTAGCTCAGGAACTCCGCCACCGCCGCTACCACCGTCTCCTGCTCGTCCTCGCGCAACTCGGGGAAGATCGGCAGCGCCAGTACTTCGCGTGCCGCGCGCTCTGCCTCGGGGAAGTCGCCTTCTGCGTACCCCAGGCTCTTCAGGGCCTCCTGCATGTGCAGTGGCACGGGATAATAGATCTCCGACCCGATCCCGCGGGCCGCCAGAAACTCCTGCAGTGCGTCGCGCCGCGCCACGCGGATCACGTATTGGTGCCACACATGCTTGGCGTCCGGCGTCTGGCCCGGCAGCACCACGCCGCGGTCGGGATACGGCCCTGCGTCTGCGAGTCCCGCTTTCGCGAACAGCGTGCTGTATCGCGACGCCAGCGCCCGCCGGGCTTCATTCCACGCCCCGACGTGCTTCAGCTTCACCGTCAGCACCGCGCCCTGGAATCCATCCATGCGCGTGTTCCAGCCTAGTTCGTCGTGATAGTAGCGCCGCCGCATCCCGTGCTGGCGCAGCATCTTCACCCGCTCCGCCACGTCGTCCCGGTTGGTCGTCACCATCCCCGCATCGCCCGCGGCGCTCAGGTTCTTCGTCGGATAAAAGCTGAACGCGGCCGCGTCTCCCAACCCGCCGGCCTTCGTTCCCTTCCATTCCGCGCCCCAAGCCTGCGCGGCGTCCTCGATCAGCGTCAGCCCGCGCTCCCGCGCCAACCGCGAGAACTCCGTCCAGTCTGCACATTGCCCGTACAGGTGCACCGGCAGAATCGCCCCCACGCCTGCCCCGCGCTTGCCCTCCAGCACCCTCTCCACGGCCGCCGGGGACAGGTTGAAGCCAGCCGGATCGATGTCCGCCAGAAGCGCCGCCGCCCCGGCGCGAAGAATCGCACTTACCGATGCGAAGAAGCTGAACGGTGTCGTCACAACCACTGCGCCCGGGCCGATCCCCGCCCCGGCCAGCGCCAGCCACAGCGCGTCCGTGCCCGAAGAGCATCCCAACGCGTGCGCCACGCCCAGTTGCTCTGCCGCTCCCCGCTCGAACGCCGCAACCTGCTCGCCCAGCACGAACTGCTGCGTCTCAAGCACGTGTCCCAAAGCAGCCAGCAGTTCCTCGTGGATCGGCTGGTACTGGCGTCTCAGGTCCAGCATCGGGACGGGCGTTTGCGCCGTTCCAGCGGTTCGGGCCGCCTCGCGCGCCGGAATGGCAGTTTCTTGCACACACTGATGCTATCAGCCGCCGAATCCCCCTTGTCCCGTGTGAGTCCCGAGCCGTCCCCGGCCGTCCCGTGGCGCGAAGGTCCAGTGTCGCCCAGGCCCGCCTCCAGACACCCGTTTATCACGCTATCTCATTCAATAAACAGTGAATACTCCCCGAGCGAGCCCCGGTCAACAGCCCGAGACCCACTCAGATTGACTCGAGTGTTAACCCTTTCGCGGAGTTGAAATGGATCGCAAATGTCTATAAAGTTGAGCCATTGCGGGGATTATCTGGCGCCGGGGGTTCCCGGGCCTCCTCCGCGGAGTTGAACTTCATCGAAAGAACGGCAGGGCACAACTTCAAAAGAAAGCAGGAGATCGGCACATGGAGAACAAGCCGGCACAAAACATTCAGGACACATTTCTGAACACGGTTCGAAAGGACAAGTCCCCGATTACGATCTATCTGGTCAGCGGCGTCAAGCTGACGGGGAAGATCCGGTCCTTCGACAAATATTCCGTGCTCCTGGAGAACAATAGCCAGGAACAGTTGATTTTCAAACACGCGATCTCAACCGTGGTAAGCAACCGGAGCGTGATCCACAACGAACATCGCCAGGCTGCTGTGACGTCGGGTATCGGCCCGTCTCCCGTCCCGTCGCCCGTCCAGCCAATCTCTCAGGTCGCTGAGTAGCATTAGTGGCCGAGCCTCCCCGGATTTGGAGGGAATGGCGCGCAGGAACGGCTTCACCGCAGTGCCTCCGGCGCTCTGGCGACCGGGCCCTGGTGAGGGGATTTGTGCCTTCTGGATGGGGCGGCGGCTCTTCGTTGCTGGCGGGTTGAAATGAGTGCTTCGACAGCGGATCTCGGTCGATCGGGCGGCCGGCCTGAGCGGGCCATCCTCGTTTCCGTCGACCTTGAGACCCGTTCCCGCGGCAGTCGCCAGGGCATCAGGGGCTTGGCGAAACCTGCTCCGCGCTCCGGCGCGACCGCTTTGGCCGAGTCCGCGGTCGATCGAGTTGCATCTCCCTCCCCACTCCGCCCGCAGGCGTCCTCGCTTCCCGGCCTTGGTCCCGAAGACTCACTCGCCGAATTCCGCGAGCTCCTCTTGAGCGCTGGCGGCCAGGTGGCTGCCGAGGTTTGCCAGCGCAACGTCCGTCCCGATCCCGCCACCCTCATCGGCTCCGGCAAGGTCGAGGAAATCGCCGCCGTCGCGGCGTCCACCCAAGCCGACCTTGTCCTCTTCGACCACGATCTCTCGCCCACGCAACTGCGCAACCTCGAGGCCGCTTTGCCCTGCCGCGTCCTCGACCGCACCCAGCTCATCCTCGACATCTTCGCCCGGCACGCGCGCACCCGCGAGGGCCAGCTCCAGGTCGAACTCGCCCAGCTCGAGTACATGCTCCCCCGCCTCACTGGCCGCGGCAAAGCCATGTCGCAACTCGGCGGCGGCATCGGCACCCGCGGCCCCGGCGAGACTCAGCTCGAGACTGACCGCCGGCGCATCCAGCGCCGCATCGATCAGCTCAAGCGCGACCTCGAATCCGTCCGCCGCGTGCGCCGCCAGCAGCGCCAGCGCCGCGAAGCCGTTCCCGTCCCCACAGTCGCCCTCGTCGGCTACACCAACGCCGGCAAAAGCACTCTCTTCAACTCCGTCACCGGCGCGCAGGTGCTCTCGTCGTCGCGCATGTTCGCCACTCTCGACCCCAAGCTGCGCGCCGTCGAGCTGCCCAGCCGCCGACGAGTGCTTCTGTCCGACACTGTCGGCTTCATCCGCAACTTGCCCCATACGCTCGTCACCAGCTTCCGGGCCACGCTCGAAGAGGTCGAGAAGGCCGAAGTCCTCCTCCACGTTCGCGACGCCTCCTCCACCTACGGCGACGAGCAGAAAGCGCAGGTCGAGAAAGTCCTCGGCGAACTCGAAAGCCTCTCCAAGCCCCGCATCGAAGTGCTCAACAAGATCGACCTGCTCCCCGAAGACCAGCGCGCGGTTCTTTTATCCCGCTCATATCTAGATCCAAGAGGTATTGGCTCCCACGACGCGGTGGTTGCCGTTTCCGCGATCACAGGCGAAGGCCTCCCCGGTCTGCTCGCGGCCATCGACACCGCTCTCCAGTCCGATCCCATTGTCGACGCCGATCTGCGCGTCCCGCAGCACGAGGGCGCCGCACTCGCCGCCATCGAAGCAGGCATGATCGTCCACTCGCGCGAATACCAAGGCAACCTCGTCCGTCTCACCGTCAGCGGCCCCGCCTCGCTGGTCGGCCGCCTCCGCCGCTTTCGCATCCGCGATGGTCAAACCCCAGCGCCGACCGATTGAGACGGTAAATCACCTCAAGGCTCTTCTCTTGGATGTGTCATTCTGAGCGATCGAGCGAACCGGAACGGCGAAGCGACGGAGTCGAAGAATCTGCGGTTGCTTTTCTTCGCGGGCAACCTGTCCCCTCGGGTTCCGGTCTTCCGGGGTGGAGTAGATCGCTATCGATCTTCGCTGCCTCAACCTTGGCGCGTTCTTCGCGCAAAGGATGGGACGGTGCAAGCCGCGAAATTCGCCGGCGGTTATCCGCGCTTTCATCCACCGCGCTACGCGCCTGGCCCTTGCATTCCGGTCTCGACCCGCCGAGATCCGGCTTCCGCGGCCGCCACTTCTTCTTCGGTCCGCGATCTCCTCGCTGTGACCCAGGCCTCTCGCCGCCTCCCCGAGACCTTTCTCTATCGGAGATCCCTCATTTCCACGGGACGAATCGGAGGGATGCGACCCAAGGGATATATCAAGGAGAATTCAGAAAGCGCTTTGACTGAGAATCGACTGGCGCCGGCGGCGGCAGGCTCCAAACAGGCATACCCCGTGCCGGATTCGGGGTGGCCGGGCCGATGGCAGCCTCTTGTTCGCTGATTCCGATGTGGTCCGCTCTTCTGCTCGATTCCCAAGCCCGCCAGAAGAGAGGAAACCTGGGTCTCTAATCCGGGGCAGAGACGTCTTTGGCCGGAGCGATGGCAGTCACCGGCATGGTGAGCATCTGCACGGTGGCCGGGTCGTCGCGCAGCTTGAGGTAGAGAACGCCGTTCGCGGGGTGCGGAACGGCGAGCTGCCCGCCGGTAAACTGCAGCGGCACCTCTGTGAAGCCGTCGAACGACGGGGTGGCGGCAATCGCCGCGGCCAGGAAGAGATCGCTTCCGCTCAAGACACACGGCTTCGCCGGAGCGCGCGGACAGCGCAGGTCCTTGAACGAGGGAAGCCGCACAAACGTGCCCAGCGGAACCCAGTCGCCAGCCGCGCCATCGGCAGAGACGGCGCGCACGTGCACGGGCCCGAAGACCGAAGAGCCAAACCGGGCCAGCGGTTCGATGCTGGCGACCGCCGTGTGCGCATCCTCAAGCATCAAGCTGCCGTCGTCGAGCGACAGGGTAGTGTCGAAGCCGGTGTCTTCGCCGGCCAGCTCTACCTTCTCGTCGCGCGGGAAATTCAACGGCACCTTGGACTGAAGGAAGAAGACCAGTTTGCCCTCGACTGGCAGATCGTCGGGACTCCCCCATTGCACGGGCAGAAGCGGCACGGCAGCGCCGGGCTGAACTCCCTTGCTGAGCAGCGCAAGTTGCGGGCGCGGCGGATCGACGGTCACCGGCGTTTTGAGCATCCGGCCATCTTTCAACTGTACCCAGGCTAGGTACGTCCCGCCGGGTTCCAGGCTCGAGGTGGACCCCGCCGTTGTCATCAGTAACTGATCGAGGTTCTCGACGCGGTTCAGGGCCGAGGGCGCGAACGACAGGCCGTCGATCTGCGCCTTCGCCACTTCGTCGAGACGCGTGCCGCGGAGCAGAGCGGTCGAGTCGCCGGGCCGCAGGATCAAGCTGTCGAGCGATGCCGCCGCGGCGTAGGCAACCATCGACAGGCGATCGGGCGCGGACAATCCGTACTGGTAGATCTCGATGTCGACTGACCCCGGTCCGTAATCCTTGAGAGGGAGGGCGATCTCCAGCGTGCCAGGTTTCGCCGATTTCCAGTCGAGAGCGATCGGGCGGTTTTCACCAATTGCCGCCTTCACTTCCGCCACGCAATCCGAAGTCTTGCCAGCGACGTGGATGAGGTCGTCTCGGCCCACAACCAGAGCCGACTGATCCGCGGCGGCCACCGCCCATATGCCGGCCTGCGCGGAGATCAGCTTGTAGTTCGGCCCTTCCCAGGCATCGAAGCCCCACTTGCCGCGCACCACCCCGGCCAGTTCGCCGACCGGCAGCAAAGGAACTCGCTCGGCAGGAACCAATCCTCCCCGGGCCGCATCGGCGACGAGCGGAATGTCGAGATCGTTGCCTTTCGTATCGCCACCGCCCTCCACGTGCAGTGCGAGGTCGTGAGCCAACTGGGCAGCAAAGACAAGCGGGGCTCCCTCGGCCGGAAGCACCAGACCCGGCTTGAGGGCGCAGAAGCTCGCTTCGGGGTTGGCGGGACGGAGCGGTTCGGGCGCGGCGGGCCCCACCGGAGGCAGCGCAACCACGACCACGGACTGGGGATTGCGGAAGGAAGGCGGCATGTTCAGACGCAGGTTGAGGCTATCGAGCGTAGGCAGGGCCAACGCAGGGATGTACTGGAAATGCGCGGTGTGCAGCGAGGCGAGAATCTTTGCCGTGTCGACGATTGCGCCGATGTACGGGCTATAGGCTCCCCCACCCCCCATCGTCGAGTAGCTGAGCTGGTTCATCAGATCGAGCGTGGAACCACTGGCCAACTGGTTCACCAGCGACTGCGCATTGGCGTCGTCGAGAACCATGCCCTCGGAGTTCTGCGAGAGGCAGGAGGCCTGCTGGTCAGAGGGCTTCAGAAAGCAGCTCTCGTTGATCTTGATTCCGAGGCTGCGGGCCGCCATCTCGGTGCGCTTCTTCAGCAGAGCGGGATCGAACTGCGAGCTGACCTTCACGGCGGCCAAATACGACTCGAGCCGCATCCGCTCCCAGCTCGCCGCCTGCAGGTCCTGGGCGGCGCGCACAAAGGAACCCGGCCGGCCGCGAACCGCGCCGCGCAAGGTGTTGAAGTCGCCGCCCGTCTCCGGGGCCAGGAAAAGCAGCGCCTGCTGCGCCTCATCGGGGACGGTGACGAAGACACCCTCCTCACGCGCCTCACGGGTCCAGGTTTCGACGCGCGTGAACCACTCCGGGGGCGGGGGGTTGGTGGAACCGCGGAGGAAGGCGACCACGAGGACGAAGTGGGCGGCCTGGCTTTCCGGCAGCTCGGGATGAACCCAGAGCCGGTCCCCCGGCAGCAGGTTCGGCACCTCGGCGATGGGAAGGGTCACGTCGCCACGCTTCACGTGGACGTCGACTTTGGGACCGGAGAGATCGAAAGGCTGGCCGTCGGCGTGCAGGAAGGGAGATAGCAAGCAGCAAACCAAGAAAAACTGCAAACAACGGCGCATGGAAACCATTCTACGAAGTTCAGCGAGTGGCAATCCCAAAAACGACGGCGCGGGGAGCGGAGAGGCGGGCTTCGCGATCCGGCGAGAAACAACTCAAACGTTTGAGGCCGCAGGGACTCAATCTAGCCAACAGTTCCTCATGAGGTGGAGGGTAAATAGGAGTTGTCACGCCAGAGGATCGTGCATAATATGGATTTCTAACTGACGCCACGCGTAATCTAGTGGGCCAAAACCCTGCTGGTTGGATAGATGAAGGCGCTTACTGACCCGGCTGGCGCGACTTTGATATCGCATTCATATTGCTCAGAATAGAGGAATCGTAGCCTGTCTTCCTCATTCCACAGAGCGTTCGGCAACTCTTGCAGCAAAGCCTGCTGAATGATGCACGCGGAGCAGCACCGAGCCGGGAAGAGCCACCGGCCGGAGATTCTGCTAGCCCCGGCGCGGCCTGCGGCAGCATGAGGAGATGAAGTCATGAAATCGACGCGATCCGCGCACACCAGCGCAGAGAATGGAAGCCTGACCATTCCCGCCGCGGAGGAGATCATCGAAGAAGCGCTGAACGAGCTGGCCTATTCGCAGGATCCCGGCTTCACGCGGGCATTGCGGTTTCTGGCGCCTCAGGGATACCAGGCAATTGTGGAGCTCTGCAGCGGGGACGGCCGCAGCAAGCGGCGCAACGCCCCGGCCGAAACATGGTCTCCAGAAGAAGACGAGGTTCGAATCTATTTTGAGCGCGCCGATGGCGAGGAGCCGGCGCCGCGTGTGACCCGCGCACCGCGCGCCGCGGCCGCCCGGACCGCAGGACAGGACGAAGAACCGGAAGAGCTGACGATGCCCGCCGACATGGATGCGCGCGTGAAGGAACTGTGCGCGGCACTGGCCGAGGCGGAGCGCGGGGGCCATGCGTTCATCGCTCTCAAGTGGTTCCGGGACTCCTTCCTGCCGCGCAAGGCCTTCCGGTGGAATCAGCATCCGGATACGCGGCAGGCGGTGCTGGCCGAGGCAATCCAGCGCGGCACGGTGCTGACCAGCAAGATCGCGAATCCCAAGACCCCAGCCTATCCCACAACCACGATCCGTCTCAACCGCGCCGAGGCCGGTATTCCCGAGGAAGCACAACGGTTCCATCCGGTCGAGATGCAAGGTGAACCTGTCGGAGTGGCCATCGACGAGGAACGGGGGGACGAGTGAGCCTATATTTTCTCGAGGCGACGGCATTCGCCAAGCTGTTTGTCCGCGAGCCCGGCACCGATTCTCTGATCCGGCTAATGGAGAACGTCGAGGACAACAGCAAGCTAATCTCGGCTTCCACTCCGCTTGAAGTCTATGCGGCCATCCGGCGGCGTGAGCGGGCCGGACAGATCGCTCCCGAGGCGGCGGCGACGGCGCTCGAGCATCTGAGGATCGAAGCGGCGCGCATGGTGCAGCAACCGTTGAATCCCGGCGTGCTGGAGGCGGCGCGGCAACTCCTGGATCGCACTTCGCTGCGTTGGCCCGAAGCGCTGCAACTGGGCGCCGCCCTCACTGCCCGCGACATGTTCCCCAGCATCGGAATCACCTTTGTCTCCGCTTCCGGCAGCCTGCTGGAAGCGGCAAAGGCAGAAGGGCTGGAGGCGGTGGACCCGGTGAATCTGCCGGCTGCGGCGGAGCCGGAAGCGGAAGCGAAACCAGCAGAGACGGCGGAATAGGCGGGGCGGACGCGATCCTTCCGGATCCGCATCTGCGTTGGCGCGGGGCAACGAAAAGACAAACGAGGCGGAATAGCAGCTCTCTTTTGCCGAGCCGGGCCGGACTTACTCCCGCCGGAACCGGTTTGCCTGCTCGAACTGGCTGCGCAGCTCGGGCGTGCGAAGGTTCTCGCGCAGCAGGGCGAGGCGTTGCTCAAGCGCCAGCAAGGCGCGCTCCACAGCTTCGGTGTTGGTGTGGGCGATGTCGCGCCACATCGAGAAGGGGCTTGCGCCGAGGCGCGTCATCTCGCGCAACGCACGGCCACCCACATCTTTCAGCTCGGGGGCGTTGCCGACTTCTTCTTCAAGTAGAGCGCTGAGCGCCGTGGCCGTGAACTGCGGCAGGTGACTGACCCACGCGACCAGCTCGTCGTGGCGGACGGGGTCGAGATCGAGGGTCTTCGAGCCCATGGCAACGACCCATTCGCGCCAGCCATTGACGAGCGTGGTCGAGCGGGGCGAGCGATGGGCGGCGGGATCGTCGGTGAAGAGCCAGACCGCGTCGCGAAAGAGGTCAGCGTCACCCAGGGCCGCGCCGCCGCGCTCCTTGCCCGCCATGGGGTGGCCGGGAAGAAACGCCGCGCGCTCGGGCGTGTTGTAGAGGCGAGCGGCTGCCTCTGAGATGAGGCGCTTGGTGCTGCCCACATCGGTGACCAGGTGCTCGGAACCGAGCACGCCGGCCAGCTTCTCCATGAAATCAAGCGTGGCGTAGATGGGCACGGCGAGAACCGTCACCTGGCTCGAGTGTGCGGCATCAATCGGGTCGGTGGCGATGGAGTCGACCGCACCCATCTTGAACGCGAGCCGGCCCGGCTCGGGACTGCGGTTCCAGCCAACGATCGTGCCCTTGAAGCCCGCGGCGCGCAGGCCAAGGCCCACCGATGTGCCCAGCAGGCCAAGGCCGAGGATGGAGATGCGGTCGATCATGATGAGCAAGTCAGCGAGTTAGCGAGTCTGCAAGTCAGCGCTATACATATCAATGCCGCAGACTGACTTGCCGACTTACTGACTCGCTTCATCTTACAGCGTTCGTCCGACGGCCGCGGCGAGCGCGCGCAGCTCTTCGACCAGCTTCTCAAACTGGTCGAGGTAGAGGGTCTGCGCGGCATCGGAGACGGCTTTGTCGGCGTTGGGGTGGATTTCAATGAGCAGGGCGTCGGCTCCCGCGGCGACAGCGGCCTTGGACATGGCTGCGACCATGTCGCGGCGGCCCGTGCCGTGCGAAGGGTCGGCGACCACGGGCAGGTGCGAGAGCTTCTTGAGCACCGGGATGGCCGCGATGTCCATGGTGTTGCGCGTGGAGGTCTCGTAGGTGCGGATGCCGCGCTCGCAGAGCAGGACTTCGTAGTTGCCGCCGGAGAGGATGTACTCGCTCGAAAGAAGCAATTCCTCGACGGTGGCGGCGATGCCGCGCTTGAGAAGGATGGGCTTGCGCACCTGGCCCAGCTCGCGCAGCAGGTTGAAATTCTGCATGTTGCGCGCGCCCACCTGGAAGCAATCGACGAGCGGCAGCATGGGCTCGATCTGGGCAATCTCCATGACTTCGCTAACGACGGCAAGACCGTTGGCGTCGGCGGCTTCGCGCATCAGCTCGAGGCCGGGAATGCCGAGGCCCTGGAACGAGTACGGCGAGCTGCGCGGCTTGTAAGCGCCGCCGCGCAGGAAGCCACCGCCGGACGCCTTCACGCATTTGGCGATCAAGAAGATCTGCTCGCGATTCTCGACGGCGCACGGCCCGGCGATGACCGCGACCTGCTGGCCGCCGATGGCAGCGCCGTTCGGGAACGCGATGACCGTGTCTTCAGAGCGCCATGCACGGCCGGCCAGCTTGTAGGGCGCGCTGATGCGGTGCACGTGAAGCACGCCAGGCAGCATTTCGAATTTGGTCAGGTCGAGGCCGGCGGTGGGGCCGACGCCGGCCAGAATCGTCTGGAACTCTCCCGTGGTGCGATGCACGTGTACGCCGGCTTCTTCCATGGCGTCGATGACGGCATCGATCTGTTCTTCGGCGGCTTTTTCCTGCATTGCGACAATCATGGTCAATTCCCTGTCTCGGGCGTCTTACGGCAAAACCAGAGTTGCTGTGTCCTGTTCTACTCTAATCAAGGTCGCTGCTCCCTGTTGGTCGCAGCGACTTGACTTTGGTGGCTCCGGGATACACCTACTCTGGTTTTGCAGTAGCGCCCGCGGCGTGCCCGGGAAGCCCGCCCTCCTTCAGGGCGGCCTGGGCGGTTCTCTCACTGGCCAGCTCGTTTCTCTGCAATGCCCGCATCACGTCGATGATGCGCTCGTAGATATGCGTCAACTCGATGTCGGGCAGCGGGCCTTTATTGGCCGCGCGCACGTTGGCGTAGATGACCTTTTCGCGGTCCGGCTCGTAGACCGGAAGCGAAGTGGCGGCCTTGAGATGGCCGATGATCTGCACCACACGGGCCCGCTCGCTGATCAACTCGACCAGTTGGCGGTCCAGGGCATCGATGCGGATTCGCAGTTCTTCGATGGTCATTGCGTCCTCTAACGGCAAGCGAATAGCTCCTGGCTTCCATCCACCAGCCCCGTCCCGCCGGCGCAAGCCTACGCGGCCCAGTCCGATACTGAAAATGCCTGGAGCTAGAAGCTAAAGGCCAGAAGCTGTCTTCTCACCGGGCCAGCGCCTCTTGCGGCAAGCGCAGGCCCCTGATAAATCGAGCCACCGCGCCGGGCGCATCGCCGGGTGTCGAGCGTTCCACCAGCTCGACGATTGCGCTGCCGACCACCGCGGCATCCGCGAACTCCGCCACCTGGGCGAAATGCTGCGCGTTGCTGATGCCGAACCCAACGGCGACCGGCAGCCGGGTCCATCGGCGAATGCGCGCAACCAGCGCCGCAGCGTCGGCAGCCACGCTTTTCTGCGTGCCCGTGACGCCCACGCGTGAAATGGCGTAGACAAAACCTTCGGAGGCCTTGGCGATGGCCTCGAGCCGCGCATCGGGACTGGTGGGCGCGGCGAGAAAGATGGGGGCAAGACCCACGCGGTCCAGCTCGGCCAGATACTCGGCGGCCTCTTCGACGATCATGTCGGTGGCCAGGACGCCATCCACGCCCGCAGCGGCGGCATCGTCGGCGAATTTGCCCAGGCCGTAGCGGAGGATGGGATTCAGGTAGCTGAAGATCACCAGGCCGGCCGCGGGGCGAGCGGCGCGAATCTCGCGCGCGAGCGAGAGAACATCCCTGAGCCGCGTGCCATGGGCGAGCGCGCGCTCGCTGGCGCGCTGGATGATGGGGCCGTCGGCGAGGGGGTCGCTGAAGGGCACGCCGAGTTCGATCACATCGGCGCCGGCGTCGATGGCCGCGAGGGCGATCTCGCGGGTGGCGTCGAGAGACGGATCTCCGGCGGTCAAATAGGCGATAAGGCCCGGCTTGTGATCGAAGCGGATCGGCATGGAAGTCTATCGCCCTCTAGAGCTTCAGCTCGCGGGCCAAAATGCCCATGTCCTTATCGCCGCGCCCGGAGAGGTTGACTACAAGTATTTCACGCGGGCTGAGCGTGGGAGCGACGCGGATGGCCTCGGCGACGGCGTGAGCGCTTTCGAGCGCGGGGAGGATTCCCTCGGTGCGGGCAAGCTTGACCACGGCGTCGAGCGCGGCGGCATCGTCCTGCGAAACATACTCGGCGCGGCCGCAGTCGTGCAGGGCGGCGTGCTCGGGGCCGATGGAAGCGTAGTCGAGACCCGCGGAGACAGAATGCGTGAGCGCAATCTGGCCGTCGTCGTCCTGGAGCACGTAAGAATAGGCGCCCTGCAGGACCCCGGGCGCACCGCCCTGGAAGCGGGCGGCGTGCTCGCCGAGCGCCGTTCCGCGCCCTCCGGCCTCGACGCCGATCAGCCGCACCTGGCGATCATTCAGGAATTCGTAGAATGCGCCGATGGCGTTCGAGCCGCCACCGACGCAGGCGATGACCGCAGTGGGCAAGCGGCCTTCCCTCTCGAGGATCTGCTGCTTCATCTCCCGGCTGATGACGCGGTGGAAGTCGCGCACCATGGTCGGGTAGGGGTGGGCGCCAAGAGCGCTGCCGAGCAAGTAGTACGTGGTGCGCACGTTCGTGACCCAGTCGCGCATGGCTTCGCTGATGGCGTCTTTGAGCGTCTTCGAGCCCGAAGACACGCCGCGCACCTCAGCGCCAAGCAGCCTCATGCGGAGCACGTTCAGTTCCTGGCGCTCCATGTCGACGTCGCCCATGTAGACGACGCACTCGAGGCCGAGCAGAGCGCAGACGGTGGCCGTGGCCACGCCGTGCTGGCCCGCGCCGGTTTCAGCGATGATGCGCTTCTTGCCCATGCGTTTGGCAAGCAGTCCCTGGCCGAGCGCGTTGTTGATTTTGTGCGCGCCGGTGTGGAGCAGGTCCTCACGCTTAAGGTAGATCTTCGCGCCGCCGAGGGTTTCGGTGAGGCGCTTGCAGTAAGTGAGCGGCGTGGGGCGGCCGGCGTAGTCGGTGAGCAGGGCATTCAACTCGGCCTGGAAGGCGGCGTCGGCCTTGGCGGCCCCGTATTCGCGCTCCAGCTCGTCGAGCGCAGCGACCAGGGTCTCCGGCACGTAGCGCCCGCCGTAGACGCCGAAGCGCCCGGGCCGCGGCTCGGACGGATTTGCCGGAAGAATAATGGACGCCATGACGAGCTCCCGCTCGATTGCCCGGTTGAAGGGAACCCTTCAGTTTACAGGAGCAGCGAGGAAGCGGGTCCTTCGCGATCTTTGCCGGAGGGGGCCCGCGTCAGAAAACCGTCACGTGCGCATGTGACGGATGGACTTGCGTGAACCTTGTGCGGGCGAGTCTCGTAGCAGCATTGAGCGAGGCGCCAGATGAAGGCAATTGTGTATCGCAAGAACGGTCCCCCGGATGTCCTGACCTGCGAGGAGATCGAGAAGCCAACGCCAAAAGAAGCGGAAGTCCTGATCAAGGTCAACGCGGCAGCGGTCAATCCGCTGGATTACCACCTGATGAAAGGCGGGCCCGCCCTCGCCCGTCTGCTGTTTGGCGTGCGCAAGCTCAAGGTGCCTGGGGTGGATGTTGCCGGGGTCGTTGAAGCTGCCGGGTCCGGCGTGACTAAGTTCAAGGCAGGCGATGCGGTCTTCGGGGCGTGCCGGGGAGCATTTGCGGAATACGCGATTGCGCCCGAGTCCGCATTGGCGGCAAAGCCGGAGAGCGTGCCGTTCGAGGATGCGGCGGCGTCGCCGATTGCGGCGCTCACTGCCCTGCAGGGGCTTCGCAATCGGGGGAAAATTCAACCCGGGCAGAGCGTCCTGATCAACGGCGCATCGGGGGGCGTGGGCACATTCGCGGTCCAGTTCGCCAAGTATTTCGGCGCGCAGGTTACCGCCGTATGCAGCGCACGGAACGCGGAGCTGGTGCGATCGCTCGGTGCGGACCGCGTGGTCGACTATGCCCAGGAAGATTTTTCAAAGGGTACGGCGCGATACGATCTGATTCTCGATCTCGCGGGAAACCACCCGTTCTCGGCCTGCAAGTGTGTCCTGAATCCACAGGGCATTCACGTCGGGGCGGGAATTCTCGCTGGATCAAAGTCGCTACTGGTGATGCTCGGTGGCCTGATAGGGGCGCTTCTTGTTTCCCGGTTTTCGCGCCAGAAATTCGTCACGTACGTGGCCAAGGCCAACCGCGAAGACCTGTCTTTCATTGGGGAACTGCTCGCCAACGGCAAACTGAAGCCCGTAATCGACAAGAGGTACAGGCTCATCGAAGTCCCGGAAGCGATGCGGGTTCAGGGGACGTGGCATGCCCGGGGAAAGCTTGTGGTCAACGTGGACGCGCAGTGAAAGACCGGCGATTCTTACGGCTGGATCGCCGGGCATTGCGGGGTGGGCGTTGAGTCCGATTGCGGCTAAGTCCTGGCGGCACTCGCCGCGCGCGCTTTGGCGATGAAGGCGCGGACCTTGGCGGGGTCCTTGCGGCCGGGCGCGGTTTCCACGCCGCTGACGACATCGACACCCCAGGGGCACAACGCTGCGATGGCTTCGGCGACGTTTTCGGGCGTGAGGCCGCCGGCGGCGACCAACTTCAGTTGTTCGAATTTGCCGAAGAGTGCGCGGCGCGCGGAAGCCCAATCGTAGCTCTGGCCGGTACCGCCGATGGCTGTATCCGTGCGTGAATCGACGAGGATTGCGTCGATATTGGGATCGAGAAGGACCGAAGCATCGTTCGTCGCGGCCTTAGGTTCAAAGTGGACCACACTCAGGATGCGCAGGCTGGACCCGAACCGGGCGCGCAACATTGCGGGCAGCTCGGGCGGCGCGTCCCAGTGCGCTTGCACGCCAGTGAGTGCGCAGGTCTCGACGGTCGAGGCGATCTCGTTGAAGGATGAGTCGACAAAGACGCCGAGTTTTTCGAGCGACGCCGGCAGATGCGGCACGATGGCGGCGACCTGTGCGGGCGTCACGCGGCGCGGGCTGGGCGCGAAGACAAAGCCCACGGCGTCGGCTCCGGCCTCAGCGGCGAGTTGCGCGTCCTCAAGAGAGGTGTTGCCGCAGATTTTGATCCAGAGGCTCATTTTTCAGTTCACCGGCTTCGATCGCGAATCAGTGAGAAAAGGATTCAAAAACCGGACGCCCGTGCCGGAGAAATGCGTCGTGTTGCGTGTGACGATGGTGAAGTCGTGCAGGAGTGCAATGGCAGCAATCTGCTTGTCGATGCTGTGCTGCTCGTTTGCGCCAATGAGGATTCCCCAAATCTTGGCAGATTCCAGATCGAACGCCAGAAAATGCTCGGGAAACTCGGCGAGCACAGATCGGTACCACTTCTCAAGAGCCTGCGCTTGGGGATGGTCGCCCCGCTGCCGCAGGCGCTCGATGCCGCCTTCTATTTCGCCTGCGACCTGCACCGGCACAAAAACTTCGTTCTTTGCGTGATGGAAGAATTCCACCACCCCGGGATCGGCTTTCCGCCCCTTTCGTCTTTCACAGAGAACGTTGGTATCGACAAGATACATACCTAGTCCCGGCTGAATTCGAAGTCGGAGTCGCGGCCGACATTGGGTATCGAAGCCAGGACTTCACTAAACGAGCGTTTGCGGGGCCGACGCAAGGCCTCGCGCAGAATTGCTCTGTGTTCCGCTTCAGCACTGCGCCCATTGCGCGCGGCCTGTTCTTTCAGAGACTTGACGATTTCGACTTCGACATTTCTGACAATTAAATTGGTTGCCACAGTGAGCCTTCCAGTGATTGCAATGATTACAGTCTACCGCGAGAGTGCAATCACTGCAATCATCGCCGGGGTGAGGCAGCCCCTGCCGCCGCGCCCTTCAACAGCGCGGCCAGCGCATCGCCTGGATCGGGCTGGCGCATCAGGCTCTCGCCGATAAGAAACGCATCGAACCCGGCCTCTCGCAGGCGCGCGATGTCATCGGGCGTGGAGATGCCGCTCTCGGTGACGCGAACCGCGCTCGCGGGAATGCGGTCCACGAGAGCCAGCGAGGCTTCGGTGTTCACGTCGAAGGTTCGGAGGTCGCGGTTGTTCACGCCGATGGCGTTGGCGCCGGTTTGACCGAGCGTTTCCAGCACCCGATCGAGCTCTTCCGTGGTATGCACTTCGACCAGCACATCGAGCGAAAAACCGTCGGCTACCTGGGCCAGGTGGCGCAGTTCCGCATTGGTGAGCGCGGCGGCGATGAGGAGAATGGCGTCGGCGCGGTGGGCGCGGGCTTCGACGATCTGATACTCGTCGACGATGAAGTCCTTGCGCAGACAGGGGAGTGGCGCGGCGGCTGAGGCACGCTCCAGGTTGCGCAGGCTGCCTTGGAAGTAGGGTTCATCGGTGAGAACGGAGAGGGCGGCGGCTCCGCCGGCACGATAGCGGCGGGCAAGCCAGGCGGGATCGAAGTCGGCGCGGATGAGGCCCTTCGAGGGCGAGGCCTTCTTGATTTCGGCGATGACGGCGGGACCGATCACGGCCTGTCGGCGCAGAGCGGCGGCCCATCCGCGCGGGTGATGCACGGCGGCGCGGCGCTCCAGCTCCGACAACGGCACGCGCGCCTTGGCCGCGGCCAGCGTGGCGCGCGTGGAGGCAAGAATCGTGGCGAGAAATGTGTCGGTGCGGGCGGCCATACTCTCAAGTCGAGTATACGTGCGGGAAAACGCACCGCGCCGCGTGAGGCGAGTTAGAGCGCCGGGGCGGGGATCTTCGCACCTTCCGCGACCAGCTCCCGCGCGGATCTTCGACCCAGCCGGATGCAGTCGGGGACGCCAATGCCTTCGTAGGCGTTGCCAGCGAGGCGCAGGCCGGGCAGCGCGGCGACGCACGCGTTGACGCGGGCCATCCGCCCTTTGTGGCCGACGGCGTACTGCGCCATGGCGCGGCGCCAACGGGAAACCTGGGCGAATTCGGGTTCCGCCGCCGCGCTGAACGTCCTGGCTCCGAGAAGCTCGCTCATTTCACGGCGGACGATGGCGAGCAAAGCATCGTCGCTTTCGTCGATCAGCGCCTCGCGCCTCATGCCGCCAAGGAAAGCGCGGAAGACGGCCTTGCCGGGCGGCGTGCGGCCCAGGAACTTGCGATGCACGAAGGTACAGGCCAGCAGGCGGCGGCCCTCGACGGCCGGAACGATGAAGCCGAACCCTTCGGGCAGGCGGCCGAGCTGCGTTTCGTCGTAGATCAGGTTCACGGTGATCGACGAGGAATAGGGGATGGCGGCGAGTTCGCTGCCGAGCACGGGATCGACCGGCGCCAGCAGAGCAGCGGCCGCCCACGCGGGCGCGGCCATGATGAGCGCGTCGAACTCCTGCGCCGCGCCGTTCGCCTCTATGCTCCACCCGTCCGGTATTTTGCGAACCGAGCTGACCGGCGTTTCCGTGCGGAGGCTCGCCGGATCGAGCCGTGCAGTCAACGCATCGACCAACTGGCTCATGCCGCCGCGGAGCGCAGTAAAGATTGAAACGCCGGCGGCGCCGTTCCCGCCGGGCCGCTGCGCGGCCGCTTTGCTCTTTGCCATCGCACGCATTTTGCGATGCGCGGCCAGCATTCCGCGCGTGAGCGAGCCGTAGTTCGTCTCCATCTCGACCATGCGCGGCAGCACGGTTTGCGCGCTGAGCTGGGCGGCGTCGCCGCCGTAGATGCCGCTCAGCAGCGGATCGGCGAGGCGGTCGACAGCTTCCCGGCCAAAGTGCCGCTCCACCAGAGTGGCAACCGACTCGTCGCCGTTGTTCGGGCGCGGAGGATGCAACAGCTCGAGCGCCATGCGGACTTTGGTCGGCAGGCTGAACAAGCGCGTCAGCGCGGTGGGCACGATCTTGGTGGGGATGAGAAACATGAGGCCGTCGGGCAGCGCGACCAGCCGATTGCGCACGACGATGTACGTCTTGCGAGCAATGTCGTTCGAAGGCAGCAGGTCGGCGCCGAGACCCAACTCTCTACAGAGCTCGGCCGCGGCGGGCTTCTCCGAGAGGAACGAATCGGGTCCGCGCTCGAGTACGGCGCCGCTGACGATTTCCGAGGCGAGCGAGCCGCCCAGTCTGGGGCGGGATTCGTAGAGTGTGTATTCGACGGGCGCTCCTGCCGCCCGGGCCGTCTCGAGTTCATAAGCCGCCGCCAGTCCCGCAATGCCGCCGCCCACGACCGCAATCCGCATTGATCGACCTCGCTTCACGCTGTCAGCAATCCGCAACAACCAAATATACAGAAAAGGGAATCGAGCGGTAGCGCCGAAAGCGCCCGCCACAGCATCTGCTCGCGTCTCTCTTTGGATGCACTTGCGCGAGCAATCGATGGGGATAGAATCAAGTCGCGGGCCGAATGCCGCTTGTGATCCGAATCACCGGAAGAACTGAAGTTGGGAAGAGAGCCGAAAACCGCATTCTATCCGGTTTTCTTGAGCACCGGTTCTTCCTTCGCTGAACCATGAGCCTGCAATTCAGGGCGTGTTGCCTGTTTGCTATTCAGCCCTGACCGCAGCAGGAGGTCTTTCGATGAGCGCCGAGATCATCCACCGGCTGCAGTTCGCCTTCACTGTCACCTTCCATTATCTGTTTCCGCAACTCACCATGGGCCTGGCCCTACTGATCGTGGTGCTGAAGACCGTGGCGCTGCGCACCGGCAACGCAACGTGGGATCGCGCGGCGAGATTCTGGGGCCGCGTGTTCGCCATCAACTTCATCTTCGGCGTGGTCACCGGCATCCCCATGGAGTTCGAGTTCGGCACCAACTGGGCGCAGTTCTCGAGGGTCTCGGGCGGCGTGATCGGCCAACCGCTGGCCATGGAGGGCGTGTTCAGCTTCTTTCTCGAGTCGGCGTTTCTGGGACTGTTCCTCTATGGCGAGAAGCGCATCTCGAAGCGCATGCACTGGTTCTCGGCGGTGATGGTGTGGCTGGGATCGTGGATCTCAGGCTTCTTCATTATCGTGACCGACGCGTGGATGCAGCACCCGGTGGCCTACGACCGCCTGCCCGACGGGCATTTCGAAGTGGTCAGCTTCTGGCAATTGCTGCTGAATCCCTGGGGACTGCTCCAGTACATGCACAATATGACGGGCGCAGTGGTGACAGCAGCGTTCGTGATGAGCGCGGTGGGGGCGTTCTATCTGCTGGAAGGCCGGCGGCAGGAGTACGGCCGAGTATTTCTCGAGGTGGGCGTGATCGCGGGAGCGATCTCGTCGATCCTCATTATCTTCCCGACCGGGGATCTTGCCGGTAGATACGTGGCGCGCTACCAGCCTGCGGCCATCGCCGGCATGGAGGGCCTGTTCAAAACCGGGATCGGCGCGCCCATCGTGCTGATCGGCCAGCCGAACGAGGAGACGGGCCAGATCGACAATCCGATCGTGGTGAACGACGTGTTGAGCTTCCTCATCTATGGCACCACAAAGGCCGAGGTGAAGGGGCTCGATCAGATTCCGCGCGACCAGTGGCCGACTGCGCTGCCGTTGCTCTACTACTCCTACCACATCATGGCTGGGCTGGGGACATGGTTCGTGCTGCTCATGGCCGTGTCGGCGTTCCTGCTGTGGCGTGGGCGGCTGACTACGTCGCGCTGGGCGCTGTGGGCGCTGCTGCTCAGCTTTCCCTTGCCCTATATCGCCAACACGGCCGGCTGGATGACCGCCGAGCTGGGCCGGCAGCCGTGGATTATTTACGGGCTGATGCGCACCAGCGAGGGCTATTCCAGCACCGTCTCGGCGGGCAACGGGTTATTTACGCTGCTCGGCTTCATGGGGCTTTACATGTTGCTCGGACTGCTGTTCACGGTACTGATCTATCGCGAGATTGCGAATGGGCCGGAAGGCAACGCCGAAACCGCCGGCAAGCATTGAGGACGTGGAACGAATCGAGGAAAAGGAGCCGTCGTCATGATGGGTTTTCTCTGGTTCTGGCTGGTCGCCGTGATGATCGTGGGGTACGTGGTCCTCGACGGCTTCGACCTGGGCGTCGGCGTGCTGCACCTGTTTCTGGCGCGTAATGAGGTTGAGCGAAAGACAATGCTTGCTTCGATCGGGCCGGTTTGGGACGGCAACGAGGTATGGCTGCTGGCCGGCGGCGGCACGTTGTATTTCGCCTTTCCGCTGCTCTATGCCTCGGCCTTCTCGGGTTTCTATCTGCCGCTGATGATCGTGTTGTGGTTGCTGGTGCTGCGCGGCGTGAGTCTTGAGCTGCGCAACCATCTCGACCTGGGTGTGTGGCGCTCGCTGCTCGACGGCGTCTTCGGACTGGCCAGCGCGCTGCTCACCATCTTTTTCGGCGCGGCCCTGGCGAACGTGCTGCGTGGCGTGCCGCTCGGCGCCGGCGGATATTTCTTCCTTCCTCTGTGGACCAACTGGCAGCCGGGAACGTACCCCGGCATTCTCGACTGGTACACGGTGATCGGCGGACTGGTGGCTCTCACTGCCCTCACGATGCACGGCGCGCTGTGGCTCACCATCAAGACCTCGGGCGAACTGGAACAGCGTGCGCGCAATGTGGTCACGCCAATGTGGCTGATCCTGATCGCGCTTACGGTCGTGAGCCTCTTCGCCACCATCGCCGTGCGCCCGGCGAGCCTCGACAACTACTTCCACTACCCGGTCACGTTCGTGGTGCCCGCGGGCGTGGTCGCCTCGCTGGCGGCAATCTGGCTCTGGAACCGGAAGGGGCAGGCGCTGAAGGCCTTCCTCGCCTCGTGCGTGTACCTGTTCTTCATGCTGGCAGGTGCGTGCTGGGGCGTGTATCCCGTGCTACTGCCGGCGACGACGGGCGCGACCAACGACATCACGCTGACGCGCGCATTGTCCGGCCCGCACACTCTGGCCGTGGGGCTGGTGTGGTGGTCCTTCGGCATGGCGCTGGCCATCTGCTACATAGTGTTTGTCTACAGCCGCTTCAAGGGCAAGGCGGACGCGGCAGGGCACTGAGAGCGGCGCCGGGATACGCGTCCATGGACATTTACGCAAGTTGCGTAAGTACTTACGCAATTTGCGTAAACTCGCTTCGCGGGTGCGGATCAGCCTGGAACCGCAGCGTCACCACGCCCCACACCTGCACTGGCCATCACACATGGAGAAACGCGTCCCGTCATTCACTCGTTTCGCGCCGAATCGTGTGCGAACGCCGAACTAATCGCGACGATCAAGATGGCGAGCCCGATCGCAAGCAGCGACCAGCAGATGTGCTGCGCGAGATTAGAGTTGTTCACGCCGGGCACGTAGCCGACGATCGCGATCTCGAGTGCGGCAAGAAAGAGCAGCGTAAACAGAGCGAGACATGCAGGCCATAGTCTGCCCAATGCGGACAGGGCGTGCCGCGGCAGCAACCGTTGCGGCCATCGCAGCGGCTTGTGAATGCGTAGCGACACGGCCCAGGCCAGCATGAAGAAAACGACCTGCGCGACGCCACCCCCGGAAAGAAAGAGCGCGATACAGAGCAGGAGGAAGGCAGCGCTGCCGTGCTTGCGATGAATGAAGCCGATGGACCAGAGGGCGATGGCCAGGCTGAGCGCGATCGAGACGAGTCCCGAGGCCAGATAATTGGGAATCAGCGTAAGCGCGTCTTCCGTGCCGTATGGCCACATCTGTTGCCCCGGGCCGATGGAGTGGATGAATAGGCCGGGAGTCGTTATGTTGCCCTGCAGGGTCTCGAACGCGCCGTGATCGATGCCGCCAATGGCGAGGAGTATGCCGAGTACCGAAACGATGGTGCGAGTGGCGTTGATCCGGGGCGGAAGGATCGGAGGAGCCGGGATCGACTCACCGCCGGCGAGTTCGTTCGCACGAGGCATTGCTTTCACTTCAGATGCACGTCCATCGTAACGCGCTCGGTATCGAGCGAACGCGAATGTCTGGAACCAGAACTACAGTGTCACTAGCGTTCCCGCCGGGGCGGGCTGGCGGAAGGCTTCGGCCTGGTGCTCCAGCTCGGGGTCCCAGTTCTTGGGTTGGTAGATGCAGCAGGGTTCCTGGGCGAGGGGATCGCCGGTGAGCGCGTAGGCCCGGGCGCGCGAGCCGCCGCAAATCTCCTTGAACTCGCAGGCGCCGCACTTGCCCTCGAGGCGGCCCGTGTCGCGCAGGGCCTTGAAGATGGGCGCGTTGCGGTAGATCTCGGCCAGGGGCGTCTCGCGGATGTTGCCGGCGTGGATGGGCAGGAATCCGCTGGGATAGACGTTGCCCACGTGGGAGATGAAGACGAAGCCTTTGCCGTCGTTGACGCGGCGCGTGGCCCAGCTCCTGTTCCGCGTTTCGGCGTCGGCGGTGGGCGCGCCGGCTTCATACGCGGCGCCATGCGGATGGCCGTGGCCGTGGCCGACGCGGCGCTCTTCCAGGTTGTGCTGCAAGAGGTAGCGGCGGTAGTGCATCGCCTCGGTGGTTTTGATCTGGAAGTTGGCGCGGCGCGAGAGCTCGTAGATCTTGCCGAAGACCTGCTCGAACTCGTCGCCCGAGAGCAGGTCGTCGAGCTGGCCGCGACCGACGGGAACCAGGAAGAATACGTTCCACATGACGATAGCGAGCTTCTCGAACAGGTTGCAGAGATTGTCGAGGTCGTTGACGTTGTGGCGGCTGATGGTCGAGTGCACCTGAATCGGGATGCCCGCTTCGTTGGCCCATTCGATGGCCTGGATGGTGCGCGCCCACGCGCCGGGCAGGCCGCGGAAGGCGTCGTGAATCTCAGGGGTCGAGCCGTCGAGAGAGATGCCGAGCCGCACGACGCCGGCCTCTTTCATCTGGAACATGGCTTCGCGGGTGAGAAGCGGCGTGGCGCTGGGGGTGACGGCAACCTGCACACCTTTCTGGGCGGCATAGCGGATCAGGTCGAAGACGTCCTTGCGTTTGAGCGGGTCGCCGCCGGTGAAGACGAAGATCGGGATATTCATGGCGGCGATCTGGTCGATGAGCGCCTTGCCTTCTTGATGTGTGAGCTCGTCGGGATGCGGCAGGGGTTGTGCGGCGGCGCGGCAGTGCTTGCAGGCCAGGTCACAGGACTGTGTGACCTCCCAGATGGCAAGGAAGGGCGATTCGTCGTAGTCGATCCCGCCGCGGGCGGGAATGTTGTGCATCGGCCGCATGAAACCTCCCAGCGAATCGCGGCAGTCTGGCGCCCCAGCAGGTTCAGCGCCCGGGGAAGGAACGGTCTCCTGAGAAATGGCCTGGCGGCGGGTCAACGGACCGGCCGACCCAAGCAGGAAAAGCGATCCCGAGGGCCACGATTCCGATCTAGAAGAGCAGTTTTCGGGCAGCACGGGCTGTGATTCAGATCACTTTAGGGGTTCCGGTTTGGAGTTGCTCTTCCTGCGCTGGACAAAAGCGGGAAACGGGAACACAATCCTCTTGTTTGATGAGAACGCCGTCACGTCCTGCTTTCATAGTGGCCTTGCCGGCAGGCCGCGGCGCGGGAAATGGCGCTGGCCAATCGAGATAAGGTGAGTCGGATCACCTTGTTATGTGCGGCATGGCACCGCGAAAAAGACATTGGGGCTGACACCATTTCACCGCCATTGAAGGAGGTTCCCATGGCCGTCGCACTGAAGCCGGGCTGGAGCAAGCCTTCCACGATCCTGTTTGCCTCGGAGATTCCGGCAAATGAAAGAGCCTTTTCGTTTGCGCTGGCGCAAGCCAGGGAGTTCGGTTCGGATCTGATCCTCTTTCACGCCTATGACACGCTTGTGGTGGCCGCATCGGAGGCCTCGGGCGTCCGTTATTACGACTACGCCGCCGCGGCGCGGACCGAGAAGCAGCATCTGGAGCCGCTGGCGCGGCGCGTGCGCGAGGCGGGCCTGAGCTGCGAGGTGGTGGTGCGGCCGGGTCTGCCTGCCGACGAGATTCTGGCCTACGCGCGGGAGCGTGAGATCGACCGGATCGTGATGGGCACCCACTCGCCGGGCCCGATCGGAAAGCTGCTGGTGGGCTCGGTGGCCGAGGCGGTGTTGCGCTCGGCGACTTCGCCGGTCTACATTATCGGACCCGAGGTAGTTGACGGGAGCTATCGCAACTTCGCCACGCGAACCATTCTCTGCGCCGCCAGCCTCCAGGAGGCGAGCGCGGTTGTGGTTGCGTTCGCGGCGGAGCTTACTGCCCAGCACCACGGGGCGCGCCTAATTCTGCAGCACGTCATCCGGCCGCAGGAGCGCCAGGAGTTCCTGGCCGGGCGCTCGCTGGACGAAGTGGAAGCGGGAATGCTGGCGCTGATTCCTCTGAAGCTTCAGGGTCAGATTGCGATCCGGACGATCGTGGTTCCGGGCGATCCCACCGAAGAGCTGCTGTACCAGAGCCGCGCGCAACAGGCGGACCTGATCGTGCTCGGCGCGCATGGAGCCTCGGCGTTTGCCGCCATCACCCGGCATGGAGTCGTCTACAAAACGCTGGCCCACGCGACCTGTCCGGTCATCACGCTTTCGCCGGTGGTGCTCGCCGAGTCGGGCTCGAAGGCCGAGACGCTGCATCCGGCGGAAGCTTACATGGCCGGCGTGGTCTAGAGCGGTTCCAGAGTTAATGTGCCATAGCGAGCGTGGTTCAAGGTGGCTCTTTCTTAAGGAAAGAGCCACTTCGCCTCAGTGGCTTCTGGGTGCGTCAACTCTGGAACCGCTATAGCCGGAGCGATCCGCGCAAACGCTGTTAATGGAATTGCTTGCGGAGGATTGCCCCGCCCGCGCGGGTGGCGCTCGTCCCTAACTCAGGGACGGGATCATGGAATCAAGAGTTGCCAATGGGGTATACTCACCGCAGAGGGCAGCCAGCAAGAGCCGCTCGCCGAAGCGAGGTGCGTCTTC